>CALCRE010000133.1 GCA_937894465.1 uncultured Clostridia bacterium
ATATACAGCAAAAGAGCATGAGTGATGATTGTACGAATATGCTCCATACAAAAAGCTTGTCTTTAGTCTCCGGGTCATGGTTGACCAACTTCGCAATTTCATTGATGTATTTTATAATACCCTTTGCCCGATAATAGCCCGGAGCGGCTTTTGCGCCGAATAAAAAGGCAGTGGGGGTAAAATCTTTGATGGATCCGTCCTTCAATCCGTCATAAATCGCCAATATGGAAAATGCATTCATCAATTGTCGTTTGTATTCATGCAAACGCTTAATTTGAATATCGTAGATGAATGTGGGATCCATCAAGACGCCTTCTTTTTGGTAAATCGTGTCGGATAGAACTTTCTTGTTATGACTTTTTATTCGGTTCAGTTCGTGTAATACACCGGTGTCTTCCGAATAACGGCTGAGGACATGAATGTTTTCCAAGTTTTTTTCAAACCCTTTGATCTCCAAACTGCGTAAAAAGCTTGTCAGCCCCGGATTACATACACCCAACCAACGCCGTTGCGTGATCCCGTTGGTTTTATTCCGGAAGCGTTCCGGATAAAGCACATGCCAATTATCCAACGTATCATTTTTAATAATGTTCGTGTGTATTTTAGCCACACCATTTGTGGAGAATGTTCCGTAAACTGCCATACGAGCCATATGGATCAACTCTTTATCAATGATTGTATAGGTGGAGATCTCTTCTTTGTTCATGTTTTTTCTCTTCAACTCATCAATAAGTCGCTTGTTAATGGTTTTAACAATATCGTACACATCAGGTAAGACTTTTTTGAATAGTCTGACATTCCATTTTTCCAAGGCTTCAGCCATAATGGTATGGTTTGTGTAAGCAAATGTGGACTGTGCTATGGCAAAAGCATCCTCAAATAATATTTGATAATTCTTGGTCAGAATACGAATCAGCTCAGGAATAGCCACAACAGGATGGGTATCATTCAATTGAATGGCGTTGTATTTGGGAAATTCGCTGAAGTTTGTACCGTGATACCGCACAAATCTACGAACACAATCCTGAACAGATGCGCTGGCCATAAAGTATTGTTGCTTTAATCTCAGCATTTTACCCTGATCAGTGTCATCATTCGGATAAATGACCATACATATATAGTCCGCTTGATTTTTTTCCTTGACTGCCAACTCATATTTTTGATTGTTAAAAGCTTCAAAGTTAAAATTTTCTATAGGCTCGCTTTGCCATAAACGTAGTGTGTTAATCGTTTTCGTATCATAACCGATCAAGGGCATGTCATAAGGTACTGCATATATTTTTTCATCACCGAATTCTACAGTCAGTCTTTCTTCTTCACGACGAACAGACCAAGGGTCGCCATATTGTTGCCAATCATCCTTGGTTTCCATTTGAAAACCGTTTTCAAACTTTTGTTTGAACAAACCGTATTGATACCGTATACCATAGCCATGTACCGGTAGATCACATGTTGCGGCACTATCCAATAAGCATGCCGCCAAACGGCCTAATCCTCCGTTACCCAATGCATCGTCTTCAATATCCTCTAAAAGATTAAAATCTACGCCTTTTGTTAGTAATGCTGATTTAACATCATCTAAAATACCCGTAGCGTACAGATTGTTGTAAAAAGCTCTACCCATCAAAAATTCAGCGGATATATAATAAGCTTGTTTTCTTTGATTGTTTTCAAGAGCTTGATCTTGCCACTGGTTCCATATTTGAGTAACAACAGCCCTGCTGATTGCATAGTTCAATTGTTTGCCGGTGGCACCGGCAAAATCGGTAAAGTATTGGGTTTTTAAAATACTCTTTGCTGTTTCTAATATATTTTGACTTTTCAACATTTATATGCTCCTTTCATCTTATGTGAGGCATCTGAAATAGGTTTGGGTCAACAGTGCAATTTGCTCTTGCACGGATGCATCAAACTCACCTTTAGCAAGACGCCACAGCCAATTGCTTCCTATAGTGGAAGGTGTATTAATTCTCGCTTCACCGTCCTTTTCCAAGTAGTCCTGAAGGGGTATGATCACCAAATCCGCAACACTTTGAAATACGGAGGCAATCATATCAAAATTAGGTTTTTCACCGGCGACCCGGCAATACCGATCTGTAAATTCCTTGTCAACCTCCGCAAGCTCCCTATACCATTGCAATAAGGTGGTATTGTCGTGGGTTCCGGTATACACCACTTGATTTTTACAATAGTTATGAGGTAAATGGTCGCTGTCCTCTTCGTTATGAAACCCAAATTGAATGACTTTCATACCCGGATATCCGGTTTCTTGCAGCAATGCATGAAGACTTTCTGTTTGAAGACCTAAGTCTTCCGCTATGATATCAACGTCTCCTAAAACCTTTTTGATCTGTTTGAACAAATCCATTCCGGGACCTTTACACCATTGCCCCTTAACAGCATTTTTTTCACCGTAGGGAATGGCCCAGAATGCATCAAAGCCCCTGAAGTGGTCAATGCGCACCGTATCGTACAACAACCGAAGGGCATAATCGATTCTTTCAATCCACCAAGCATATCCGTCTTGAGCATGCCTTTCCCATCGGTACAAAGGGTTTCCCCAAAGCTGCCCTTCTGCGGAAAAATAATCCGGAGGTACACCGGCTACCTTTTGAGGCATTAAATCCTCATCAAGTAAAAACAAGTCGGGATTTGCCCACACATCGGCACTATCCATCGCAACATAGATGGGAATATCTCCGAAAATCTTAACACCTTTATCATTGGAATATTTTTTAAGCTTGTTCCACTGGAGGGCAAATGCATATTGCAAAAAGCTGTGGAACTCAATCTCTTGAGCCAATTCTTTTGTATATCGTTTGACAGCACTCGGATGTCGGAATTTAATATCATCATCCCATTCCAGCCACGACTTATTATGAAAATGATTTTTAACCGCCATGTACAAACAATAGTCTCCAAGCCATCCGGTATTTAGCTTTTTAAAATCCGAATACTCCGGTAGTTGCTGATGCTTAGATCGTATAAAAGCCTTTTTCAAAAGGGGATATCGACCAGTATACAACTTTGCATAATCAATGGTACTGCAGTCATCGCCAAAATCAACCGCATCGCATTCTTCTTTAGTCAACAGTCCTTCTTTGATTAAAACTTCCAAGTCAATAAAGTATGGGTTTCCTGCAAATGTGGAAAAGGATTGATAAGGTGAATCTCCAAAGCTTGTGGGACATAAAGGTAGAATCTGCCAATATTGTTGTTTGGCATTTTTAAGCTGATCCACAAAATCATACGCTTGCTTTCCGAATGTTCCGATGCCATATGGAGACGGCAAACTGAAAATCGGTAGCAGAATGCCGCTTGCTCTTTTTCCCTTGTCCATAATGAAATCCCCTTTCTAGTACCATACCTTTTAAGATCTTTCTTACTTTATTGTAATATTGTCGTGGAATAAGGCGGCAATACCAATTTCCCTTTTTTTATACGGGGTGATTTACTCTTTGCTTCACACAACAAGCTTGTTTGTATTTTTATAGTGTCCATCTTTAGTAACGCTAAATCTACACTCAGTTCCGTGTCACTTACATTATGAAAAATCGCTACTGTATTGTCATTGAATGTCATACAATATGCACTAATTTCATTGTGCTCGGTATCCAATACAGTCATTTGACCTCTTGCTATCTCCGGAAAGCGCTTCTTTATCGCCAAGACTGACTGATAAAATCTCAATAAGGAGTTTTTATTCTTCAATTGGGTATCCACGCCCTCAATACCGCTTACCGTTTGATCGGCCCCGGGTGGTGGATCGGGAATACCGGCAGGTTCGTCGGTTGACCATAACATCGGCAGTCGTTTATTCGGATCATTACCGGATCCGTTCATACCGATTTCTTCACCATAATAGATGAAGGGGTTTCCGGGTATCAACAAATACAGAGATGCCGCCATTTTCTGTTTCGTACTGTTTCTCATAAGGAATCCGGCACTGCGAGCATTATCGTGATTAGATAAGAACGGAGCATCTATGGCCGAATCGTTTGCATTCCGAATTGTATCATTCCAACTTTTCATGGCTTGTGCCAAGTATTTACCCTTTTTAGTGTTCATGCTGCTGACAATCGTCCCTTCGACCTGTGAAAAAGGAAAATTAAAAAAGCTGTCGATTCCACTTGCATAGAACTCTGCAATCGCCCCTGACCCGGTCCAAGCTTCTCCTACGAAATATATATCCTCTTTATAGGCTTTGACGCTGTCATTGAGCCACTTCATAAATTCAATATTTTTTGTATTGTTCCCGGTGTAGTAGCTGGTTACAGCATCCAAACGGAAACCGTCCACCCCATGATCAATCCAAAACTTCGCAATATTTAAAATTTCCTCCCGAACATTGATACTGTCCAGATTTAAGTCCGGCATGCCGGAATAAAAGCGTGACTCATAATAATGCGTATCGGTAATCTTGGTGAATCCGCTTCCTTTGTCTTCCGTTGTAAATACATAGTAGTCTGAGTATTCGTTATCTGTTTGATCCCACAGACCTCTTACCGCCTTGGTAAACCATGGAATCTTATCTGAGGTGTGATTGACAACAAAGTCGATGATCACCTTGATATCTTTGCTGTGAGCCTTTTGGATCAGCTCGTCAAAATCCGCTAGGGTTCCGTATTGCGGATCAACATTATAGTAATCGGTAATGTCATATTTGTGATAGGACGGAGAGGGCATAATGGGCATGAGCCATATGCCCTCCGCCCCTAAGGCTTCAATGTAGTCGAGTTTTAAGATGACACCTTTCAAGTCACCTATACCGTCGTCATTCGAATCATAAAAGCTACCGACAAAGATTTCATAATAATTACGGTATTGATCGGAATATTCATTTTGCTCACGATCCAATCCCTTTCCGGAACAGGATGTCAATATGAAAGCTATAAGCAAAATGGTAACAAAAATCTTGATCTTCATACCTTAACCCTTCACACCTCCGGCGGTAACCCCTTCCACGTAATATTTTTGCATCTTTATGAACAACAATGTGATGGGTATGGAGATTAACACAGCTCCTGCGCAAAATTGTGTAAAGTATTGATAAATATTTTCACGGGTCAGCATCTGGTATAGACCCAACGCAATGGTGTAGTTGTTGTAGTTGTCCTTCATAATGACACTGACGAATATGAAGTCCACCCATGGAGCCATAAAAGCCATCAACACCGTATAAATCACGATGGGCTTGGAAAGGGGCAGTATGATCTTCCAAAAGATATCATTTTGCGTGGCTCCGTCGATCTTTGCCGCCTCGTCCAGGGATCTGGGGATGGTATCAAAGAAGCCTTTTGCGATGTAATAGGACAACCCTGCGCCTCCGGAATACACCAAAACCAAAGCCACCAACGACTGAGACAAACCCATTGCTTTTAAGAGAAAATAGATGGCAATCATGGACATAAAACCGGGGAACATACCTAAAATCAACCCCACATTCAACATCGCCTTTCTTCCTTTAAATCGCAAGCGACTAAGGGTATAGCTGGTCATTAAATTCAAAACAGTGGTGATGATACATGTGAATATGGCAACCACCAATGTGTTCATGAACCAACGGGGGTAGTTGAACAGTTCGGTATTGGTAAACAGCTTTGTGTAGTTTTTTAATGTATAGCTTTTTGGCAATATATATTCCGTCCATGCACCGGGTTCTGCACGGAATGAAGTAATCACCAACCATACAATGGGCATCAACCACAAGATGGATAAAACAATCAAAACAAAATAAGTCAAAACTGTGGTGAATGTAGTGCGTGTTTTTGCATTTTTCATTGGAATGTGTCCTCCTTCTTGACAGAACTCGAGGAATTGTAAACGATCAACGATATAACAGCCGATAGAACGAAGATAAGAATACCGATAGTGGAAGCAAGGTTATAGTCCTGCTGATTCACCGTCAGTTTATACAACCATGTAACCAGAAGATCGGTTTTCCCCGCTTGATAATAATCCAGTGACAATGGGCCGCCTCCGCTTAACAGATAGATCACATTAAAGTTATTGATATTTGCAACGAATTGAGTGATCAGGTATGGTGTCGTGACAAACATCATATATGGTAACGTTATTTTCGTAAAAGTCTTAAAAGGTCCTGCACCGTCAATTCTGGCACTCTCATATAATTCGGCCGGTATATTCATTAAAATACCTGAAGTAATTAACATGGTGTA
This sequence comes from uncultured Clostridia bacterium, assembly GCA_937894465.1. Lineage (GTDB taxonomy): Bacteria > Bacillota > Clostridia > JAAYHZ01 > JAAYHZ01 > JAAYHZ01. The sequence continues at coordinate 6,180 of CALCRE010000133.1, forward strand.
GGGTACCCCCACCCATATATTCACAATAATTACCGTAATTTTCGCAAGCAGTGCATCGGTTAAGAAGCGAACCGGTTGAATTCCAAAATAACCTAACAATACGTTGACCGCTCCTTCATCGGCCAATAACCTTGACATCAGCAATAAAGTTACAAACTGGGGTACGGCAATGGTAGTAACAAATATGGTACGCCACATTTTTTTCAATTGTATCCCCTTTTTGTTGATCAATAAGGCTAATAACATTCCTAATATATAGTTTGAGAATGTTGCAAAAAACGCCCAAATCAATGTCCATCCCAGAATTCCTTTAAATGTGGTGGATAATAAAGCATTGCCTCCAAACATATTTTTAAAGTTTTCCAAACCGACCCAAGTAAATAACGATCCGGGAGGTTGATGGTTTTTATCGTAGTTTGTGAATGCGATTAAAATCATGAAAATAAGGGGCAATACCGTAAAAATGATAACCCCAAGCACCGGCGGTGATAAAAAAGTCACATGGAGTCTCTTATCAAGAAAACTATTGATATCGTCACCATAGGTGTTCAACTTTTTCCCTGATTCAAGCATCTGTTGATTGTTGTATGCCATTCGGATATTGAAAAAATAGACTGTAATAATCGCAACAGTGATGGCAATGGTTAAAACAGAGAAAAGAAGAATCAACATGGAGTTATCACCTTGCACATACCGATAAATCTGATTCACTTCATCCCAAATCTCTTTTTTTGTCGCTATGCCTAAGGTCGGAAACAACTTGATCTGACCCCAGCCGAAGGAAAACATATAGACGATATAAAATAACTGCAACGATAAAAATCCGATGCCTCGGACGATTTGACCGCGCAATAAGCAACCGGACCCCATTATAAAATAGGACAATCTTGTGGGGACATCGCCTTTTGCAAACATTGAAAAATAGTTCTTGACTCCTCTGCCAAGACCTTTCAATGCCGAAACAATGCCTTTCCATAACAAAACAAAAAAAGTAACAAATTTTTTACCAAAATTCTTTATACCTTGTTGTAACTTTACGATGATCTTTCGATACCAAGGTAGTGTGACATAATCTATATATTTCATACAATCACATCCCATTCTTTATGTAATATGGTTGTTTATTAACATGAACTTACGGATATAAGTGCCGGGGGCGGTAATGAACACCGCCCTCGACTTATGACCCCTATTTTCCCATCTTAACTTTCAATCTGCGCTACCATTGCATCAAGCTGTTCCTTGATTGTTTTTGAGTAATCCTTTGCTTCCATTGCAGTTCCAAAAGCTTCAGCAGGCAACCAGTAGCTTCCTAACACATCTTTTTGTGAAGTTGCATATTGATTTTGTTGTGCCAATGCGGCTAGTGCGATATTCGCCTTCACTTCATCACTAGCAGCTGCCTTAATGTTAGAAGGACCCATAGCACGAACTTTAAAACGAGTAATTTGGTTTACTTCGTTAGTCAACCATTCACCTAACTTCATAGCCTCAACCGGCCATTGTGTATGGCTGTTGATACCAACCAACTTGTAACCTGCAAAGCTACCCATTTGAACTTGCTCATTGCCCAATGTAAATGTAGGCAACTTCGCAGCTGCATAATTGTCTTTTAGAATAGATTTAAGGTCTTCAGCATTCCATGTTCCACTGACACCTGCAGCGATCTTTCCACCCATTGCACCTTTTAACACAGCGTCATCGCCGGTGATAAATGCCGGATGAGCTGTGAATGCTTTGATGGCTTCGCCTGCTTTTACTCCATTTTCATTATTAAAGTCACAATCTTGTTTTCCATCTTCTCCAACAGTTAATTTCCCACCTGCACCCAGGAAGAAAGAAGCAATGTACCAACCGTTTGAAACGTCCATAAATATTTTCTTGTCTTTAGACTGTGCCACTTCCAGCATCTTATCAAGAGATTTCACATCATTTTCCGAGAAAACACTCTTGTCATAATACATGAAATAACCATTGTCTGCAGTTTCCGGATATGCATAAAGCTTACCGTTGATTGTAGCTGCTTCGATAGAGCCTTGCATATTCTCATTTGAAATCTTGTCTTTGTTACGAGTGATTTCGTAAAGTGCACCTGCATTTACCAAATCATTGATCTGGTCATTTGCAAATGCGAACACATCAGCAGCCGCTGCCGGATCTTCAAGAACTTTTGTCTTTGCATCCGCTTCGCTGACAACACCAAAAGTGATATCATACTTTACTTTCGGGTTTGCAGCCTTAAACTCCTCAACCATCGTTGCTAACATAGCTTGGTCTTCTTGTGAACCCCACACCTTTAATGTCACTGTTTCGGTGGGTGTGGATTCACCGGTACAACCGGCAAGCGCTCCGGTTAGAATTAGCATTGATAAAATGATCGCCAAAGTCTTTTTCATAAATACATACAACCTCTTTTCTTTTATATTCTTATGAAGCAGTTACCTGCATAACATACACTTGATAGATTCTCCTTTTATTAGTTCCGTTCCTAGTACAATATTATGCGCAGTCTTCTTGTTTTCTATGTTCTGAATCAACAGATCAACACTTTTATGTGCGATATCTACCGATGGTTGCTTGATCGTCGCTAATGTCGGATTATAATATTGAGTCAATGCTATTCCGTCGAACCCGATTATGGAAATGTCATCCGGCACGGACTGACCGTTTTCAAATATTGCTTTTGCAGCTCCGATCGCCATGATGTCGGACATTGCGAATATCGCCGTGTATTTCGGCTGATCCGGTTGAAGGGAACGATCCACAGCGGCATATGCCTCATCATATGTGAACTTCGACTGTATAAAAAGCTTTTCATTAAATTCCTCACCATGTTCACGGTAGCTTTCCATGGCACCCATAAACCTTTTGAATATGGAGTCCTTGTCTAGTAATCTGCCACCTAATATAGCGATATCACGGTGTCCCATTTCAAATAAATAATCCACAGCTTTTTTTGCAGCGGCTTTGTCATCAATACAGACACTCGAGACATTGTCCAAATTCATTCCCTCAGCCGACATGGTTGCAAATATGCAAGGCACTTCCATGTCTTTATACATATCAGCTTTTAAGGAAGGGCTACCACCTAAGAATATGATCCCGACAGGTTTCTTTTCCGTAATTAACCGATATGCAACATCCACTTCACTCTCGTTTTCATCGATGAAATAAATTAATGAAATGTATTTTGTTTTGTTGATTTGAGATTGCATCTCCTCGACAATAGGCTCAAGAAACATATTTTGCATCCCTTTTACAATGATACAAATAATATTTGAGCATATTTGTTTTAGATGCTTTGCATTCGAGTTGGGTATATAACCGTATTGGTCAATAATCCTTAATACCTTTCTCTTGGTTTCCTCATTGACGTCAGATTTATCGTTAAGCACACGAGAAACCGTGCTAACTGAAACGTTTGCAAGCTTGGATATTTCCTTTATTGTTAACCTAGTCAATGATTATCGCTCCTCTCGATATCGTTACCGGTATCGGTACCGATAATTTGATTATATATCCCACAATATATTTTGTCAACAATTATCTTACATTTATTCATGTCATATCAATATATTTTAACTTTTGTATGATAAAGTGGTGTTGGGTTAGCGAGATATACTATGTCTAAAAAAAGAGGCAGCTATTGTCTGCCTAGTAAGAGAAAAACTTATATTGCCAAGTTTATATCTGAATATCTTAGTATTGATGGAAGGTATATTACAATGATGTAATATCAACTTTATATGTCGTGCCGGTTTTTACGGTTGACGGACTTATGAACATCATCATATACCATGGCAAATAGATCACGTCAGTTTCCCATGCGACATTCCCCCTACATACAACATAGGATTTGGGAATTTTCCACTCCGCAACACTTAATATTTTGTTCAGTGCTGAATGTTTTTTGAAATCATTACCGGATTTCACTTCAATACATTCTATATGTGTTCCGTTTTGTATGACAAAATCCAACTCACCATATTTTTTTGAGTCAAAATAGTTTAGTCGAAAACCTTTGCTTTTAAGTTGTGTTGCGATCATGTTTTCCAGAATACTACCCATGTTGATGGACAAATCACCATTCAAAATACTGAATTGGATGTTATCCATGGAAGCAGCACATAATAAACCGCTATCGTTCATAAATAACTTGAACAGATTATGCTTAGCATTGAGCTGTAACGGCGGTTGTGGCTCTGTTACGTTATAACAAGGCAGAGCAACTCCTGCATCATCCAGCCAGCGAAAACTGTCCGCATAACGTTGTTGTCTTCCATGATCGTCCACCTTGTTCAAGAAAAACCGTCGATTCTTATCATTGAGTTGAGAAGGGATACTGTCAAAAATAGCTTGAATCTTCATTTTGTCATTCCCTACGGCATATTTAGCAATATCCAAACGATACTGCTCAAGAATATCGCTTTGGTTTTCAATTACACGTCCGATATCATGAGTGTCAACGTAGGTTTGTACTACCTGGGGCATTCCACCGACGACAACATAACTTTGAAAAAGCTTTAGCATGGTTTCATGAACGGAACCAGATACCGGTGCCAGTGTGTTAAAACAGTCATTCAGATATTCAATTGTTGCATCCTGAACTCCATTTGCCCACAGGTATTCTTCAAAGTCCATAGGGTACATACGATAAATTTCCTCAAACCCCACCGGATAGGAACGAACTTCCTTATACCTCACACCGAGAAGTGAACCGGATTCAATATAATCAAAACGCCCATCTTCAACAAGAAACTTTATCGCTGTTCGAACATTTGGACATTCCTGAACCTCATCGAACAATACAAGAGTTTTGCCGGGTGTCATTGGCTTTCTAGTATACGCAGTCAGATTTGTAATAAGGGTATTTGCATCAAAGCTCCCTTCAAAAATCAATTTTGCTTGTTCATCAAGCACAAAGTTAAGCTCAACAAAGTTCTCATAATGATCTTCAGCGAACTTTCGCACTAATGTGGTTTTACCAACTTGTCTTGCACCCACAATACACAAAGCTTTTTTGTTCTTTTGTGACTTCCAGTCAAGAAGTTTATCGTATGCCTTTCGATACAACATTCGTATTCACCTCTAAATTGTTGATTACAGATTTCATTGTATCATATTTCCCTCTATTAATAAATATTTCTGCAACATTATTCATTTGTTTCTTAACTAATATCGCGACGTTATTCTTGATTTTATACCCTTATGTCTGTTTTCTCTCCCTGTTTTCAAAATTCAAACATAACTGCCTTCCCATATGACGGATAACAAACCCTTTGGATTTTCTTTTGGCATTCACATATGGCGTTCATATCGGTCATACTCTGTGTCAACTGTTTGACCGTCAACTTTTAAACTATTCATATATGTTAATGATAATTTAGTTTTACCGATGTACTCCAAAGTACAGTTTTTAAATGAAATTTCTCTCTTTCTCATGGTATCGCAAAACAATTCAGAGGATTGATGCTCTTCTTTGGTTCCCAATTCACAAATCTAAAATGTTTCTTTGCCGTCCTGAATCAAATCGCTTTGGTCTTTTTCACTAAACTTAAGCTCATTCTTCCCGATCAATGATATGTAGACATCATTTAATCTTCCATAAATACGATTGTTTTCATGTATTTCAATTCTTAATCCTTGATCCAATTCATATATACCCGGAAAACATATGGGGCCCATTTTGATTTTCATATCGATTTCCATGAATAGTCCTCATTTCATTTAGATTAATGTTTTCTTAAGAGCCTCAACTTCCACCTCGTTTAATGGCGACTCTTTTATATTTCCTCTCTTGAACTCAAGATGCTTGATTAGCTTCCCATGCAATTGCCTAGTCAATGGATATTTTTTGCTAATAAATGAGTAAAAATCAACAGTATGAACGGAAAGCCTGCAGCGATAACCTTTAACGCCGTGATGACAGCTTGAGGCTGTTCCATCAGCACTTCAACAATTTTTCCGTCTACCACCTGCTCCATAGGCTTAATATATCCTGGAAAATCTAAGATACCGGATACGATAAATAGTCCTACAGCAGAAGATAGTCCTCGCATAAATGTCATGATTCCACTAAAGCAACCTTCATCTCTTTTTCCCGATTCTAATTCACCCACATCCGTACATCCGGGTACATCATCCAAGGCATCATCACACATCCTACAAGACCAATACCCATAACAGATAGAAGATAGGAGAACAGAACATATGCAAACTTCACCCTTTCATTATCATTTGAAACAAGTAATACCATAACAATAAGAAGGCTGCTAAAATGCCGAAAAAACCGATTAGAAATTATGGTCTTCTCCTTCCCCATCGAGGAGTTCTTGTGTTATCTGTGATAGCTCCCATTAGCGGGGCATTGACAGCATCCCATATTTTACTGACGAGAACCGCGGTTCCAGTAAAAGTCGGTCTTAATTTTACAACATCCGTCAAGAATATCAGGTAATAAAATGAAATAATAATGGAGGCACCTCCACCAAAAATATCTCCCGCCGCAAAGATAATAACCTTATTCATTTTTTTCTAAAAAGCGATTCCATATATCGATAACTCTAATCTATAAAAAAATCATACCGCAATCAACCATATCAAATAATAAAGGTATATAAATATATGATAAAATACTTATAGCAGCTTTCTTATACAATTGGTATAATGATGCAAATTACGTGAAAAATGAATGCACGGAGATTAACTTTATGTCTGATATTAGAAAACCAATAAATAATGATGTCTTTAATGCAGTTAGCGACTTTTTTTACAGGATGTTGGCACCTGAAATTAAGGAAATCACTTCTCCGGATAACATCGTTGTAGCCATTGGAGGCTCGGTGTCATATGGTTTTGCAGATCAACTTTCTGATGTTGACGTATATATCATCGGAGATTGCCAAGAAATACATCGATCAAAAACATTACGAAAATACCTATTTATGCATCAGAACATTAACGGATCACCTGTACATTTTATACCACTCCATACAAATAACGGCCCATACGCCTCTTTTTATTGTTTACTCCGGGAAGAATATGAGAAATTGAAAGAGTGCGAAGAAAATCTTCTTTATGATTTAGTGCATTATGTTCCTATTCATGACCCGAAAGGATCCTTACGCAAGGCAAAGGATTTTATTAACAATATTGATTATGACTTTTGGAAAGAGCGATGCATGGAACATTGTACAAAACTTATTGATATGCTGGAGGTTTTTTATAGCAGTACGAAAAGAGGTAACAATGTAGCAATATGCACACATTTCGGAAAAGCTTATGAAGGCTTGATGCAAATAGGGTATCTTCTTTCAGGAAAACCTTACCCTTATTCCAAATGGCTCTGGAACGGTTTGGAGTCGGTTGATAAGAAGATCTATGAAACTATAAGGAATGACATCGTTGAAAAGCTTCCTTGCACTCAAGAAGAATTCATAAAAATGATTCAGAATTTGACTCAAGTAATCACCAGGAGATTAAAAGAAAGGAATACCATTCCACTATATATCATTGAAGATATGATGAATCCATAATCAGAACATAGAAAATAAATATAGGAGTAGTTACATGAATCAAAAATCCAGATTGGATATTGAGAGAGATGGTTTTGGAAGAATTGTTAGGCGAACGGAAACATCCAACGGAGTAATGACAACAACATCGCATGTATATAATGAATACGGCGATTTGTTGAAAATCCAAGTCAAGAAACAAGATACTCTCCTACGAGATGAAATCTACCGTTATGAATTTGATGAACACAAAAACAAAACCATAAAACATATAGAAAGCTCCGGTTTACCTGAGCGTATCACTAGTTCGTCTACCTATCACTATGCAAATGAATATGAAGATGACAAGTTGATCAAAAAGAGCTGTTTACACGAGAACATTGTACTATATATGAATCAGTACACTTATGAAGGAACTAAATTGATCCGAATACAAAAATATAACACGCCCCCGGATCTGAACTTGTGGCGTACTGAATTACTAAGTTATGAAAAAAACAAGGTCATAAAAACAAGTTATATGCCTAATGGGATAGTATCTCACTATAGCATCAGTGAACTTTCCGCCGGTATTCCAATGAATAGGCAAGTTTTAAGTCCCGTAAAAGGTTTATATCATTGGGAATTTACGAATTTTGAACCTGCCTATTGTTCGGTTTACATAAGTGAGAACCAACTTACCGGTAAAATATTACTGGAAATACTAAAGCATATTCAAAGTATAAAGGCAGTGCATAATGAACCTCTTCTCCTGGTTATTGAATGTTCGGATACTTTTGTTGATACCTCAGACAAAACAATTTATGATATTGAAATGAGTTACAGGGAACAAGGGATCAGCATTCAATACGCACCTTAAAGACAACCATATATAATGGGATCCATACAGATTTTAAGATCATTATTTTTCCAATGAAAATCTGAAGGATTGGTCAATCCAATCCAAAAGCTCATCATTTATATCATCGATGATTTGTACAATAACGTGATGTGTCCAGCGGTTTGGGTAAGGTTCTACCACTTCGGCAATACGTGGAGAATATATGGGAAAAGGTAGACCGAAAGATATGTTCATATAATATTCAGGTCTGGCTTTAACTTTTCGATAGGGCAATGACACATACAAAAATCCATGCTTATTGGAAAAGGAAATCTGGGTTTTTTGGACCTTCTTTTTAACTCCCGGATATTTTTGCAAGATGGTTTTTTCAAATAACAAATACACAGTCAGCATTTCCGGCATTTTATCAAAGAATAGAGCAATATCAATATTCATATATTCTCCTCCTTCCAGATTCCCCCATGATAACAGATAACGGTGTCTGCGTGATAATCCAACATTTCCTTTTTTGATTTTTTAGCTGCCTTTAAATCCAATGCATATTGCGGATTAGCTATGGCAAGTTTTCCCTTCACTAAAACGGCCGCATCCCCTGTTATCAGGGTTTTATGATTCTTTAAGTAAAGTGAGATATGACCCGGGGTATGTCCGGGGGTTGCGATGATTCTGCACCCTCCACACCAATCGAATGCATCATCGGCTTTTACTTTATTATCAACAGCACAAGGTTCCGTCTTACGGATCATTTCCATAAAAGCCAATCCGAAAGCCTTTTGCTCATCCGGTAATGTTTCCTGTCTTTTCTCCGCTTGTTCTAAACGAAGAGATTTCCTATCCCCTGAAATATATGGTTCTTCTATTTCGCTAGCTACAACCTTCGCTTTTGGATATTTTTGCTTTAGAGCTTTTAAGGATCCCATATGGTCAAGGTCATGATGAGTAATCACAATGTGTGTCAATTGATTGATGTCAAGACCTTTTTCTTCGAATGCCTTTTCAATCAACGGCAGAAAACCATAAAACCCGCAATCCACCAAGACCATATTTTGATCATCTAATAATACAACCGGATAAATGATGTTTTCATTGCCATCAACTGTGTATTTTATTTCAATAACAACAATGTTTTCCATACAACGGGCTCCTTTATCGACGGAAGTTTACGACTTCTCCCGTCTTTTCCTGACTTAATAATGTTCCGTTTTTGTCGAATACATATCGATATACATAACTTGCACCGCCAATGGTAAAGGAGGATGTCATGGGCGAGAAAAATGTTTCCGTAATACTTTCAACATCCCAGCTAAGTTCTTGTGAGTCATTGATCGTAAGCTTACTACCTAGAGATCCTTTGACAGAATAAAATTCCTTTGGTGTACCCGATATCGGATCGCACACCAAAAGCACCGCAGTGAATTGATCTCTCACAAGTTTGGTCAGCTCTTCTTTGGAGATATCCATTCGATTGTTGTCGAATATATAACGGAGGATTGGGGCAATATCATGGCGTCCCCCCGCATTCTTATCAGCATCCTTTTCTCCTTTATCCGGGGCTGGAACGGAATAAGCACTAAGATAAACGTGCTCGTTGTATTCAATCATATCCCTAACGTAATAATAGTTGTCGTCCGAGTCATACAGGAACGAATCTATGATAACCCCCTCGCTATTCACTTTTATAATTTTAGCATATTCACCGGTCATATAACTTCCAAGCTGGACTATATAGTCACCCCCTAACTTTGCAGCATTCCAAATTCCATAATTACCGACATCTGTCTTATGAAAGTTTATAACCTCACCGTCCGGATCCAACTCATTCAAGCAAAGATAACGAAGGTCTCCCCTGCTGAATACGGCAATTTTTTCATCTGTCGGAACAACCGCACCGATGTATTCGGATTTGAATCCATTGTAAAGCATGGTTTCCCACAGAACGGTCCCGTCAGAATCAATGCAGGCGATCCATGCATAACTTTTTTGTGCACTTGAATATGTTGGTAACCTACCATACACAATGATACGATCCCGGTTCATGACATAATCTTCTATCCAAAAATTACGAAATTCTACTTGCCACACCAATTCATTCTTCTCATATTTTTCAAAGACACTTTTGTCGTGAACATCAAACCCCAAACGTTCATTAAGTTTCTCTACGGTATAATACTTGTATGATACGGGGCTGTTAGTCCGTTCTTGTACAAAAAGCATGCCGTTTTTGTAATTCCAAAGATTTTTTAGATCTTCTGCTGTAGGGTTCTCCTGGAAAATTTCATATCCGCCTACTGCACTTTCAATGACTTGTGCTGTTTTATCATAATTGAAAGTCATTGTACGAATATCTCGGTACACCTTTCGAATTTCTCCTCTAGTAAGTCCCCCTATGGGCAAATCATATTCACTGAAAAAGATCACCGCTTCATTATATTCTCTGACTTGCGCGGCAATTGTATAAGCAGAAACACTTAAAACCAACAAAACCAGTACAAAACTAATCGCAACCAAGGGTTTAAGCTTGAGTTTTCTTATCTGCACAAGCTCGACCATTTTAGGTTCAGAACAAGCTGAAAGTACTTTTTCTTTATCAGGAAGCGGTATATCAACAAGCTGTTTCAAAATATTCCTAATTTCACGTTTTTTCATGGCTAACCTCCTCATTTTGATAGCAAGCTTTGAGCTTCTTGACCGACCGTTGATATTTCTTCTGGGCAGATGTAACACTGATTCCCATGACACTAGCGATTTGCTTATAGGGCAGACCGGTATATAATCGATAGATGAGAATCCGCCTTTCTTCAGGGTCAAGCAAACTCAACAGTTCAAGCACTTCAATTTGTGAAAAGTCAGGCTGCGTTCCGGATGTTTCCGGTAATTTTGAATCTTCTATGGGAATGTCGGGCTTCCTCTTGCGAATCACATCAATGGAGCAATGATGAGCAATCGTTAACATCCAAGCCTTCGGGTTGCTGCCGGCTTTGTATGTATGTGCATACTTTGATATTTCGATCATGGTATTTTGTAATACATCCTCTGCATCCTGCACACTACCTGTGATCCCATAAGCTGTTGAATAGATCAGTTTTGCCATACAGTCATAAATGACTCCAAGAGCACCCTTATCTCCTTTTAAGAATGCAATCATTGCCTTATCGCAAACTTTGATGATATTTTGAGTACGCACCCTTGCTTTTCACCTCCTCATTTCATGCTCTGTATTTAAAGCGTTTTATCATTGTGCTTTCGGACAGGAAAATATTTTTCTTTTATACATCGTACATTTTGCTTCATTTCAATCCGGATAACATCCTTCGGATGACCGGTTTGAAAAGCAAATAGAATAAATAACCCAAAAGCCCGCCAATGGTGTTTGTTATTACATCAGTGATATCAGAGGAACGTAATCCATTGATCAACGGTTGGAGTAACTCAATTCCCAAGCTGAATAAAAACGTTTTGTATATGCAAGAAAACATGCTCTGTTTTTTAACTATGGGTAGCAAAAATCCAAAAGGGATTATCATAATAACGTTCAGTATGATTTGACGAAGAGCATCTCCTCTGCCATGTATGTAGTCGACGAAAGGAGTCATATTCATAGGAATGTAGGGATGATTGAATATATATGGCAATGAAGTAATAACGGGCAATAAGGTTATGTACAAAACCAATGAAACATACAGGTACATCAGTGTGTTGACGATCAATTTCGCCCTGCCCCTTTCCTGCCACCTGTTATAAAAAAAGATATATAATACAGCCAAAACGATGAAATCTACAATAATTTTTAAATCTTGATTCATAGTTCTCCTTTGTGAGCAACTACCGCTCTTTATAAATCATATACTGACATTATACAATGTCATTGCACCGTATAAAAGCTTATGGTATCTTATCTATATCAGTGATATGGCAGGTGCTTATTATGAATTCTCATTTACAAAATGAACTGCATGAACCGGGATCACAAAGGGTCTTCCCCGGAACAGCCGGTGAAGTTGCTTTTCTATTAGGTGGTATTGGAACGGGCAATATTTCCATAGGGGCAAGAGGAGAACTTCGAGACTGGGAGATTTTCAACACGCCCGGTAAAGGAAAACAAATGCATTATTCATTTTTTGCATTACAAGTTCAAGAAGAAGGAAAGCAATCTATTGCTAAGGTTCTAGAATCCAAATTGAATCCTCCTTTTTCAAAATCCCATGGTTTTCATTCCGGATCTGTCGCCGGTTTGCCAAGATTTGAAAAGTCAGAATTAAAAGGCGAGTATCCTATGGCTTGGATAACGCTCACAGATAAAACTATGCCTGTTGATGTCACTATAGAAGCCTTTACACCTATGATTCCTTTAAATGTAGATGACTCAAGTATTCCTTGTGCGGTGCTTAGATATCACGTTCGAAACAAAACTCAAAACAAAGTGGAGATGTCCATTGCCGCGTCTATGTTAAATCCTGTAGGTGCCGGCAATTATGATGTATTCGAGAATCTAAGAAGAGACTTTCCTGTGGGAAACATCAATGAATATAGGGCAAGTGAAGGGTTTTCAGGTCTTTTTATGACAAATCGGGATCTACCTGAAAATGACTTAAAATATGGTAATTTTGCTGTGACCACTATGGCAAAGAACATCACCTATAAAACACACTGGATGCACAAGGATTGGTGGGATGGAATCCACGATATGTGGGACGATTTCACTGAGGACGGTAAACTTGACGATACCCCTGTTTCATTTGATCAAAACAACCGATTGGCTAAAATAGGGAGCATTTCAGCTACTGAAACCTTAGAACACGGAGAAAGCAAGGATTTTCTTTTTCTGCTTACATGGTATTTCCCTAATCGAATCAACGGATGGAGCCAAACATGCAGTAGCCCGGATTGCAATTGCAGCATCACCCAAAACTATTATGCAAATAACTTTAAAAGTGCATGGGATGTGGCAGAGTACGTGATGAAAGACTACGACAGATTGTACAATAAAACACTTGAGTTTCACGATGCTTTATTTTCAAGTTCATTGCCACCCTTTGTCATTGATGCTGTGGCAAGCAACATGGATATCCTTCGTAGCACCACATGTTTTCGGTTAAGCAACGGGAAGTTTTTCGCTTATGAAGGTTGCTTTGACAATGCAGGCTGCTGCGAAGGTAACTGCACTCATGTTTGGAATTATGAGCAGACTCTCGCCTTCTTGTATCCTTCCCTTGAAAGGGATATGCGGCTTACAGAATTCAATGTGGAAACGGATGAAACCGGTAAAATGGAGTTTCGAACCAAAAAACTCTTCGGTGGATCGAATAATTTCCATCCTGCTGCAGACGGACAACTTGGCAGTATCATACGTTTGTATAGGGACTGGAAATTAAGCGGAGATCATGACCTTTTAGCAACTGTTTGGGACAATGCCAAAAGAGCGTTGGATTTTGCTTTTTCTTATTGGGATTCAGACGGAGATTATGTTCTGGACAGTCAGCAGCATAATACCTATGATATAGAATTTTACGGGCCTAACAGCCTTACCAACTCCATGTTTTACGGAGCCTTAAAAGCAGGAGCCGAAATGGCCAAAGCCATGGGAGACCGGCAAAGTGAATCAACCTACAGAAATGCTTTTCTTCAGGGATCCCAAAGAATGGATCAATTGCTGTGGGATGATGATTATTATATCCAAGTCATTGATGATGTGAATCAATATAAATACCAATACGGGAAAGGATGTCTATCCGACCAACTGCTTGGACAAACACTTTCTCATGTGGCCGGTTTAGGACACATTTTGCCCAAAGAGCATGTATAAATAGCAGTCTATACCATCTATAAATACAACTTTCTAAATGATTTTTCAAAACACCATAATGTGCAACGGACTTATGTGCTTAATGATGAAAAAGGTTTGGTTCTTTGCTCTTGGCCAAAAGGCGGAAGACCAAAATTCCCCTTTGTATATTCCGACGAGGTATGGACGGGAATCGAATACCAAGTCGCTGCTCATTTGATTTATGAAGGCTGTATCGATGAAGGATTACTGCTGGTAAAAGCGGTCAGGGACAGACATGACGGTTTTAAAAGAAATCCTTGGGATGAAGTGGAGTGCGGACATCATTACGCACGAGCCATGGCAAGCTGGGCAGTATTGATTGCATTAAGCGGATTTAAGTGTGACTTGACGAAAGGCATTATTGAATTTAATCCTGTGATCAATAAACAGCACTTTAAATGTTTCTTCAGCTGTGACAAAGCTTGGGGTATATTTGAACAGAAAACAAACCCTCAAACCAATCGGAATGAATACAACATTGATATTCTCTACGGCAGTCTTGAAGGTGTCACCATCAAAGCCAACGGCGAAATTGTAGGGAAATATTAGATATCCGCGAGTTACCCTTGTTTTCCGTATGCCAGTACCATAATCAAATCGGATATCTGTTTTTTTGTGCCTTCGATCAGGTTCACACATACGCTTCTGCCTTGTACTCCTGACATAAGGCTGACGTGGCATTCGTGGATCAACCGGTCGATGAGCTGCATTTTTTCATTGGGATCCTTGCAGCCCGGCCATTTCAGGGCATATTGATCAAAGATGGATGTTGCACGGCCTGCAGGCATGTTGTGGGTGTGAAAACTGCGGCGATATTCCCGGTAGGTGTAGCAATAACCGCAAGGACAAGCCACAACGGAGGTATAACCGGTAGGTGAAAGCACAGTGCCGCATTGATGACATAGCAAACGTCCTTTTTCTAACCACAACCGGGTATCTTGAGCCTGCCGGCATCGGGTGTAAAATGTATAACCGACTTCATCAAGCAATTCTTGATCCATTATGCCTTTTGCATCACTTTGATACAATTTAAGTAGTGTGTCACGAGAAACTTTGGGACACCATTTGAACTGATTTAACTTAGTTTTATCGATCTTCTCGGTTATACAGTCCATTTGAGCTTTTTCTCGTTCCAAACGCAACTTTGTCCTTTTTATCTGGTCTTCACGTCTTTTAGCCGACAAGTCGGCATATTTTTTCTCATACCCTGCATGATAAACTCTTTGTACTTCATTCAATGCATTTCGTAATGATTCCTCATTTTTTACCCCAATTCCCAGAACATTAAAACAATCACTTTTTATAAATACACATATAAGTTCACAACGATAGTTCCGACAATAACCGTACACCCATCCGTCGTCTGCTGTATACCTTTGATATTTGTTGTACACCTTGTACTTGCTTTCCATTTCATCATTGAAAATTAAAAATAGTTCACGTACCTGTATCGGCATGTAATTCAAGAGCTCATTATAGGTAGGCTTTACCTTTTTCGGATATTGATCTTTCCATTCCATATGGTTATTCATCCCTTCGATCCTTAACGCCACTGCATAAGAGCTACATAAATCTGATCCGGCGTATCACCATAACCGCAATCAAACAAGTGTATGTGATACCGTTCAGGCTTCTACCGACTTGATAAAGATCATTCATGGCTTGCATAAATGATGCCCCCTCTTCACCGTACAATCGTATTGCCTTCCTTTTCATTGTACCAAACCACCTGACCATATCTCAATAATATTTCGTATTTCAATATGGAATAGATAAGAATCAATTTTATAAAAATGGATCGGTAAACAGTCTATCTGTACTGTCTACCGATCCGTACCACCGTTACCGGTTTTGTAGATCCTGTTAATTTATAAAAGCCTTATGGTACGTTTTTTTGCCTTTGCGAATTTTTACGCCGGTTTTTAACTGTTCTTTGGTAATGTTTTGGTCAATAGAGTCAACCTTTACATCATCAATAAGCACTCCGCCCTGTTGAACCACACGCCTGGCTTCACTTTTTGATTTTGTGATACCACATTCTACCATCAAATCCAACACATTAATAACGCCATCCACCAAAAGCTCTTCCTTAATCTCAGTAGAGGGCATATTCGAATCATCTGTTCCGGATACAAACAACGCATGAGAAGCATTTTGAGCATTCTTCGCTTCCTCTTCCCCATGGATCAGTTTTGTCAGTTCAAAAGCCAAAATTTCTTTTGCATCGTTTAGCTGACTACCTTCCCATTTGTCCATTTCATTAATTTGCTCAAGAGGTAAGAAGGTAAGCATACGGATGCATTTTAGAACGTCTGCATCATTAACATTTCGCCAGTATTGATAGAATTCAAAGGGTGAGGTCTTGTCAGCGTCAAGCCATACAGCACCTTTTGCGGTTTTCCCCATTTTATTGCCTTCTGAATTCAATAACAGCGTAATGGTCATTGCATAAGCATCTTTCCCCAGCTTCCGACGAATTAATTCCGTTCCGCCTAACATATTGGACCATTGGTCGTCTCCGCCGAATTGCATGTTACAACCGTAGTTTTTAAACAAATAGTAGAAATCATAGGACTGCATAATCATATAGTTCAATTCAAAGAATGACAGACCTTTCTCCAATCTCTGCTTATAGCACTCGGCACGCAGCATGTTATTGACAGAAAAATGAACGCCAACTTCACGAAGCATTTCGATATAGTTCAGTTCTAAAAGCCAGTCTGCATTGTTCACCATAATAGCTTTGTCTTCACCAAAATCAATGAATCTTGCCATTTGCTTTTTAAAACACTCAATATTATGCTGTATGATCTCAGGTGTCATCATAGTTCGCATATCCGTACGACCGGACGGGTCTCCGATCATTCCGGTTCCGCCGCCTAGAAGAACCACCGGCTTATTTCCGGCCATCTGCAAGCGCTTCATAAGACACAATGCCATGAAATGACCGACATGCAATGAATCCGCCGTCGGATCAAATCCAATATAGAATGTAGCTTTACCGTTATTAACAAGTTCTCTGATTTCTTTTTCATCGGTAACCTGGGCAATTAAGCCACGAGCCTGAAGCTCTTCATAAATCTTCATTTTCAACTAACTCCTTCATTATTTATATATTAAAATACCCTCTGCTCCAATTGGAACAGAGGGCAGATATTGCGGTACCACCTCTTATTTGGAAATCCCTCACGGAATTTCCCTCATTGAGTGCAATCACACTCATACGCTATATCGGGCTCACCCGGCTAACCTTACTTTTTATTGTTCAGGCAGCGGCTCCGGGATGTATTCGTATCAGTTTCGTCAGCAACCTCTCACCAACCGGATGCTCTCTTACTTTCAGAATACCGACCTACTTCTTCCCTTCACAGCCATTATGATATTTATTGTACATTCTAATAGATATGACGAAAAAAGTAAAGTACCAAAATGAAGTTTCATTAATTTTCAATCAATATATCTTTACAACGAATAATAAGTTCTATCGTACCTTTATCTGTATAAAAAAGCATATGAGCTTCATAGCCGGTTTCTATGGCATACAGCTCTTCATAAAGCCATGTGCTTCCTATAATTCCTTCATCCATTCTTTCTATTTGAGCCTCGATAAAGGTAATTTTTTCGCGATCGGTAAAACCTCCTTGGGTATCAAACTTCATTGTAACATTCTTTTCTGTGGTTAATGCTGTTACCTCGCAATCATGAAAACCAAAACTGTTTTTAATAGATTCAGGGATTTGCTCCGTATCTTTTACTTTGATATATTCACTCAATATCCGGTTTATTTCCTTCTTATTCTCCTTGCTTAGGTTCTTGAGCTTTTGCTTGACATCCTTGGTGCAATAACCTAAAGCAAATACACGTAAATCGGCAATTTCTAGAAAAAGTTCATGCGGAAGCCTTTTCGTAACTTCATTTTGGATGGATTCCTGATTGATGTAAAATTCGGCCTTGCACTTTTTCTTGTCGAAGGGCGGACGGGCATCAAATTCTTTGATCAATTGCTGTATGTGGTCCTTTTGCTCCAGTGACAATTGATATACCATTTTGTCCTCTTCACCAATCCCATCTCCCTTCACCAGTGCATCAAGTCGCACAAATGTACTGTGGTCTAGTTCTAGAAAAAAGCGAGGATCACAGTCGTATACCTCTTGTTGCGTTCTAATGTACTCTTTTTCTTTTCTTTTATACAACCGCAAATAGAGTGACTCGTCATATACTCCGGCCTCTTTGTGTACTCTCATGCCAAAATGATATCCTGTTTGTTGACATAACTCATACCACTGCTTTTTCAGGTATTTCATGTCCAATCTTCCTTCCTGTTACAGAGAGATATAGTAGGGGCAAATTTCTTCGTACCGGCCATCCGGCATACGAAATCCTCCGGGAATAGTTCCAAGTTGCTGAAATCCTAATTGTTCATAAAGGCGTCTTGCATGGATATTGGTTGCAACCACAGCATTAAACTGTAGAACTGTAAATCCGTATTGTTTGGCTTGAGCCATACTGTCTTGGACCAGCTTCTTACCAATGTGCAATCCTCTGCTTTCAGAACTGACTGCATAGCTTGCGTTACTAATATGACCACATCTGCCTACATTATTTGGATGAAGAATATATAGCCCGAATATCTTTTTACTGTCCATATCTTCTGCAACACCACAGTGGGTTTGGCCGCCAAAAAACGCAACCCCTGTTTCTTCGGTTAAGCATTCTTCTTGTGGAAAAGCATTTCCTTCCTCCACCACTTCATTCCAAATATTTATCATGGAAGGTACATCTGAATTCCGATAACCTCTTATATATATATTCATTTTTTAATCTTCCTTTTATATAGTTTTATTCTATCTTTTGAGAGCGAAAATCTGCCAGCATCAATTCAACCATCCGGTCATAACTTCCAATTCCATCTTTTTGTTTATTAGCCTTTAAGTACAAGTCATTGATATCCGTTGTAATATCTTTTATTGATCCTTTGTAATAATTCCGATATGCCTGCCAACCTTTCAAGTCTCGAATCACACCTTCTCCAAATTCCGACCTGATCTCCTCCCAAATTTCTATGCTGTATTGATGCAATGTGCTCATAGTATAACTGAGAGCCAGCATAATTCCCGAATACTGAAAATCAAGATCCGGATGGTTCTTGCATGTCAGATAAGCAATATAATTGGCTTCATCTTCCCTGGCAAAACCACGCTGATGAGCCATTTCATGAGCAATGGTAGAAGGAAGCATATACCGGGGCAAAGTAATATTCACATTGGCTTCCGCCGTAAAGGGAAAATACATTCCGGCTATGCCGGTATAGGACCAATAATGTGATAGAAATACACCTTTGGGTACACTGTATTGACCCCCAAGCTCCGGATAAATATCCGCTGTTTTATCATATCCTAATGATGCCCGCTTGAACATTGTAGGAATATCATGAGAGAGCATCATGGTTCCGTCCTCACTCTCCATGACCTGTACTCGCAGATCATTGGCCGAAGAGGTCAAGTATCTTGCCAGTTCACTGAGTTCTTCAACAAGGATGTTTTCAACTGTCAAACCGGAAACTTCTGCAAATGTTTTACGATTGTAATGAAATCCCCACATCAGCTGAAAGACCAAGTAAATGGTAAGCAGTATATACACAATAACGAGGAGCTTTTTCGGTATCTTTTTCATAAATTCCTTTGGGTTTTTTATAAATAGGACAAGCCCTCTGATTAGCAAAAATACAATACAAGCAATTAGGAGTACAACTATTATTTCAGCTATTGAAAACTGGAAAAGACCTGTGAATCGACTGTAGGGGCTTATGAGCCAAGGGTATATCCTTGTAGAGTATACAGTCTCAATAAAATATGAAAAACGCCGAGCGAACAGCGAGAAAATGATACCCGATATTAATATAATATGAAAAATCAGTTTTCTATATTTCATGGAAACTCCATATACCTGTTTATAAATTTTTAGACACTAAGCTCTTTCATTATAGGATCAAGTATACCGGCTTCAATAAAGGATGTTCAACCTTTTTCAATAACCGACAGAACGAAATCCATACTTCATACATAGTAAACGGATCCGTACACCGTAAAACCAGGTGATACCCTGTACAATATCGCACAACAATTTGACTTGGTTTCATATCAACAACTACTACGGATAAATAGAGGCATATTAAATCTATCGTCTCAGGTCAAAGCATCAACATTCCCAAACAGATACCAATGAGCACCTATGTGGTGCAACCTACGGACACATTAGGAGATATCCTGTATGCATATAACAATGAGCATCTTGAACTATATGGGTTTGCCATTACAATGGACGAGGCTCTTGCATATAATCCGGCAATCATCAGTCCAAACCTCATTTATCCGGGTATGGTGATTTATTTACCGGAGTTTCTATGATTCCGTGTTGCCCTGTTTTTGAAAGAGGAGTGCACCCAAGCAATTTCCCACCAATGTTATGATTGCAAACATGACAATATATACCCATGCCGATTCATTATAATAAATGAAAATTGTCGGAGCGAAAAAGAACCCTGTTAACAACGGAAAAGAAAAGTCAATACCCTTTTTCATACCATAGAGTAAAGCTGAAATAAAACAAACCAATGGTGTGATAAACAATAAAAGAAGCATAAAACTTCCCGTGTCTTTAGCAAACAACGGAAACAAGTAAAATGACGGGATGATTACAATCAAATACGGCATCATTTGTTTTAATCTTTTTAAAATCATAAAGGCATCTCTTCCCTTCCCATGTAGCGTTTTACAGGACTTTTCTTACGGTTATTGACACGATAAACCGCATCTATGATCTCTTCCTTTTCGTTTTTAATTCCGGAATCCAGAACAACATCTTCAATGATATACGGACCATTTTTAAAGTGACCGAGTACGGCTCCATGGAATTCACCATCAATTAAAATATATTGCAAAATATCGTATTCGTGGTGCTTATACTTTTCTTTTAGATCATATTCATGGGATTTTACAAGAAAATCATTACGGTGTAACACAAAAATATTTTTCTGAAATTCAACAACAGTGTTTTGCAGAAGATTGTAATCGGTTTTCAACAGGTATCCACCCTCGATCTCCATTATTTCACCTTCACATAGCAGTTCGGCTACAGCCGTTTTCACATCCTTTACAGGCATTTTATAAAAGGATTTTGCCATATCAACATTGAAAAGAACATTGCGGTATGCAAAACGTTTTAACACTATTTTTAAAGCTTCGATTTTTGTGTATCTTCTAAAATTCACATCGGGAAACATCTCAGCAAACTGATACCAACCCCTGTCCCATGCTCCGTCAAATTGATCTTCGTAAATAAGAAAAGCCTCCTGCAAGCGATGCAGTATAGGAGTTATTTCCTTCACAAGCATTCCTGTCATTTCTTTCATCGATTGAATATTCAAAGGGCCTTCACGCTCAATTACATCCATTAACGTTTGTTGAGATTCGGTGGGTCGATCAAGGGGCTTGCGACACATACATGCAAACAACTCCATATCACTGCTTTCAATCCAGCCAAGATTCCCTCCTTGAAAGCGTCCTTTGACAAGAGTTCTGTTTCTCTGCCGCTCCCGGTTATATTCCATATCGTTGAAATCTGCTCGGAATGTTAAACTTGGAGGATCACCAAAGCCGCACCAATACACATTTTGACCGGGAGATGTATCCCGGTATAAAGCGTTGTACTCTGCTTCGGTTGCAGGTTTATTCAGGTGCTGACGCTCCATACGAAGAGCCGTTATATACTTTGAATCAATCATATAGTTTCTCTGCCTTCCTTTTACAAATTTGACTTTTTCAATAATTTCGATATCTCCATCGCTTTGATCATATAATTTAGTCGAATGTGATGACAATTTTAATTGTGTTTTTTTACTTATACTGATGATGGAACAAGTCGGCGGTAATGCTTCCATCATATCATTCTTTAAATGTTTGCTCGAAATATCTTCACCGGATAACAATAATTTGGAAACATTGGTTGATCAATGAAGAAACAACTTCTATAGCTTTTTGGTTCTCTTGCGCTGTATATTTTTCCACAGATCATCTCCTCGGTCATCTCTTGTGTTTACCAAAGCCTTAACATATGTAGATTATATCGTGACACGCGGGCATACACAAGGCTTGAAAAATTCTTTATGCTCTATTGCATCTTGGTATGGTACAATGATTTTAAGGCAATTAATATCCTATGACGCGACGTGAAATAAAGCGCTTTCTTAAGGCAAACCTTAACTTTAAATACTTATCATAGCTCAATTATTGTTTGACTTCTTCCCCATAACTTTTGTCAACGTATGCACGCCTTCTAAATCTGCTCCTTCATCTGAATAGCCGCATATATCCCAAAAAAGACGCAGCACTATCCGAAGTAAGATAAAATTGTTCTGTATGATGGGATAACAGATCCTGTTCAACTGCGTTAACAGGATGCTTGCCATAACCGTTACGCCTGATTAACTGCATCATAATTCTTAATTTCGATCATCTATATATTTCTATCTGTACATCATCCGATTTTATGTTTGTCATTTTGCTAATGTTAGATCCTCTATAAATGTGCCAATAAAATCATGACCGCTGCCGCTGTAAAAGTAAGGTGAGCATATTCATTCCTCGCTGATTACGCATTGACATCCGGTTTCTTCCAAAATCTCACGTTTAACAGCCATCTGCAAATCCTCACCGGACTCAACCCCACCTCCCTGCAAGGTGTGTAATTCATACTTGCTCATATAGCAAAGTGCAATGTTATCTTTCGAGTCAAACAACACCGCATTCACCGCTATACGTGGCAGTGCGGAAGAAAGTTTATTTGAACCGGTTATTACATTATCCGTGATTGTCAGGATATGCTTCATCATTACCTCTCCATATAATCCACTGTTTTTATCTCGCCTGTTTTATAATCTATCTTCCAACCGTCGTATGAGTAGTCCTGCGGTATGCGTATATAACAGCCGATTGTGTCGTCGCAGGTGCGTTTTAGAATGCCCGACACATTTTTGTTGTCAACATTACCTTCTGCAACTATAAGGCTCTCACTGTCACAGGAGAGAACGATTCCGATATGGTCGTGCCATTTGCTATTTTCTTCTTTGTTTTCTTTTGGAATAATATCATTGTAAACCACGATATCTCCACGCTCGGGAGTAAAGCCGTCCTTCACAAAGAAACAGTATCCGCTGTCCATTCCCCAGTCGTACCACCCGCCGACACCGTTAAAGCGGGCATTGGCAACCTTATGTGCGGTGTGAGGAACACGGATCGGCAGAACAAGCCCTGCTTCAAGGCAGCAGTGATATACAAAGGCAGCGCACCATCCGTTTTTCAAGCCCTCGAAAATCGAATCCTCCGGATAATAGCGAATTATTTTCATGAAATCCGTATCTGATTTTTCTCCGGTGACATTTTTGCCCGCCAGAGCTTCGGCAATATCGGCAGCGAGGGATTTACTAAACACTTGGGGCGCGGATTCTCCATCTGGAAGCACTGTAATATTCGGAAGAGGCAGCGAAAGCTCCTTCATTGTGCTTTTCAGCCGCATGCCGTAAAACCAGCCGTATGTATTGTCGAGAGCCAAGCGTTGTAGAATATCTGCGTCTTTTAATAGCTCGTCATATTCATCATGAACATATCCTTTATTGGCGTGGTGGTATATCGCCGACTTGATAATCGTCTGCTCATCGTCTGAAAAAACATCCATCATAATGTATTTGAACGCAACCCGCACCATTTCCGCACCGTTTTGTGAATGCAGTGCCGATATGCCCGTTTTGTATCTGTAAACATCGTGCAGCAAGCCGATAGCCGCAGCCAGCTCTGTATTAAGCCCGCGCTTTGCAGCCAAAAGAACGCAGCAATGTGAAACGCCGTAGGAATGTATGTAGGCATCACGCTTCTCATCTGCATCTTCGATGTGGTCAAAAATATTATCAACATATGCTCTGACACTATCTATTCTACCCGTCATTTATCGTCCTCCATAATCCACTTATGTCCTGATGGATTTATTGCTTTTAATGCCGTCACCAGCCATTACTTCCGCTCCGTAGACATCTGCTCCATTGCGAGGTCATAATCTAGTTGGTATCCCTCACGCTCAGTATCGGTTAATTTATAGAGCCGCATTATTTCAGGTATAAGATAAGGAATGTCATTTCTATACGATACAGCCTTATCCCTTGGCAGCGATATATCATGATTGCGGGCATACAGAAAATTCTCATCCTTTTCATCATTGAATAAAAATTCAATGAAATTCAACTTTGTCTGTCCGCTGTGGTCGAAATCAAGATAAACCATATCCGGCTCTCCGGTTGGGAGGAAAGTTATAAGCTCGCACCGTTCTGTAAAGCAGAAAATGTTGCGCTTCAACTTTTTTTGATCGGGAATGTCCTTGATGTCTTAATTACAGGTCACTAGACAAAATGGAATTTATCGTTTTCGTTTCAGGTAGACCATATCAACAAGCTGTTTCCCATCTTCAAACATTGGATGGTCATAATTGTCCGTGAAAAAGTTTTGTATTCGATATGATTCTATAAATCCGCATTTCTGATAAAAGCTGAGCGCAGAAGGAACGTCGCCTGTTCCGACAAGCATTATGTTACAATCGGTGTAATGTGAAAACAGAAAATCTATCAATTTTTTTCCATAACCCTTACGCTGACAAAGAGGTATAACCGCAATGTTCTTAAGTTCATAAATTCCATCCGCCTCTTTAGTAACCACACATTCGGCTTTTATTCCATTCTCGTCCAGAACAAACATTTCACCACATTCAAGGTACTTTTCTATCATGGTTTCCTGTTCGTCAGCCAATAACAGCAAGTCGATATATGCTTTCTTATCGTTTGAAACTTTTCTTATACTCACTAGTAGACATCCCCTATAAATTCAAATCTATCTAAATGTTTAATCAATCTGCAGCTTGAGTTCATCTCTCTACTCACAGTTATGACTAATAAACATATTAACATCTTCTTTTGCTTGGCTCTTTTTCTC
The DNA here is from genome assembly GCA_937894465.1 of uncultured Clostridia bacterium. Lineage (GTDB taxonomy): Bacteria > Bacillota > Clostridia > JAAYHZ01 > JAAYHZ01 > JAAYHZ01. Next base: position 31,392 of record CALCRE010000133.1, read on the forward strand.
CACCTTTTGGACGTACATAGGATAAACACTAGAAAAAGCGGACATGAATATTCTCGGTTTTATAGTGTTTTCTTTCCCTGCTCTTTTATGATTTGTTCCTTCTCAATAAGCATCAGAGCAATCTTGAGAGCGGCGATTCGCCGTTCAAGAAGAGTCTGTTGTGACTTGCCCAGTTTAGAAGTGTCCATCTTCTCGCACTTATGGAACATAGAGAGTAAGGCACGATGCGCTTCGCTTAACTCTTCAGTTGAAAATTCCGCCATTCCTATCCCTCCACTTGTTTTAACCTCCATCGCACGATGTCGGTGATGAGCTCATAATCTATCGGCTTGCCAAGCGGTATTTGAATCGCTCCTTTACTGGTCTTGTAACCTGCCAGCCGCTCCGCAAACTCAGACGTAGCTTTCCCGCCGGGGTACAGTCCGATATGCTTCTTGAACGCCGCAAAGTGGATGAGGTTCTCACCCTGCCAAAATGTCGGCATTTGCCACGAGATTTTCTCTACGGCTTCAGGCGCAGCTGCGCGAATAGTTTCGCGGATACTTTGCAACAGAGGCTGCACATCTTTCTGTTGTGCGGCGATGTATTCGTCCATACTGTTAGGTTTCACGCAAAAGTGGTCTTGTTCCGTATTTTTAAACTCGCGACCGCATTTTGGGCATTTCCACATTTCACTCACTCTCCTTGTTATTATATCGCAGGTGCCTATGTCGAGTTCATAGACAATTCGCGTTTTAGTAGACTTATCCGATGAAAGTTATCTTATCCTCAATCATACAGGGTGCTCCGAAGAACAATAACCCGCCATGCTTGTCGGTTCATATCGCTTGGAGCCTGTAGTGCAACTTCAGCAATTGATTGGAGTATTTCATCAGAACGCACCTCATTTTTAGAACATTTCAGTTGCGTATTCATCTTAAAAAACGCCTTTCAAATATGCATTATACACTAAATCACTTCGCATGTTGTTATATCGTGACACACGGGCATACACAAGGCTTGAAAAGTCATAAAACCCACATTCTGCACCCTTGTATAATTATCAAATGATTTTCCTTTCATACTTCTACATACTAAACGGGAGTACAGAGTAAAAAAAGTAGCTGTATCCTCGCCACACTTTAAACAGTGCTTGACAAAGAATATGGGATAAAAATTGACTTTAATGCTATAATACTATAGCTACTATAAAAATTCATCATATTTTATTGTATCTTGGTATGGTACAATGATTTTAAGGCAATGACTATCACATGACTATAGTTTATGCTTTAAAGGTGCTTAATGAAAAAAACAGGCTATTACGAAACAGTATACAGAAAAAACGATGCCACAGGTCGTGTCATTATTGATGTTGCTCTTGATGATTATCTTGATTTTTTTCATGAGTGGGATAACGCATCTTTTAAAAGGCGTGATATACATAGTGAGTTGGCAAGTTTTCTCGATTTATGTTCGGAAGATATTCCTATACAAAAAAAGCTGGAGATCATTCTCACATTGAAAACAAATGAAATTAGTGAAGAAAAGGAAAATTCCATCCGTACAAGCTATCATAATTACTACAATTCCCTTAGACGCTTAGAGAATCGCAAGTTTAAAAGGTTCATTCGGATTTCTGTCATTTTACTATTAACTTCAGCGATATTGTTAACCTCCTATGGGTTGTTAGCGGAATATAGAGAACATTCTATTTTTTCAAAGGTATTGCTTGAAAGCTTATTAATCGGAGGCTGGGTTTTTACATGGGAAGCGGTGCACATGCTATTTCTTGACATCATTGAGCCTTTCCGGACGCGTCGTGAAATAAAGCGCTTTCTTGAGGCGGAACTTTACTTTAAGTACTTGTCATAGTTCAGACAATTTACTGTGTCTTACCCATAACTTTTGTCAATGTATGCATACCCCCTGAATCTGCTCCTTCATCTGAATAACCACATTTTTCCCAAAAGGACACGGCATCATCCGAAGTAAGGTAAATTTGTTCTACATGGCGAGATAGCAGATCCCGTTCAATTACGTTAATTAGATGTTTTCCATAACCGTTCCGTCTGTACGCATCATCAATATAAAATTCTCTGATAAAGCCCCAACCGGGACGTTTGCACCAATCACTCTCCGGTGTATCTATTTGATAAATTGCAAATCCGATCACGTCATCATTCAAAACAAGCATGGATATAAAAACAACATCTTTGCTCCATTGTTCAAGAATGAAGGAACACACTTTTTCTTTCAATATCTTTTCAGATAATTCCACCTTCAAATCCTTCTGAAAGTATTGAACAAACATATCTTGCCACACCGACTTCATGGAGTTGTCATAATTTTTTACTTTCATTGTTTTTCTTCTCCCGTCAAAACATCTTCAACATCTTCAATACCTTAGCAGAGCGTTCTTCTAAAAGTAACTGACTTTAATCCTCTTACCCATCTTTTTAAGGCATGCTGAGAGTTCTTCCGCTATATTCATCTTTATACTGAAGTTAATCGGCAAATCGGGGTTTTGATGAGCCGGATTGATGGCTCTGCCCACATAAAAGTTTATATCAGTTGCCTCTTCAAACAGCATTCGGCATATCTTGGAAGCTCCGTCCTGCTTGAAACCCCAATACTCATACAGTTCATTTTTTTTCAAAGCATCCTTTGCATACTCAAGCACTTTGCTCATTGTAACAATGCCTTCTGTAACCAGATCCACACCTTCGATCTCCCCCGTGGGGGGTACTTCGGAATACTCATATGCCAATCCGGTCTTGAGGGGTTTTCCCAGATAATTCGCTGCAATGGAAGCGGTTGTGCCACCACAAACAATATGTTTGCCTTCTTTAGAGAAGAACAACGACATCATTCGGTTACAATCATCGCGGTTGGCAGGAGGCCCAAACAAAAGATTCATCGGCTCACGCTTACGAATACGAATCACACATGCAGTGGCATCATCACCCGGTTGTTCTTGATACAATCTATTGCATTCATCTACAAGTATGGTGGAAAGTGTTTTTGCTGTATATCCACCCTGAGCAATGGTTTTTATGTAATCAGCAATATCCCCGCGCTTCCAACCGAAATTGAAAGCAGTCCCGATCCCGGCGTGGGGACAACCGTCGCTCATGGCAATAATAATGTCATCTTCTTTCAATTTGACGACGGATTTATAAATTGTCTTACCTCCAACAATCATCTCGTTTTTCGAATAGTCATAGTTCTCGAAATCCCGAAGCAAAATGACATGGGGATTGTCGTACTGAATCAATTCTGCCGTCGTATTGTCAATCAAGTAAATAATGGTGAATGTAGAATATGCCAAACCTCGAACAGAGCAAACAGGAAGTGTTGCAGCAATTGTAGAAACACATTCTTCAAGGGGAAGCCCCGCTGCAATCATGGTAGAGATAATCTTGGAGGTCAAGGTGGATAAAATACTGGCCTTCACTCCACTTCCAAGCCCGTCTGCAAGGACAATCACCGTAGAATTTTCGTCTTGTTCAACAATCTCCACATGGTCACCGCAAAGCTGTTCCCCTGCATGGTTAATACTTTTATAGCCGATATCCGCACACAAATTATTCATCGGATATGGACTCCTTTAGCTTGGTAAGAGCAATTTTGGTTTCTGCAGCCGTCTCTCCGAGTAATGAGGCAATCTCCTGCACGATACGCATCTGCTTTTCAACCACCTTGTCGGCAATATCAACAGTTTGGCGGCTAATGACCTCCTTGCGTTCTCGAGCATGTTCCGCATCGGTCACGTCCCGCATAATACAGATCAACATCCGATAACTCTTGTTATAAACAATGGTCTGCTTTACATATTTATTATATTCAGCAAGGTAAACAAGCTTATTATGCATGCTTTTACCTTGTTCGAGCACATCCAGAAATTCTAAAGGATGAAGGATACGCACAACAGGCTCTCCTAATACATCCTCTGCAGAGCGGATGTTCATAATCTTCATGGCTGCACGGTTGATCTTTTGAACCTCTAATTTTTCGTTGACAACAATCAAGCCGTTAGGGGTATTTTCAACAATATTATCAGAAAAGCTTTCGGCTTTATCTTTTAAATAAGGCATGCACATGGAAATTTCAGCTTTTCCTTGATAGATGGCAATGGCTTTATCACGGCATGTATTATATCCACAAGAGGAACAGTTTAACTCATCTTCAGGGGTATTCTTGCCCATTTGAAGAAGGATCTCAGTAATTTCATCTTGGTTTGGTTCCTTCAATTCTTGTTCAATCAACGTAAATGTCTTTCGAAGTGTCAGAGCATCCGGCTGTTCCACATCAAAATCCTTGCACCCGGCATAACCGGCTACTGCCAAATAATCCTTCACAGGAGAAGGATGGAACTTTTCCATGATGGGGCCTCCTATACAACTACCAACACAAGCGGACATTTCTATAAAGCAGTTATGTATTTTACCTCTTTCAATATCTTTAAGAGCGTTAATACATTTATCCACACCGTCTATTGCCAAGTAATTGGTTTTGGAATAATCTTTATACATGGTTTTCAATATTCCACCGGAAGTGGGGAAAAACCTGGCACGGCTGTTTTCATCATTGTCCATATGTTGATTCGGTTGGATACCTTCTTCTTTCATCCATCGAGTCAGTTCATCAAATGTAAGAACAGCATCCACAAACCCTTTGTAATGAGCAGCTTCATCCTTTTTAGCAACACAAGGGCTGACAAATACAGTTTTTGCATTGGGATATCGTGTCTTTATATTTAAGCAATGCGCTTGCATGGGGGATAGCACATCAGCAAGATAGGGTAGTAGACTCGGGAAGTGTTTTTGAATGAGTAAATTCACGGAATGGCAACAAGAAGTAATGATAATATCTGAGTTTTCCTCATTGATCATTCGCTCATATTCCTTTTTCACAATAGTTGCACCAATTGCAGTTTCCTCCACATCGAAAAAGCCCAGTTGCTTGATTGCGGCACGAATTGCATTGATGCCCACTCCATCATAGTTTGCTATAAATGACGGGGCAAGGCTCACAAATACCGGATCACCACTTTGCAAAAGAACCTTCACTTTTTCAGTTTCATCAACTATTTGTTTTGCATCTTGCGGGCAGGCTACAAAACATTGACCGCATAAAATACACTCATTCCCGATTATGTATGCCTGATTGCCGGAGAATCGAATGGATTTAACCGAGCAATGACGGATGCATTTATAGCAGTTTTTGCAATTGGATTTTTTAAGAGTCAAACAATCAGTCATATACATTATACTCCCTTCAGCTTTCCAAGCACCTTTTCTGCGAAAAATTCATGAAACCCTTCCTCGATAACACCGGTATATACGTCATCATCAACAATCACCGTAACACCTTCACGATTACATTTGCCTGCACAAAATCTACCTGACAGTGTAATATCGGCACAAATTTCATTTTGTTCAATCATCCTTTGTAACAGCTCTATGATTTGCTGAAAGCCCTTCAGATGACAAGAACTGCTTACACAGATCCGCATGTTCATATATCACACTTTTTAATAAATTGTTCCCCAAAAAAACATTACTGGTTACAAAACCAACTTTATAGTCAACACACAAATTTTTCCTTCACTTGCAGTATGACTTTTAAGCAAACGCCGTATCGATATTGATCGGGGAAAATTCCTGCCAAGTGACATCCTCTTTTTCCGTTTGCTCTTTAATAAATTGATTAAAGTCTTCTTTTGTAACCGGCTTATCACCAATGGTATAGGAAATAGTAATACCTGTATCCCCTTGACTTGATTGGCTATATCCTAAAATATCTGTTTTTAAAGTATCCGCATCAAAGCTGATTTTGGCCGATCCGCTATCCGCTGCTCCACTTGAAAATATAAAAGAGCCGTCAGTTTTTAACTGTTGAAAGCTCCTGATGTAGATCATGTGTCCATAAACCATGTTGCCATCATCATGCAATATGATATAAGCTTCCGGTTCATTGTGTCTGGACAGCTCTAGGACCACTTCGGGAACCAAGTCATCATCCATACCAACGATGGTAAAGTGAGTGAGAGTATAAACTGCACCAAGTGCTTCCTTGTCGGTTAAAAAATCATTCAAGACCATCTTTTTCTTGTTCTGTACGCTAAAAAACTCATCCTCACTTAGCAATACCCCTTTATAGGACTTTAATAAGGAATGCTCCTCAAATGTGCTTGATGTCGTTACATCAGAGGTTGTAACTGTAGTGGTCACATCATTTATAGCACTGCTTTGGCTTATGTCAGGCTGTTCTGCGTTCCTATCTCCACATCCGATCAGGGAGACACACAATACCAATACAAATAGCAATCTTAATATTTTTGTCTTCATATATTCATTACACCTATTACATCCTTTTTATCTTATTAAAAAACAAAATCGTAGATATTGATCTCAGGTAATTCCTAAAGACCTTTTGCAATTGAATTTTTTAAGAGTCAAACAATCAGTCATATACATTATACTCCCTTCAGCTTTCCAAGCACCTTTTCTGCGAAAAATTCATGAAACCCTTCCTCGATAACACCGGTATATACGTCATCATCAACAATCACCGTAACACCTTCACGATTACATTTGCCTGCACAAAATCTACCTGACAGTGTAATATCGGCACAAATTTCATTTTGCTCAATCATCCTTTGTAACAGCTCTATGATTTGCTGAGAGCCCTTCAGATGACAAGAACTGCCTACACAGATCTGTATGTTCATATATCACACCTTTTTAATAAATTGTTTCCCCAAAAAAAAGATTACTGGTTACAATTGCGCAACACTCTATATATTCTATATAAAATTCGGTCAACTAAACATAGCAAAAACCAACTTTATAGTCAAGACACAAATTTTTCCTTCACTTGCAGTATGACTTTTAAGCAAACGCCGTATCGATATTTTCCCAGCTACATCCGGATTCTTATGTCCGTAATGTTTCAAAACCTTTCTTACGGGGTTCTCACATCTCTTAAAGCTTTTGCAATATCAGCATCTTCATATGTAAACATCGCCAAACGAAGCTCCCCATACCCCTATTTCTTGTTCCGGCGCATTGATTTCTACATAATTCACATAGGCGAGTAAATATAATCTGAAGGAATCATATGCTCATTGGATACACCAAAGATCAACATAACCATATATGCACTCTCCTATTATAAAGGGCAATGATATCTCCGTTTTCCCTTGCTTGCGCTACCATATTCTATTGCTTGTGTCGGGCAATCACAAATGCAAGCCATGCAATGGGTACAATTGTTAGCCCAAATCGGCTTTTCATCTTCCAAATAAATATTGTCCAATGGGCAAGCATCAACGCAAATTCCGCATCCAATACAAGAATCGGTAACAAGAAATTTTCTAGCATGAACAAAAAGTAGATAAAACCCGGTATTTATGATACCGCTTTTTAGGTGATCCGTGATGCCCACTTTCTTTTCATGCAAGTATCCGCCTTCTTTGATTTCTTTTGCAATCTGCGAAATCACCGGAGCTGCATGTATTACAATCTGAATGGACTCTTCTTCCGACGGTATATTGAACATTGCAATATAGTTTTCAGGCATAACAACAGAGTCACAGCCCATGTATACAAATTGTTTATCCTTACACAACTGTTCCAAATATTTACCTGCATTTCCATTGTCGTCACCACAGGTCATTATAAAATATGCTTTTTTGTTGCCGGTAAAGTCTGTGGAACGAATCCATTCCTCAACAACCTTAGGTATTCTCCACGCATATGTAGGAACCACAAAAACCAAGGGATCGCCTGAATGGATTTTAGCTTTTTCTTGTTTTTTGATGCTATCTTTTATGGAGTAAAGAAAAAAACCTGTTTTATCCGCAATAATCTTTGCTACATATTCACTGTTTCCTGTTCCGGAGAAGTAAAGTATCATCGTTCTTTCCTTTTGTCATTTATTTTTTTACGCTCATACCAACAATCATACCGAATAGCATACCCAAACTAATACCAAGTGAAAGGGGAATGACTCCTAAAGAACTCAGTGCAACACCAATACACATTCCAAGACTCATACCTAGTGCCATATGATTTTCCTGCCCTTTATCATCCGATTGTTCTTCTTCATTTTGTTCTGACCGATTCTTGCTCTCTATTGAACCCGTCTTCTTTTTTGAAAAAATGACCACAATAATGGCTAGTGCAAGTCCGATCACAATCCAAGGCAAAGTACTTTCTATAAATTCCACCATGAATCATTCCTCGATGAGTTTTTATATATTTACAATCCAACCATATTCATTATATCAAAGATGAACGAAACATTGGTAATGAATTCTTTTAAAATTCCATCAGTTTCGGTTTATATTCGTCCGGTAGTTCTTCTTCGCTTAAGAATTTGAAATCATCATCATTTAAAATCGGAATAAACACTTCATATGGAATTTCGGAAAATTCACAGGCATACATATTAGCACCAAACCACATACCTTCTTTGTTGCTCAAGTTTAATCCTCTGGCAAACTTTGTGAAGTTCGAGCAATCATGAACAACCAAATCCCAGTTTTCTTCATCGGCGATCTTCATGAATTTCAAAGATAATTCCCTGCTCCAAACAGGAGATATATAGCCTTGTCTGCAAATATACATATTCTCACCGAAATAATTGTATATATTATTTTCGTTCAAATGCAATTCCGCACAATTGATAAAATCGAGTTTGGTTTCTAATATCTTTTGCTTTTTCTTGAAAAATGTTTTAAAAAACTCCGGTGTCATAGGCGTTTCAATACCGACGCTTTTAATATATTTTTTAGCGATGCCAATGTTTTCAATCACTTGGTCCGAACAATTTGTTGCACCTAAGTTAAAGCGTAATTCATTCAGACCGGCTTGGCCTAATGCTTTCAAATTCTCTTCGGTAGCCAAAGTTCCATTGGTGTACAAATGTTGATGAATTTTCTCATCACTGAACTTTTTTATAACCGGATAATATTTTTCAATCTCCATGAAGGGTTCCAAATAAACGTAGGAGATACCGGTTGGCTTTTGATGAATGGAAAGAAGCAAATCAATATCCTTCTCATAAAATTTGCTACCACCGATCTCCCACATACCTTCACCTACCGGAGAGATATTCTCCAGTTCACCGTAGTTATAGCAGAACTTACAATTTAAATTACATTTATTGGTTTTCCTGATTGCACTCAAACCGGTGCCCAACAGACACGAACAACAGCCTTTGGGGAATTTGTTATCGTTCCCTATATAATATGTTCTATTCTTCAAGGTTTTTAAACCCTTTATTTCCGACATTAATTGTTCATTTCTATGATCGATGGCTTCCTCAATTTGTGTAAAGACAGAGTAAATAATTTCTTCATGTTTTGAATTAATCTCTTCATCTTCAGACAATTGTGATAAATAATCAAACCATATCAATGCATCATTCTTTGAAATTTTCATATAGTTTATCTTCTTTTCTCCTGTGATATCGGTCTTTATTATATATCCTCACCGATTTCCTGTCCATTTTTATTTTCAATCAGCCCGATCAGGTGAAACCCACTGAAAATGCATGAACATTTCTACACAAAAGGCATGCAATAGACATTACTTTATACACCTGTCTTCTTTTAATTTACATACCAATCATAAAGGCTTCATTCAATATAATTTTCTCCATAACAAGCTTTGATCCCCTTTAACTCCAGGCCTGTACGTAGCTGACTGTTATAGGTGATGTCTGACATAAAAGACCAATCACAACCAACGAAAATAAGGTTTCCAAAGATAATGTATATCCTATGCTCGCTTCAAAGGCTGTTGGCTTGATCTTCGGTTGACACAAAAAAACACCAATCAAGAGGCGTTCTCTTCATTGGTGCTTCATCTGTCATTTGAATCATCTTCCAATTTATTTGGCTTTGACTTGAGTTTTTAAAACTTCGTACCCAAGTGTAGTAATAGCCTTTTCAACGTCTTCAACGGATACCTTTCCTTCATCAAAGTCAAATTTGACTTTGCTTGAGTTAAACATCACCTTGACGCTTTCTTTTTCCACACCGTCCAACGACTTTGTTGCGTTTTCAATCTTCATGGCACATGACGGACATGTTAATGTTTCTAATTGAATGGTTGCTTTTTGCATATATTTTACTCCTTTTCATAATGATTTTTTGCACTTTCTAATATCTTAATCTGTAACGAAGCAGTCTCATACCGTTTAAAATGACCACCAATATACTCCCTTCGTGTACTAACATCCCTATTGACATATTCATCCACTCACTAAAGAATACACTTGCCAGTAGAACCAACACAACTCCTACTGCAATCCAAATGTTTTGGCGCATGTTCCTAGCCGTTGCCTTTGTTAAGCCTAGTGCATGAGGTAAGCGACTAAAGTCTGAATTCATCAATACGACATCCGATGTTTCAATGGCCACATCCGTACCGCTTCCCATTGCAATCCCTATTTGTGCCAAAGCCAGTGAAGGGCTGTCATTTACACCGTCTCCGACGAATGCAACAATGTGACCTTTAGAGATCAAGTCCCCAATATAGGCTGATTTATTTTCCGGTAACATATGTCCGTGAGCCTCTGTCAATCCTAACTCTTGAGCAACCAAGTCAACCGTTCCTTGGTTGTCTCCGGATAATACCACCAAGTTCTTAACACCAAGCCTTTTCAACCTTTGAAGATCCGCCTTAACACCCGGACGTATTTGGTCACGAATGCCCATTAACACTTTGAGTTCGCCGTCTACTGCCGTCAGAACCAAAGAGTTACCTTTCTTTTCGAATTGAGCAATATCTGCACGGGCTTTTTCATCCATACGAACATTTTCTTGCTCCATCAGTGCAACATTGCCAACGGCCACTCTATGTCCGGCTACTTGAGCCACAATTCCGCCGCCTTTTACAACATCCGTTTTTTCAACGGTATATAATTCAACATCTCCAATATATTCTACCACAGCTTTGGCCAATGGATGATCCGATTCTCTTTCAACACTAGCAAGATAACCTAATACTTCATCAACGTTATCAATGTAGACTTCTTTATCTGCTACTTTGGGATTGCCCACTGTCAATGTACCTGTCTTGTCAAACACGATAGTGTCCACTTTACTAAAATCATGAATTACTTCACTACCTTTTAAAAGAACACCATGTCGTGCACCATTGCCAATTCCTGCTACATTTGAAACCGGTACGCCGATGACCAGTGCTCCCGGGCATCCTAAAACCAATATGGTTATGGCAAGTTCAATGTCTTTTGAGAATATCCAAACAATGATCGCAAGAACTAAAACCGCCGGAGTATAGTATTTAGAAAACCTATCAATGAATCGTTCCGCTTCTGATTTTGAATCTTGTGCCTCTTCAACCAACTCAATGATTTTACCGAATGTAGTATCTTCTCCTACGCGATCTGCTACAATTTGAATGGTTCCGTTTTCTAAAATGGTTCCGGCATATACACCTGAATCTTTCTTTTTACTTACCGGAACAGACTCGCCGGTGATGCTTGCTTCATTAATATGACCGTCACCTGATAATACTGTTCCGTCTACAGGAACTTTGGCACCGGTTTTAACAAGTAGAATATCGCCTACATCAACTTCATCGACTTCTACTTCTACAAACTCGCCGTTTTCCATTTGTTTCAAAGCACTCTCAGGAGCCATTTCGGTCAGTTCCTTAATTGCAGAGCGAGTTTTGTTCAGTGTACGTTGTTCCAAATAGGCTCCAAATAAGAACAAAAATGTAACAATAGCCGATTCTTCAAGGTTCTTAATGAAGAATGCTCCGACAACAGCAATGGTAACTAAAACATCGATACTAACCACTTTAACTCTTAATGCTTGATATGCTTGGATTGCAATAGGCGCAACCCCTAAGATCGAGGCGATCGCAAAAGCCCAAACGGCTACCGTTTCATTTTTAAATCCTAATTCGAAGGTAAACCCTATAACGATTAGAATCGCACTGATCACTGTTATATTATTTTTCTTACTTAGTATAAATCTCTGCATTTAATTCACTTCCCTTCTTTGTGATAAAAGAATCATGCTATGCGTGATAAGCTCTATCTATTTCGCTTAACATATTGTAAACAGCTTCATAGCTTTCACATACGTCCCCCGGAACGGTATAGTTATTTGTAACGTCACGCAATCTTGTAAATTCTTCATTTAATTCTGGATTATTTGTTCCTGAGTCTTTTGTTTTCTCATGGATTGTATCAAATAACTTTTTAACCTCATGAAATTCCGGATGACTACCTCCATGTACCCGTGCTACAATCGGTACATATTGCCCTAATGTCTTAAAAATCTTTTCATTAGCTTTCTTAAACGATACTTGTTTTGTCATAATACTTCCCTCTTTCATCAATTTTTTGCCTATGGTTAGCATACTATGGTTCAGAAAAAAATAATTTGACGCAGGTCAAATTTAAAAAGTTTTTATCTTTTTTTGTTTATTCACACTTTCGACTCATACCATAGGTATATCTACATGTGCAATATAGTTTCTCCCCTTAGGACCATTTCCGTTAGCATCTCATGTAATCTTGGAATTTCGCCGATTAATAAGGAGATTCCATATCCCGCATACCCCAAAGGTCGGCAGATTCCATCATTAATTTGTTGATCTTATATCAGACATAATTGATAATCACAATCTTTGAACCTATAAGGTGCTTCCGAAAACCGGCATACATATGTCACATTGTTTCCACAATTCGTTGGATTACACTCGATCATCATACGATCAATATGCTTCCGGTTTTCCTCCTACAATCATAAAGCGTTTAGAAATATTTCTGAGACGGCTTTTCCAACCACATCGCAACCATAGGGTATACTACCGCCAAACAAAATTAACAGGTCAGCCTGTGGAATTGTTAAAAGCCTTGGCTTTCTAACCAATCAGACAACTTTTTCTCACGTAATGATCTTTTCTCGCTATTATCCTCATATTTTCCTAAATTCAGTTGGTCTTTTATGTTTCCGTCAATCAAATAGATCACCTTACTTGCTCTGGCGGCAACTTTCATATCGTGTGTGACGATAATAACGGTGGTTCCTTCTGCATTGATTAAATTGATGATATCCATCACTTCCCGTGTGGTACTGCTGTTCAGTGCTCCGGTCGGTTCATCTCCGAACAAAATATCCGGCTTATTGATCAATGCTCGGCAAATTGCTGCGCGTTGTAATTGCCCACCTGAAACCTTCTTAATATCATGGGTTGCTATATTTGTTATCCCTGTCTTTTTCATTAATGCATCTGCATTTTGATTGACCTGCTCTCGAGGCAGTGTACCTGCTTTAAATCCGGGAAGTACGATATTGTCCCGTATGGACATGTTTTTTAATAAATAGGAGTGTTGAAAAATAAAGCCCATCTGTCTTAACCTGACTTCACTCATCTTTTCATCCGGCAGCTTTGTAATTTCTTTACCACAGAGTACCACCTCCCCAAAAGTTGGTCTGTCCATTCCGCTTATGCAATAAAGAAGAGTTGATTTACCGGAACCGGATGGACCCATAACGGCTGTAAACTCGCCTTCTTCAACCTTAAAGCTTATATCATTTAACACCTTGGCATCTTCATAAACCTTGCTTAAATTTTTTACTTCTATTATTGTATTCATTTTTCACCTTCCGAGTGACTTATTCTATATAATTGAAATGATATTATATTTTTTAATCGTTCTCATCACCAATCGTGTTACTAGTATGATGAGGCATATCAATAACAAAGGAACAAAAAGATATTGCATGAGAGGATTGGTAATCAGGTGAACTTTTTTAACACCTAAACCTGCCGTTCCCAATGCAACGTTGACAATCTTTTCACCTAAGAGACCTGTTGCAATGGTGCCTGCTAAAATGCCAAGCATTGAAGCAAACCCGACTTTTATCATGTACTGCCTATTCAAATCTTTACCGGAAAACCCGATTGCCTTAAGAACTGCGGTTTCGGATAAATCTTTTACAAGTCGAAGCTTCAAAAACAAAACTGTGATGAGCATTGCCAGGCATGCACCGATAATCACAATCGAAAAAACAATTGTTTTAAGCTGCCTTGAAACTCCTCCGAGAGTCTGGTCAATAAATTCTTCCATAGGATCTACCGTTATCCCTGCCCCAAGCATACTCGCCCACTCAACGGCTTTGTTTTTCACATGAGCATTTTCAATGAGATTCACTGAGAGTGAGTATTTGTGAGGAGCTATACCGGTAAAATCATATTTTGACTTGGCAGTCTTTCCACCGCTGGTAACATCTTGGTATACCCCCGATACTGTAAATTTCACCTTACTACCGTCCATTAAAAGATCAACAGTGCTCCCGGTCTCCAATCCCATTTCATCTGCATTGATGAAGGAAATAGCCAACTCCCTTTCTCCTTGTGGAGCCCCACCGGTAAGATACTGCAATTCATTTCCTGCATTAAAACCGACATCAATATCAATATTCATCAGCTGATTGGATGAATCTGTTGTTTTTATCCGAATGGTACGGTATTCATGGTAGTTTTCTACGGAAGGATCTTTTTCAATCAGTTGTTTAACCTTATGGTAATTTAGATCAAGATTTTCTCCGGTTTCCACTTCAATGAGGATATCTTCCAATGAACTCCCCATATATGTAATAAAATCAGGTGCTTCAAAAGTGTTCAATAAATTTACAGGAACCATAATCATTAACACAACGATTAACATGACGATAAAAACGACTGCCCAGTTCTTAAACTTATAGAATACCTCTCGGAATGCTACCAATAGATTAACAGGAAGTTTTTTTGATCTATGTAATCCGTCTTTTATTGCTCCCGTGCTTTTTTCGAAACCTTTCCCACTGACTAGTGCATCAACTACTGAAAGATTCCGAATTCTCTTCAGTATCTTTTTGCAATAGTGGATGATCAGCAGATAAACAATAAAGGCAACGGATAATGACAACAGGATTGCCAAGAAGGACAAACCACCATTTCCAAACGTGGTGCTGATATGATTTGTGACAGCATTACTGCTGATAAATGCAATGATCGATCCTAATGTGACACCCATCAAAGCCAGCACTTTGTACTTATTAAGGTATAGATCTCTTATGTCTGAAAAGAGAAGCCCGATGGCTTTCATGGTACCGATTTCCCGGACCTCTTCTTCTAATGCAGCCATAATGGTAAACTTCACACATATAAAAGAAACAATGATTAATAGCACACTCACCAAAAACAAAACAAACACTGTAACAATATCTGTCATTGCGCTCAGCAAAAATATCATGGTATAGGTCACTCCTTGACCATTGACGGGAAGGCCTGCATTTTCATAAGCGGTTCGAAAAGCAGAGGCATCGTTTTTATCTGTGAAATAGGCTTGTATTAAGTATTCAAGCTCTCCGACTTTTCCATACAGCTTGTCAAAATCCGTATTGCTTAAGAGCATTCTAGTAGAAGATGCCATTGTGGAATTCATCAAAGAATCCAGAACAAATTCCTTTATGACAAACTCCATTTTGACATCATTATGCACTAAAATAACCTTGTCACCGATATTCATAGGAAACATTCCCTTTAAAATGACAGGAATGCCTATCTCACCTTCATGGAGATTGACTATTTCATGATTGGAATTCAACAGTAAATCCTTCTCTTTATTTTGCTTTACCAAACCTATGTCAAGGCGGAGGTCGGACAGGTTATAGGTTCCTTTCTCACCGATTACGGTAAGATTCTCTCCATATATGTCAATCATCGTTACCGTTTGGTTGTATGTAACAAATTCATGATCCACCATAAATTTATTGACGAGTTCCTCATTCAGATCTCCTTTGTGCATTTGAAGAAAATGAGGCGGTTGAGCCGTTTCATATAAAGCGCGAATGGATGTGAACGTTTGCACAGCCATCAACATTGAGGACACTGCCAGAATTACCGAAAATATCATAAATAGCAGCAAAGCCAAGTTAATCGATTGATTTGTCTTAAAATCATTTTTTAGGGTGAACCAATTCATATGTTTGACCCCTTTCTTATTCTTGATTACGCATAAATAAGTTCATAAAACTATCTTCAGGAACCTCCAACATTTTCTCGAGGACTGAGATCAATACAGCCATCACCTTCAATTGATCCTCAGCGTCCAAGTTAAAAATACCATCATCCGTTAAGGTTAATGCCGAAGCTAGAAAAATCTGCATATACTGCTGAGGATATCTACACATCCAAACCTTCTTTTGGATTCCTTCTTCCACAATCTTCACCAAATAAGGGGTCATTGCTTCAACCATTTGATTTAAAACTTTTTGATGCAATAACGCGTTCTCAGCTTTATGGATTTCCTCCATCATACTGTCTCCAACCTGTTGATGAACCTGCATAGACATAAATGCACCCAGCAGCTTTTCCTCCGGACTAATATTTTGATCTTCGAGGATTTCATGAACCCTGTTGATGACAACCTCAGTGTAACGATTGACAATCTCATCCAAAACTTCTTGTTTCGATTTAAAATAATAATAAAACGTACCTTTTGCAATGGAAACCTCTTTCAATATGTCATTAACGGTACAATTCTCATATCCTTTTGTATTAAAAAGTCTTTCAGCCGAATCTAGGATTTCTTTTTTCCTTTCATCGTATTCTTTAATCACTCTCATAATAATCACCAACCCAATTTCTATTCCGACTGACCGTCGGTCTATAAGGAATTATACGCCGACTGATGCCATTGTCAATCATATTTTTATCTTCTAATGTATTTCTAATAATTCTCATGAGATTAACGTTAATATAATATGATAGAGATCCTATAAAGCTCCGAAAAAGCTTTGATTTTTAGCCACTGTACTCATATAGGAACTTCACTTGATTTCTACCGACCGCTTTTGCTTGATATAATGCGATGTCTGCGGCTTTAAAAAAATCTTCACTCTCCTGATTGTCATTTGGGGTGGTATAAGTGACTCCAATACTAACCGTAACAAAACTACTCACCGATGATTGTTTATGAGGAATTTGAAGATCCTCGATTCTTTTCCGCAATCCATTGGCAATACTTATGGCTTCTTCTTTTTCCTTCTCCGGTAATAGTACAATAAATTCTTCCCCACCGTAGCGTGCCACCATATCGGTAAAACTTGATAATGAACCTCGAATGGTTTGTCCGATTTTGGTCAGACATTCATCCCCTGCTAAATGTCCATAATAATCATTGTATCCTTTAAAAAAATCGATATCAATAAACAATACCGCTATGGGGTATTGATGTTTCAAGCATCGTTCCCATTCCACATAGATAAATTCATCAAATTTTCTTCTGTTCCATAATTTCGTCAAAGGATCTACAGTGGAAAGCTCTTGTAGTTTTGTATTCACTTTTTCCAGTTCAGTTTGCTGTTGCTTTATTTTTTCATTGGAGTCCACTAGTTCTTCAGTGCGATGCAGCACGATTTTATCTAAGTTTGTATTGATTTCAGTCAGTTTTTGCATAGCAATTTCTTCTTTCTCTAAAGAATCGGAGAATTTCTTTGCTAACAAAAGTGAATTTGCAAAAGTGAAAATTAGCATTCCTGCAGAGCTGAGGTTACCAATCCTAAATAACGATCTAAAAAACATAGGTCCTACATCATTCATCCATGTGCTGACAAAGACAATATCATTGATTGATGTTAAAAAAAATGCTGAAGCGCCTATACTAATAAGCCAACTGACCTTTTCCTCACGTATATTAATTTTGATCAATATTATTAATATATAGGCAATGGCTATGATGCTCCATATTTGGTATGTGGGATTGACAACCGTAAAAACCCTTGCAGGAGTGAAAAGGATCAATAGCCCAAATATTGCTGCTAGCAATTGAGCGATTCTGACCATCCGCTTATGGAAATAGGTTGGAAAAACCGAAAGAAAAAACATAAGTACAAAAGGTACCACAAAGTAATATGTCAGCGTCATCAATTTATGAGCAATTTCCCAGCTGAATCTAGGAAACAGATAAATTAGCAAACATTCTCCAACCAACAAGGTTCTGAATCCAACTAATATACAAAACATTCCGAAATAAAATGCCGAAGTATCTTTTTTTCGAAAAAAGAATAAGGAAAGGTGATACAGTCCCATATAGATCAGACATCCAAATAATAAAACATCGTTTGCCAAACGGTTGTATCTGAGTCTCAAGATTTGTTCTTCACTACCCAAATTAATTCTTTCTAATATCCCCCCACTACGGTGGTGAAAATTCGAAACTTGCACTACTATCTCATTGTTTCCTTGTTTTGCTTCAAAAAAGGCAACCTGAGGAAGGTATTGCGATATTGTAGTGTCTATGGTTTTTCCTACTGTTCCCGCTGAAGCAATCAATTTTCCATTCATCCAAAGCTTGTATGCGGTATGTAGTCTTGGGATCTTAAGAGCTAATTTTTCATTGACATCTATGTTAAAATTAAGTCTATAGGTTGCATAACCGAATCCGGAAATCGTTTTATCTTCCGTTTTATCTTCCGTTTTATATTTATTCCATGAGCCCGGAACTGTAATATATCCGGTCATTAACTTTGGATCTATTTCGTCCGGTTCTAGTAAGCGGTTCCAATAAAGCTCCCATTCCCCATTCAATTGAATAATATCCTTTGTAAATGTCACCCGGGTCAAGTCCATCTTTCCGTCTTGTGCTTTCAGGCGAAGAGCTGCCGACTGACCGGAGCATCCTGTGAAAAACAAAATGAAAAGTAATAAAGAGATACATAATAGTACCTTAGAAATCGCTACTTTTCCCACCTGATGCATTTTTACGAGCGTCAACTTTTAAACCCTCCTTTGCCTTGCTTGATTTTCCGGGAGCAATTTTGTAATGTTATTGATCAAATAATCCATTGACATGGTTACTAATATTATACCAAAGTTAATTCATTATTGAATAATAAAACTATTTTGTCGGTTAACTTCTCAAAGAAAATCCCGCAGTTACGATTTTACTATATGTAACGGTGGGATTTACCTGTTATTTTACTTAAACACCTGTAGTCTAACGATCACTTCTAATCAAACTTAGTATAAACCTCCCCATGGGTTGCATTTGCCTGTGACAAAAGCTGTTCCTTATCTAATAATCTCCGTCATACATAGGATATCGATACTTATCTTCCTCTGTGATTTTTCTAAGTACTTTGCATGGAACACCCACAGCAACAACATTTGCCGGTATTGATTTTTTAACGACGCTTCCCGCACCGATTACTGTATTATCTCCAATAGTTACACCTGCAAGAATGATTGAACCGGTACCGATCCAGACATTATTGCCTATGACGATAGGTTTAGCTACCTCAATTCCCATTTTCCTCTGCTCCGGATCAATGGAGTGTTCTGCTGTTGTGAAGCAACAATTCGGTGCAACAAAAACATGGTTTCCGAAGGTTACCTTTGCACCGTCGGTTATGATCATATTGTGGTTTGAATAAAAATTGTCACCAAAAGTTATGTTATAACCATAATCGCACCAGAACGGTGGTGTAACGACGACATTTTTTCCGATGGATCCAATCAAGTCCAGGAGAATTTCTCTTTGCTTTTCTACATCATTTGGTGAAAGTTGATTATACTTATGGCATTTTTCTTTACCCTTTGCGATTTCTATTGCAAATTCAGGGTTATAGCAACCTTGGAAATAACAATCAGTAGGGACAACAGGGTGCTTGACCATTATGTACCTCCAGCACTTCTAAATCATTCTTGTTTCGGTGCACTTCCACAAATATATCATAGGAATCAGGGCTAATATAAACTCCGTGCTAAAAGCAACAACTAACCATAGCTGTAAGCTTGACGGCCACGGCCAAATGAGCTGTATTATAACTCTTGATAACCATACAATAGTAAAGAATGTGTAAAATATTCTTAATTCTTTTGAACCATCAAATAATTTCTTCTGCACTATTATTAACAGTAAACTAAATCCTGTTAACAAAAAGGAAAAACAAAAATTTATGTAGTTAATTGATTGGATTATTTCGATTGGAGCATCCGGTATATAGGAAAACCAATTAGAAGAATACGGTACAAAAAAGTGCCATGTCCCAACTATACTACCGATAATACAAGAAATATTAAATAATACCTTTGCAATTTTTTTCAATCCTATACCTCACAATTATGTAATTTGTCCGGATATAAATCTGTAGTTCTCTGTCAGAGTTTCTAACCAAGTAGATTTTAGCACATATTTTTTTCCTTGAAAAGTATGGTGTTTCAGACTTTTTGCTTGCATACTTTTGTACGGAAGTCCAATTAAACATGGAAAAAGCAAGCTTTAACTTGATTTTGGCGACATCGAATGTCTTCTCCATAC
This sequence comes from uncultured Clostridia bacterium, assembly GCA_937894465.1. GTDB lineage: Bacteria > Bacillota > Clostridia > JAAYHZ01 > JAAYHZ01 > JAAYHZ01. The sequence goes on from CALCRE010000133.1 coordinate 51,735, forward strand.
AGCAAGATGCCGCTGTCGGGCAGTTCCGCCATGCCGAAGCTATCCATTTTATAGCTGTCGGAGATTCGCCGGCCACTCGTTCCCCAATAGACCGTTCTTTCTCTTTTATCCTGTAAGACGTATCCGCCGAAAGCATTCCGCCCTAAAACAGCCTAAAATATGAGTTATCAAGATAGCGTACCAGTAAAGCCTAAAGAAGATTGACCGGAGTTTCGGCCTGTTGTAGCCGAGCTTAAAATCTTCAAGTGCAACAGAGCCGAACAGATAAACGGTCGGTTTATTATCTGCAAGTATAGTTACAATTTCGTCAGTCATTATTTGAATGGCTTCCTTCAGTATCACAGTTTTATCCTCCATTTTTCAACCATCTCATCAAAGTACGGGTAGAACCATTCACTAAGAAACTCACCAGAAGTCATCATTTCACGGATTATATCAGGACTTACCCACATCGCATCACAAGTTTCGCCTTCCTGAAAACGGACATCTTCAACAGGACAGTTATGTTCAAACACCCAAGCATCTTGCAGCCAACGACGCCCGTCGTTCCCATGACGGATAGTGGTGTGAAACAAAACGCCCTTTTGTGGGTCGAGGTCAATACCAAGCTCTTCTTTTGTTTCGCGCAGAGCGGCAGTCAAACTGTCATCGCCCGCGAGAGCAGCACCACCTGATGTTTCCCATTTGCCGTCAATACTCGTGCCTCTTTTCGACGTACGTTTATCAATCAGCCATTCACCCTTGCTGTTGTGTTTCCATACATGAACAACCAGATGGTAATCTCCCTCTACCATTTTTCTGCCCCGCTCATGAAACCGCCCGGTTTTGTTGCCGTTTTCATCTAAAACATCCCATATTTCGTTTGGTGTGTATTCCATCGGGGTTTTCCAAGGAGTATTGATGTCTTTTTCGATTTCCATGGGTATAAATCCAAAATGTTTGCAAAATGGTAAACCGTGCGGTGACGAGTTTAATATAACTTTATCAAAACCCTTCATCTTTAACTCACAGATAATTCTGCTCATCAACTCAGTTGCAATACCTTGTCGATGATATTTGCCGTCAACAAACATCAATGCAATTCGATTGTTACCGTATGTTTCGATGATACCAATGACTTTTTTATCATCCAAAGCCACAAACATTAAACGCTTACCTGAAAGATAAATATCAGAATTTGTTATTCTATCGTCAATTGCTAAACGCATACGATTCGTATGCTCTGGTCCATAATCCGGTGCGTCAAATTCCATAAACACTTTTAGAGCAAGGTCAAGAGCAGGCCGAATATCGTCTGCTGTTGCTTTTCTGTAAGTAATCATATTTTTACCTCGCTTTCTCTCAGATAACTGACTTTTCTTCCTCAGTGCAGCCGATCAATATCTCGATATAAAGCTTACAAAGGTAAACTACGATAAATGATGATCACTTTTCGGCCCTTGACATCAACACTACCGTCTCCACGTGGCTCGAGACGCCATATTGATGTTAGCGTACTAGGAAACATATCAACCGACATTTAACTTTTTCGAAGTTATCGATGGTGACATCTTCACCTTATTCGATTAGTTTAAAGTTTTCACCTTGGACCTATGTCAATCTAGAATTAAATCGGAGGTTTTTCACTTTTTCGTATTGGATTTTATAGAAGTCTTACGATCTGCACTTTCCATTTTTTTCTTTTCTTTTTCAATAACTTGGAATGCTTCTGCTTTACTTCCAGTAGTGGATCGAATCGAGAAAGCAATGTTCACAATATGATCCGATATTCTTTGGAATGAAAACAGAACAGAATAAATGCTATTTGACACCTCTACAGGATACATCCCGGAGCTTAGACGTACCACATGCTCGTCACGAATGGAAGATATTAATGTATCAACTTCCTCTTGTTGAATAGAAATTTTCCCCAAGTTTTTGGTTGTACGCTTTGTAAACGCATCAAACCCTAAATCGAACATCTCTGATATATTTCTGTAGATTTGGTCAAACTCAGCTTTGGTCTGATCCAAAAACTTAACATCATTTTCTTTCATGTAGTTGGTTTCTTTTACTATAAGTACCGCATAATCTCCCAGCCGCTCAATATCGTTTGTTACATGATGCAATCCTCCGATCAGTTTTTCATCATCAGCCGATTTAGTAACTGACGAAATTTTAATGAAAAAGCTTGTGAGCTTATTTGTTAAGAAATCGATACGATCTTCAACATCGGCGATTTTTTTGCTTTCACTCATATCTTCATTGACCAGTGAAGTAAAAGAACGGTCAATGTTCTCCTTTGCGAGAATCAGCATATCGTTCAATTCCTTTAATGCTTGTTCAATTGCAATCGCCGGAGTTTGCAGGAAACGCTCATCAATATATGACACCTCTTCCAGATTCTTTTCCTTATCTTGCACCAAATTTGCCACTAAATTTATTAAAGGATCCATAAATACGAGCAACACTAAGGTGTAAACAATATTATAAACCAGGTTAAAAGTTGCAAGGCTAAACTGGGGTTTTCCGGGGAATAGACTTTTAAACATGCCTGTAATGGGTGTTCTAAAAATAATCAGGATAATCGTAAATGCTGTAGCGCCAATTACACTAGTAAGTAGATGAAATAATGCGATACGTTTCCCGTTGGCATTCGTAGTCAGGGAGGCCATAATCCCGTCACTGCATGTTCCGATATTTGCTCCCATCACTAAGAAGAATGATTGATCTAAATTATTAATTACTCCCGTAGCCAGGAAAGCGATAAAAACACCGGTTGCAGCTGTAGATGATTGTATGATGGCTGTAAAAAAGATACCTAATATCACAAGCAATATGGGATTTTGCATGATTTCATATTTGAAAACTTTAGAGAGTTGAATGCTAAGCGTTGAATCCGGTCCACCGATTGCAAATTCCATCACTTCAAGCCCGATAAACAACATTCCAAATCCTATTAAAAATATTGCAATTTCATTAAGGAATTCATTGTTTGTGGTAAAAACAATGATGACACCGACAAACGCAACCGCTGCAAAAACAGAGGAAATGCTAAAGCCGCCTTTGCTTATGCCTGATAGAGCAAATATAAACGCTGTAAGAGTAGTCCCTACTTTTGCGCCTAATACAAAGCCTGAACCTTGCTTGACAGTTACAATATTCGCATGTGCAAGTCCGACTGTCATGATTGAGGTGGCTGAAGAAGATTGGACAAGTGCGGTAGCCCCAATTCCGATCCCGTAATTAAATACTCTGTTTTTGTCCATCTTTTTGAAAAGATTTCGTATTCCCGATCCTGCGCTTTGTTCCAAACCGGAGCTCATCTGCTTCATACCAAACATAAATACAGCGACTCCACCTAACATAAGCAGTAAATTCATTAATATTTCCACCATATTCCTCCCCATATTCACAATTTATTTCTATATTAGTGCAATACTATTTTCTTCAAGGTGGTTGAAAAGAAAATGATAAAATGCTTTCTGTCTTTATCTAAAACCGACATATGCAATACTGCTACGGCATAAATAAAATCAAATTTGTCAGATAACTTTTCTGTTAAGCAGTCAAAAACATCAAAGGATTGAGAAAGACTTGGAAACCATTCTTTACAATGTTATATCCATTTTCCAATAAGTAAATAGCATCTCTGCCTTCTCCGTAATCAATCTAGATGATTTTTGCTTCTTTGGATATTCCATATTTCTTTATTGTTTCATCAACAATTTTCGATGGGCTATCGGAAAACCATTGTAATGATTTCTGATGAACTTGCTTATATCTATCATCGTATGCTTCGTAATATTCTCTTTCTTAACATAAATTAACTATCTTTAAAATTTATCGAACTACTTAATTTCCATTAAACCTGAACTCAATTAATCAATCAACACCACAGCTAAAAAATATATTAACATATTTCAGTTATGATGGTTAGCCTATTATACACGATTTTATCAACTAAACCTAAAAAATCAATACTGACCACTCGCCAAGCACTGACATATCACTCTGCCACAAGGAAAAACGCTTGTTTGGACTCACTTCTCCAACCTTTTTAACAATACTACCGTCTCAACATGTTCAGTCCAAGGGAACATGTCTACAGGTTGTACTTTTTTTATCTCGTACTTGCCATGTTCATTGAGGTACTTTAAATCTCTGGCCAATGTAGAGGGGTTACAGGAGACATAGATTAGCTTTTGTGTTCTCAGTTCACATAGAGAAGATAATAATCGTTCATGGCACCCTTTTCTAGGAGGATCCACGATAATTAAATCAGGGTGAATATTATTTGTGCTTTGGATAAGCTGATTGATTTCATCTTCTGCTTTCCCGGTGATAAATTCTGTGTTTCGAATGTTGTTTTGGATTGTATTTTCCTTTGCATTTTCCACCGCTTGAGGGACTGATTCGATACCAATCACCTTTTTTGCCTGATCCGCCAAATACAATCCAATTGTTCCGGCACCACAGTATAAATCCCAAACAATTTCTTCTCCGGTCAACCCCGCATATTCTTTAACTTTATCGTAAAGAACCTTCATTTGCAGCGTGTTAACTTGAAAGAAAGATAAAGGAGTAATCCGAAAAGTCAAGTCACCTAATTTTTCTTGAATGGATCCATCTCCATAATAGTAGACACACTCATTTCCCATAATGACATTGGTGGCTTTTGTATTCAGGTTCAGCACAACTGTCTTTATATCCTGAAAGCTCGCCAATAAAATATCAGTCAACCCCTTCATAAACACCCGGTTATTCTCGGTTGCTACAATTACCACCATCACATCGTCAGTGTTGACACTTTTTCGAACCATAATGTGACGAACCAAGCCTTTGTTTTTGGTTTCATCGTAGGCGGAAATCTTATTGCTTTTCATATAAATCAATACCGTGTCTTTGATTTGATCGGCAATACCTGGTTGAATTCGGCATTGCTGCGCATAAACCACTTGATGAGTTCGCCTTGCATAAAAACCGGCACTCAAACCTCTTTGTTTGTTTCCTTCGCCTAATCCTGTGCTGCCCACAGCCAGCTGCACTTTGTTTCGATATTCATAAGGCTCTTGCATACCGATGCATGGTAACACCGGTATATCCGTAAAACCGCCTATGCGTTTTAAACAATCATCTACACGCACCGTTTTATTTTTCAATTGACTTTCATAGCTCATGTGTTGAAGGCTGCATCCTCCGCACAAATCATATACGGGACAAAAAGGATCTCTTCGATCGGGACTTTTTTCAATATACTCGGAAATTATCCCATAAGCATAATCTTTTTTAATGCTTACAAGTCTGGCCTTTATTCTCTCACCGGGCAAAGCACCTTCGGTGAAAACCACAAAGTCGTCCACCTTCCCCACACCAAACCCTTGGTGAGACATACCGGTGATGTCGATTTCAACTATTTGGTTTTTGTTTAATTTTTCAGCCATAACTAACCTTTCTAAAGTTCAGCTAATACCGGTACCGGTTGCTCTTTAATGATATTATTCATCCATTTACGGGATTTAAATCGTTTGGATATAAAAATCGCTTTGACCACTTCCTCTAATTGAACGGCACAAAGAGCGCCCGCTATATTGAATCCTAAACCCAAAACACTGATAAATGCCATCGGTATTCCGACAAATAGAATGCAACATATCTCCAAGCGCATACAATATTGTGCATCTCCTCCGTTTCTCAATATACCCACAATTAAAGTAAAATTAAATGCCTTAACAGGCAAGAAAGAAACTATAACGATAATGGCTTGCCTTAAAAGTATACTAGTTTCCGGCTTCAGATCATAGATTGAAGTAATCGAATCAATAAACAAAAGTGGAATAAAAACTACGGATGCGGTAAACAGAACAGCGATAAGAAGAGATCTTTTCGCATATTCATACGCTTGCTCATAATTTTCCCGTCCGATCTCATTACCCACCATAACACCGGATGCATGACCAATTCCCATAAACAAAGCTTGGAACATATCTCCGACCACATAAGCAACCTGAACAACTGCAATGGAGTCTGTACCCAAAAGACCATAAGCAATATAGTAGACAGAAGTGCCGATCGCCCAGAAAGATTCATTGACAATCACCGGGGAGGCAGTTTTCAGAACTGTTTTCATTAATTTAGCGTCCCAAGAACTTAGCTCCTTAAAGGATGCTGCAAGGGGATGATTACTCTTTTTATGATATACAGTAGCAATAAGGATGGTCATCTCCAACACTCTTGCTATTACCGTTGCATAAGCTGCTCCTGCAATTCCCAAAGCAGGTGCACCGAAATGACCGTTAATCAATATATAGTTCAAAGCTGTGTTGGTACCTAAAGCAATAATGGATGCCACCATAGGCCATTTGGTCCTGTGAACCGCACGAGCATTGAATCCGAATGCATTAGTAATAGGAGCTATAAAAAACTGAGGCGAAACCAAATGCAAATATTTCACCGCTTGTTCAATAACCACGGGATCATCGGAGAACAACCCTAGTATTTGTCGCGGCATTGTAAAACTCAATAAGAAAAACACTGCACCGATTCCAAATCCAAAAAGCGATTCGATGCCCATGACCTTACGAATGCTCTTGACATCCTTGACGCCCCAATACTGTGATATAAACACCGAGATTCCGCTATACAATCCGAACACACATAAAAAGTATATAAAAACAAGTCGGTTGGCGATTCCAACCGACGCTATTGCCGTTTCTCCCATAACACCGATCATTACGGTGTCCACCATATTTAATGTTGTAGTAACAAAATTTTGCACCACAATGGGAATACCGATATTCCCTACGGTCTTTAAAAAAGTCTTATTACTTTGTTTCATATAAGTGAAGCCTTTAAAATCCTAATCGGATTGTAAAATCAATCCTCCAAGTGTTTCAATTCGTTGATGTCGACCTCTTCATCATCCGTTAAAAGAGTTTGTGGTTTCGCACTGCCGGTTTTTCTTAAAACCTTGATATCATCCACATCAAAGGTTTCAGTATCGGTTCCATCCTTGGTTTCGAGTTTCACTTTCACTCTTTCCTTAATCAATTCGATGCTGATGATTTCTCCATCTCCCATAGGCGTAGATACCACCGAACCGACGGAAGGCATTTTATCAATCAAATATTCATAAGCTTCATGCTCATATTTCAAACAACACATCAATCGTCCGCATGCACCGGATATCTTGGACGGGTTCAAGGACAATCCTTGCTCCTTAGCCATTTTAATGGATACCGGTTGGAATTCTCCTAAAAACGAATTACAACAAAGCATTCTTCCACATATACCGATGCTACCGGTCATCTTTGCTTCGTCACGAACTCCGATTTGCCTTAACTCGATTCTTGTCCGGAATATGGATGCCAAATCCTTTACCAGCTCACGAAAATCCACTCTTCCTTCGGCTGTAAAGTAAAACAAAATCTTATTGTTGTCAAACGTGTATTCAACATCCACAAGCTTCATCTGTAATTTATGCTTGGTAATCTTTTCTGAACAAATATCAAAAGCTTCCTTTTCCTTTTGGACATTTTCGTTATACTTGTCAATATCCTCTTGTGTGGCAATTCGCAACACTTTTTTTAAAGGTTGAATCAATTCATTGTCCGGTATTTCGCGAATGCCCACTACTGCAGTCCCGAATTCAATTCCTCGGGCTGTCTCTACAATTACGTGATCATCTTTATTTATATTTAAATCGTCAGGGCTAAAATAGTATATCTTTCCTACTCTCTTAAACCTGACACCTACAATCTGAGCCATGTGTCAGTCCTCCGTTATATATAATAACATGTTTTCCAAAGCCAACTTATAATTTGCATTTCTTTTTATGTTCACTTGAGTCTCACTGATACATTGTATATTCCGTATCATTTTCCTTTCGGACAATTGATCTTGGATTTTTCGCACAATGTCGACTTTGTCGATGTTTATGACGGCACCATCTTTCGAGTTTTTGATCATGAGCGCATCCCTGTAAAAGAGTTGCAATATATTCAATAAGGTTGTAATCTCCTCTTTTTGATTTTCAAAATAGTCAGCCCAATTTATAATGTTCAGTTTACCATCATTCAAATTTAAAATCAACCGAATCATATCCTCCCGCATTTGAACGAATTGCTCCGATTTTATCAATTCGACGGCTTTTCCGGGCACCCCGCCGCTATATCCGTATATAGCATTCAAATACTCCTGACTTATATTAATATCCTTTTGTACTAGTATACGAGACAGATCCTCCCGGTTATACTTGTCCAATTCATAATGAATCACACGAGACATCACTGTGGGAAGTAATGTTTCACTTGTCACGGAAAGGATTATGATAACGGCATATTCGGGTGGCTCTTCCAAAACCTTTAACAGGCAGTTTTGCGCTTGAGCGGTCATGGATTCTCCATCGGGTATGACATATATTTTTCGATCTGAATACAATGGGCGTATGATGATATCATTTTGTATGTTTCGAATGTCATCCACACTGATATGATCTTTTTCCGGTTGCAACCAAAGATAGTCCGTTGGGATACCTGCATGAAACATTTTGCATGCATTGCATTTCTCGCATGGACCTTCATCAACGGGCATCGTACAAACAAGTTCGGAAACAAAGGCACGGGCCAATGTTTTCTTCCCGATACCTTCAGGTCCGCTGAAAACATAGGAATGAGACAGTGTATTACCGGAAATCGCACGGCGCAACCTGTCTACAAGATTTCTCTGACCTATAAAATCTCTAAATGCCATCTAGATTTTTTCATACCTTTCCACATCCAAAACGAATATGGTTGCCCCGCCTACAGTCACTTCCAAGGGGAATGATAACATAACACCGTTGAGACCGCTTCCAGGCGACATAGCAGTATCCATAACCTTTTTCCGGCTCTTGGAATTATGCTTGATGATATCAATGACTTCATCCACTTTTTCATCTACAACACCAACAATAATGGTGGTGTTCCCGGCTCTTAAGAAACCTCCTGTAGAAAAAAGCTTCGTCACCGAAAACCCCTTTTCATTCAATGCTGAAATAACATTGTTTTGGTCTTCGTCATGAACAATTGCATATACCAATTTCATAGGTTTTAGTACCTCCTTATAACATCCGTATTAATAATGAATCATATATCTATATTAATAATTAAAAATAATTAAATTTTACCGTCTATATGACCGGTCATATCTACTGTGACGTTCTCGACGCTCTTCATACCGTCGATCCAAACCACGTTTTCCATATCTTTTGCCAGCTCGCGGTATCCTTTAAAAACCTTCAAGTGAAAAGCCTTGTCTTCATTCTCGATCCGGTCGCTACTCATTCTTTTTGCTCTTCTTCGAAAAGCTTCATCATCATCTATATTAATAAAAAAAGTAATATCCGGAACCAACCCTTGCATGGCAACGGCATTGACCTTTTTTACAATCTCCAAATCAATTCCCCGTGCAATTCCCTGGTACACATAACTTGACAACACAAACCGATCACAAATGACATGTACACCGTCGTCTAAACTTTTTTGTACCAGCTCTGCCACATGTTGCGCTCTGGATGCGGCATACAAAAACATTTCAGTCAAACTGTCCATCTCCTGATTTTCAGGATCCAACACGATCCCCCTGATCTTTTCACCGATTCGGGTTCCACCGGGTTCACGAGTCACGACAACATCCAACCCTTTTTCATGAAAATATGCTTTCAGATTTTCAATCTGGGTGGACTTTCCTGAGCCGTCTATGCCTTCTATAACAATAAATAATCCTTTTCTTCTCATTTCCTACTTTACCACATCCATGTATAAATTACCATTCACACCCTCTAAACCTTCGATAAAACCGCCTTCATCAACAATGGAATGAATATATGAAATCGCTTCCGTTGTTATCTTCTCACCGGGCACAATCAAAGGTATTCCGGGAGGATAAGGGATCACCGCTTTATATGCAATGCACCCTATCGCTTTTTCTGCTTCAATAGTCTTTTTATCCTGTCTAACCGCTTCAGCGGGCAATAAAACCATTTCCGGTACAGGCAACTCTTTGCATCCTACAAGTCGTTTATTTCCGACCGGGTTTGCATTATCTTTTAATGCTTTGGACAAAGTCTCCAAATACCATGACGGGTCACTTACAGTGGCAATCAATATGCAACTATATAAATCAGCCGCTTCCACTGCTAAATTATATTGGCTGCGCAATCGTTTCTCCAATTCAAAGCCTGTATAACCGGCTCTACGGGCATCAAGTAAAATACGGGTCACATCTTTCTCAACGGCATTTTTGCATAAATCCGTCTTTATATGAATGTCACATTCACTGTTGCACCCATCTTGTAACTTCTTTATATCCTCACACAACTTATTATATAATATGTCTCCACATTCATGCAAATGAACGGCTGCATATTCTAATAGGGCCATGATAATATAGGAAGGACTCGAGGTTTGAATCATGGATAATGCAACATTGATTTGTTCAAGTGCAATCCTCCGACTGCATATATGAAGATATGCGCCTTGATTGATTACCGGTAATGTCTTGTGTGCGCTTTGTATCACCATATCCGCTCCACACCGGATGGCCGTTTCCGGTAAAGCGTCGGAAAATGTGAAGTGGGCACCGTGAGCTTCATCAACAATTAAAATACCGTCTCTTTTATGAACCTCACAAGCAATCCCTTGTACATCGCAGACCATGCCATGATAATTCGGGCTGGTAATTATGACCGTCTTACAACCTGTCCGGTCCATAACCTTCATAACGTCGCCTACTGACGGCAAGGAGGGAGTCAGTGTGTTTTGATCAAAACCTACCGGGATATAATAAGGAGTATATCCTGCCATGATCACTTTATTGTAAACCGCTTTATGGCAATCCCTGGACATAATCACTTCTTTTTGATCACCTGCCGCAACTTCTAAAGCAGCATGAATTCCTGCGGTAGATCCGTTAACCAAAAAAAATGTATTTATTGTACCGAAAATCTTTGTACACTCATTCATAGCATCAGCTAAAAAACCCCGAGGGTGATACAAGTTATCCATATCGGGGATTTCAGTTACATCGATTTTCAAAAGAGAATTCCATAGGTGCAAAGGGATGCCGGATCCTCCTTTATGACCGGGCATATGATAGCGAGCAGTGTTAGACCGGTCATATTCTAATACGGCATTCAATATATGCAGTTGATCGAATAAATTGTCCATGATAAAAAACTTACAGAGCTACGTGAGAAATTTCTTCTATTTCAATGACGAGTTCCTTTTCAATTCTGGTAATGTCATCTGCAATATCTTCCACCGTTTCACCGGGCATAACCTGACGGTTGTATTTTACATACCCTTTACCGCCCTTTTGCCCCCTATTTCTAGGTTGCTTACTGTAGAACTCCTGCTTTTTAGCTCCTTGTTTGTTCTGGTTCTGATTTTGATTGGGAATTTGAGCTTGACTTGAGTTCTGCGCTTGGTTTTGGCTTTGATTTTGATCCTTCTCTGTGCTTACTTGCTCTTTATTATACCGGTTATTATAGTTAGGTTTTCTATTGCGATTTCCCTGATTGTTTCTGTTGTTGCGATTGTTGTATCCGACAGGTCGATTATTCGGCTTAGCGCTTCGAACCTCTCTTTTTTCCCCGGGATCTTCCTGTATTTTCGGGGTGTTTTCATTCACGTTGTTTGGTTTGTTATTGGTCTCTGACATAGATTCCTCCCTGTAAATATTACGAATATTATAGCATATCACCGGTACCATTGCAAAATGTATTACCTTAGGGGTATCAGCTGATCTTTAGATATCTAATCCAACAATATTTCACCGGATATAATATCGGTTATGGTGCCATCTTGCTTTCTTACCGTAAGTGCACCATCTTGCCGGATATCGAGGGCCATTACCGGCTCCTTCTTTCCGTTTATAGTGGTCAGTATGGTTCTTCCTAACGTAATGGAATAAGATTTCCAGCAGTCAATAATCTTTTTTGTTTCACCCTTTTCCAAATATGAGAAATACAGCTGTAATTGATCAATGAGAGCAGCGGCCATTACCGACATATTCACGTTTTTCCCGGATTCTATCCTCAAAGAAGTTGCGGAATTTTCCAAATCCGGTCCAAAATCTTCCTTGGTCTGTGACATATTCAAACCTACACCTACAACTACAAAATCAATGCGTGTTTCTTCAAAAACGGTTTCGGTTAAAATACCACATACCTTTTTTCCATGGATCAAGATATCGTTTGGCCACTTGATTCCTGCATCAAAACCTTGTTCTATTAGTAATTCGCAAACAGCGCATGCACCGGCTAATGTAACTAATCCGATTTTTTCAATGGAAAAAGTCGGCCTCAAGCAATAGGACAGCCAAACTCCTTTCCCCCCGGAAGAATTCCATTGACGTCCTAATCTCCCTTTACCGGCTGTTTGTTCTAAAGCCACCACAACATTACCCGGTCCACATCCTTGATGCATCATTTGTTTTGCCACATTATTAGTTGAATCAACATTGTCCATAAAATGAACTTCAGCAGGTCTTTTCAGTCGTTTTGCAATCTCATGTCCGTTATAGACAGCTTCTTGCGGTGTCATACAATATCCCTTGTTCGAAACCGATTGTATTTCATAGCCGTATTTTTTCAAGTGATTTATATGCTTCCACACTGCATTTCTAGAAACTCCTAGAATTTTTCCGATTTGTTCACCGGACAAGAATTTACCGGATTGATTCTCCAATAAGGTCAGTATCCTTATTCGAATATCTTCCGGTTGGGGTTGAGGCTGTTGTGTTTGTTGTGTCAAAATTCGATTTCCTCCGTAGCAGGCATCTTTAATGTTATGATTTGTCGATCCTTGTTAATGAATACACTGATCCCCGAATCATAAGATTCGATTTTCACGATATGACCTTTGTCCGCCAAATCGCAATAATATGAATAAAGGACGGCATCTAGCCAGTCACTGTTTTTTTCGGTTTTATTGTTAATAATATTATGTAAATACAGTTCTTCAGAGTCATCTACAATCACCGGATAATCCAGGTGTTTTCCCGTCAAGGCGATCTCACCGTCTTGAACGGTTCTAGAGATAAGGCAAACCGGATTTCGATAAGTACCAAACTGGTATTCTTCAACGGGTATGATTGATTTGACGAATAAATCGTTTAACACGCTGTTGTTATCATTTCGTAGAAAATCATTTCCCACTTTACAATAGTTATTGGGAATGGTGATGCGTAAACATGCATATTCATCTTTTCCATAATAAGGTACCTCATCTTTAGGATTGAAAAATGCAGGTATGAAACGGGTCATGCTTTCTCCGTTCCGGATGGTGATCAGCCCGTATTGAGATAATTTTAATCCGCATATAATGATGTCTTGGGCATGTTCTTTCAAAACATGTTTATAAACTTCCGCCATTTTCATACCTCCTTTGTTCATGGTCAAGGATATTATAGCATATATATATATGAAATGGTAATTAATTAAAAAACAACGACCGAGTATATTGTAATAAATGTCCGTTTCCATTATAATAAATAGTAGGTTGGGAGGTTAATCGAATTCAGGAGGATATCATAAATGGATTATTACAAAAAAATAAGTGAATATTTGGGGGATGCTTTAAAAAGTGTTCCAATCATAGCGAAAATCAGCAGTTACGGAGTGTACATTTGCGGTGTCAGTTTATTTTTCATTTTGCTTTCGGCTTTCAGCGTACCCTTCGGCGGCTTTTTGAACACATTGTTCACATATGTCTTCATGTTTTCATTGATATTGCTCTTTATTGAGTATCAGAACAACTATCTTTTATTAGGACTTTTGGGTTACGCCCTGACTCGGTTGATTTCAATGTTTTTTTGGTTTAGTTGGTCTAAACTTGCCGCAATGATTTTATTCTTGGGGCTAGCTTATATTGTGTTTAAAAAGATCGGGGATATTAAGCTTAATAGCTAAAAATATAGAACGGAGGAAATAACTATGACTTTTTTTCAAAACATTGGCAAAAAGATGGGTGAAGCAGCTCAAGGCGTCAAGAGCAAAACAGACGAAATAGCTGCTATATCGAAGTTGAACAGATCAATCGCTGACGAGAATAAAAAAATAGCGCAAGCATACAGCGATCTCGGAAAGAAGGTGTATGAGCTATACAAACAAGATGAACCTCTTCATGAAGCTTTTGCTGATGAATGCCAATTGATCGCTCTTGCAGAAGAAGCCATCGCATCTTTTGAAGTTCAAATTCTTGAAAGCAAGAATTTGAAAAAATGCCCGGACTGCGGTAATGAAGTAGTCAGAGAAGTTCAGTTCTGTCCGAAATGCGGACATAAGTTTGAAAAGATAGAAGAAGCAAAAGTTGAAGAACATGTAGCGGCAAATGTAAAAGTCTGCCCGAATTGCAAAACCGAATCTCCTTCTGATTCTGCATTTTGCATTTCTTGCGGAACAAAACTCGGATAATATACAAAGAAGCTATTTGATTTAATTAAAAAAAGAGCTTGGATCAATTTCACCCCTTGGTCCAAGCTCTTTTCTTATCTTGACAACAATTTGTTATTTCTCCGGCAAATAAATTGCGTATGAACCTTTCACCATAAGGTATACTGTATCACTTTCAGCCTTGATACCTCTTCCGTCTCCCCTTGATATCAGCATATAATGGTTCTTAGGCAACTGTTCTCCGGTTTGATAATCTTTGCCGTCTCCTGAAGTCATGTCGGCAAGACCGTCTCCGTTTGCACCTGAGATTGCGGTACATGTTCCACCTCTGACAATAAATTCAACAACATCACTTGCAATAAGGCTTTGGCCTTTTTCCAGAACAATGACACTGTACTTGTTGCTTTCCGAAATAGATATCAACATCGGTTGATAGTAAGATTTCATCGTTCTTTCTATGAGATCAACCTTTTCTTCGAGCTTAGTCAAAGCTTCACTGTTAATCGGTTGAGTAGGCTGTTGTCCCGGATAGGTCGGCGTTCCTGTACCGGAGCCTGTCCCCACCTTTGCTTCCACTTGATTGATCCTCTGCATGAGCTGATTGAACTTTTGATCTACATAGTTAACACTTGCCACGATCACATTATCCGATGATGCTGCACCGACTAATGAACCGTACACAATGAAAGAACATATAACCGCCGTCAAGGCAATCACCATCTTCTTTCTTTTCTCTTTTTTAAATAACATATTGACCCCCCTTGAAAAAATTCCCCGGTATTAAAAATACCAATTACAGAAAATTATATCGTGTAACAGGTGAAAAATCCACCTTTTCTTTTCTCTTTCATATACATATGCTTGTGAACTCTTTTAGGTATGTATTATATATCCACAAGCCCCAAGCTGATCATCAGCGCTTGATTGATCTTATACATGTTTGAGGGACTGATTTGTCCTATCTTTTCTCTTAATCTTCTTTTATCAATGGTTCTGACTTGTTCAAGTAAAACCACGGAATCTTTGCTTAGTCCGATATCCTTGACTGACAATTCAAAATGAGTAGGCATCTTGGCTTTGTTAATCCTGGATGTAATCGCAGCAATGATTACAGTAGGACTGTATTTATTGCCTACATCATTTTGAATAATCAATACCGGTCTAACACCGCCTTGCTCCGAGCCGATTACCGGGCTAAGGTCGGCATAATAGACATCGCCACGTTTAATTATCACTCCATTTCCATCTCCCTTAAATGCAATTCTGACCTTTCGGCTTGGTCATTATCCGCTTGAAGCCAACTTTCTGCAATATCCAAATTGATGGCACCCATTTCACCATAGCCTTTCGCCATTTGCCCCCTTATGTCCTGAACAGTACCTTTTGTTAAATAATATCTGACTGCTTGCCGAAAGAAACGACTTCTACCGGTTTTTGCATTCTCAACCGCAGCATCTATTTCCTTCAACATGTCCTCAGGTAATGATATATTAATCCTCTTTGTACGTGACATTCTGATCCCTCTTTCACTTTAAAAATTAAGATAAAGTCATTTGAATCTAACATGCAATATATGCTTCTCTATCATATATATCGTATATTACATGTTTCCCTTTACACAAGATGTAGTATCTCGTGCCTTTTTATTATAAAGTGATATCAGGTACAAGTCAAATCAAAACGGCCTTCCGGGCGGATGTAATTTCTTCCTATTCCCTTGTATGCCGAAGGTATCATATCTATTATGTCCGAAGCTGTCACTCCGTATTCAGTAAATTTCACTTCTGCATACTCTCCCGCTAATCCATGAAGATAAACCCCCAGGGCACAGGCCTTTAAAACAGGCAAACCCTGGCCGATCAATGATCCGATCATACCGGATAACACATCGCCGCTTCCTGCAACTGACATCCCCGGGCAACCGGTGGAATTGATCATTTGCACATCAGGTGTGCATATCACAGTGCCTGCACCTTTTAATACAACGGTAACACCTGTCTTTTTGGCAAAGTCAAAGGCAGTACCCAATCTGTCCTTTTGAACATCCTCTATACTCTTTCCGCACAAGCGACTCATTTCACCGGGATGAGGCGTTATGACAATATTACAATCCGATTGTTTCAACCAATCCGTCCTGTCTGCCAACACGTTCAGCCCGTCTGCATCCAATACAAGATTTCCTCCTCTTGCCAAAAAATATCGGACAATTCTACCGGTACGTTCATTGTTTCCCATTCCGGGTCCTATGACCACACAATCCTGTTTGTCTAAGAACTCCCGGATTCCGTCCAAATCTTCTTCCGAATCCGATGCTACGGGAACTTTAACCGCTTCAATAGCCGCTGTTTCCAAAACCGGCATATTGCACGGGTCGGTCAACATATATACCAGTCCGGAACCGGTTCGGTATGCCGCTTTTGCAACAAGTATTGCCGCTCCTGTCATTCCCCCGGTACCAGTTGTCACAGTCACCCTTCCATAATCGCCTTTGTTACCATTAATTTTACGTACCGGCAACCAATCCTTTACAAGATCCTCATCAATGTAAAACATCTTAGAGTTCATACGCTCCACTGCAGATTTAGGAATCTGAATCGGAGCTACTGTCACACATCCTGCCATTTCTCTTCCCGGGTAAACACACAATCCCGGTTTGGGGCAACAAAATGTGACCGTTTCACAAGCTTTGACAGCCTCTGTTTCTACTCTGCCGGTTGTTCCGTTCACTCCCGAGGGAATATCTACGCTCAGCACCTTTTTAGCATAACCGTTTAAGATGCGGATCGCCTCATCCACAGGCTGTCTCAACGCTCCGACATATCCTGTTCCTAATAATGCATCTACTGCCAAGTCGGATTCTTGAACCTTTCGAATGCATTCATCCTTTTGCTCCGGTCGGTACACAATAGGTGTCAATCCCATTGCGACACAAATATCCAGGTTCACCCGTGCATCTCCTTTGATTTTGTCAGGGTCACCAAACAAATAAATCAAAGGCTTCACTCCTTTGTTGTCCAAAAGCCTGGCAATTGCAAATCCGTCTCCCCCGTTATTTCCTGTACCGACAAACAACACAACCATCGGTTTCGACACGCCCTCAAGCATATCCATAACTTTTTGTACTGTAGCCATGGCTGCATGCTCCATTAAAACAATACCCGGTATTTTCAGTTCGTTTACAGCATATGCATCCAGTTGATTCATTTGTGCCGGTGTCAGGATGATCATCACAAATCCCCTTTCGATCTTTTATCCGACATTTATTATATCATGAATTTTCTGTGCATTAAAATACTGATCTTCATCCATATATACTATGCAAATCCATTTATGCTGATACTTACCTGCTGCAATTATGACAAAACGGTTTTCAGATTCGAGGCACCATGCTATAATATACTATGCTAAGGAGGTTGAATATGCGACAGCTAAATTCAAATGACAAATTATTTGCATTTCTAACGGTGATTACCGTTATTTTTATGATTGCCTTATTTCGAGTTCAAGTAGATGTTGCTTACAACGAAATGGCCGTTCCCGGAGAGCCCCAAACAAGCCAAACACAAACGGAAACGACACAACAAACAACAACCTCATATATTGTGACAACCAAGCAACCGGTATCTGAAACGGCTCCGGTACAAACGACAGAGACTACAATAAACACAAGCACATCCGAAACTGAGGCTCCTGCTTTTACCGGTGCATGGGTGAAAAACCTGTTCAAAGCCTACGGTAAGGATTTGACATTAACCCTAAATGCGGAAACCCACAATCAATACACGATTGCTACCAACACACGCTATGAATACACTGTATACCACAGAGAAAAGGAAGCCGGTCTTTTTATTCTGGATCTATACGAGTTGAACTCCGGTGACATTTATTATTGTATGCGCATGGACAGCTTTAGAACTATCCCGTCCGCTTTGAATGTAGAATTATATTTAGAAACCGATTCCACCTATGAATACCGTTACTTTTCTTATCCTAAAGGGCGGGACAATATGACATCCGTTCTTGAAGGACCCTTTCATTCGGAAGAAACACCCTATGAGTCACCATATAAAATCTACATAGAATCTCCTGTTTTTTCTATGGTAGCAAGCAGCGTGAATGCTTATGAAAAGTTGGAGCACGGTATCTTGAGGGATTTGACAGATAAAAGCTCTGTGATTCAAATACATAAGGATTATATAACTGCAGAATTACCTATTAAGAAAGGCCGTTTAACAGAACAATGGGGTGTGTTTTCAAAAGAACAGCTTGTGGACTTTTCAAATGAAAACACATATTCCGTGGCGAAAATTGCAGACTATTCCCGATTTCGAAAATGGTCCATGGACGGTCAGTATTATATAACACCGTCATCCTATACACCTTCAGGAAATGATTGTTTCTACAAAAACACCGCTCATCACGTAGGAGAAGTATTTTTAAGGACCCAAGGGCGATATTTTGATGCCATGTCCATTGTTGCATTGTATACCGCCATTTCGGATCAAACACAAGACGGAATATGGCCTACAGAACCCGAATCAAATTGGTTAAGAGAAGATTACGGGATTTATGAGTCCTTTTACGATACAAGATTCAATACCGACGCGGGTTTGTTTTTAATACGTGGTTGGCGTAAGTGGAAGGATCCGGCCTTTTTAGCTTCAGCTCGCGCTTACGGAGACTATCTTGTTGATTTTGCTATGACTCATCATTTTGAAACCGAGAACGGAGGTTTTTTGGTGTGGGATTATACCGACAAGGATTTTGCCTTGTTACCAACTCATGTCTCTTTAAACCACCTGGTTACCGAGATGAATTTTCTCTACGAACTGTACATCGACACTGATGAACCGGTATACATGCTGATTGCCGATAAGATCAAGTTGGCGGTAAGGGACACTTATCAAGACTGGCCCAAGCCTAATAAGGATCTGTGGTATGCTTATATGAAAGACGGCTCTTACGGTCGTGACGACTATGTCAACTTGACATTAAAAGACTTGAAATATTCACAGCAACTCTTTTTAAAGCTACACGGGGAAACTGATCCGAGGTTTGCTTACTTAATCCAGTCCAAGGAAAGCTACTTGAAAGCACATAACCTGCCGTTATATTAGAACAAAAAAACAACTGAATTTTAAAAGGCCACCTGAGTGATATTTGGCGGCCTTTCTTGTTGTATATACCAATTACTTCAATATGACATAAGCCGTAGCTATTTCATCTGCATCCCAATCAGTGGACAAGTAATCGTTTTTGTTCAAGATAGAAACCGGTGTGTATGCACCGTCATTAAATAAACTCATACATGCAATGGACTCCACCTGTTTATTCATGTGAGATGGTGCATGGTTGCGCAACACCGCTGTGATTTCGGCATGCATCTTTTCGAATAATTCACTTGCATTTACAATCACCGGTTTCAATAATAAGATCAATCTTTCATATTCTTCTTTTGTAAACACCGGCATACTTGCACGAACTTGTCCGTCTTGTTTTCTTGCATAACCTTTACGGACAAGCTCCGCAAGCATCTCTCGTTCATACACTTCAATTTCGTTCAATAATCCGTGTGCAAATCTGTCACACAGTTTAACAAGCTTTGGGTTTTTCTCAGACTCGCACACAAGTCCATGCACAAGCTTATCATACAGTTTGACAAGCTTTGGGTTGCTGTAAAAATCATTGTGGTGCGTATTCGGTTTTGCAACCCAATCCATGAAATACATACTGATATTAGTATTCCATTCATCCGCCGAAATGTTACAGCAATTGAATCCTCCATCAATATGTTCTTGTCCCCATACAAAAGCATGTTCACCAAAGGCTGTCAGGGGTGCTTTCCCCGGAACAAAATACTTATCTGCAACCTTACTGTAGGCATGTTGCAGTATGATACAAGCAATTTGCCATTTCAACGAATTTTTCGACATGTCGCTACCGTAAAAACCAATGTCTCTTATGGCTTCTTCATGTTTACCGATGAAATCTGTAATGCATCCCGTGATTTGTTTTTGAAGCGGCAATAGCTTTACCGCCTTTTCCTTCGTAAAGTCTTCCGTGAGAATAATCACGTTTGTTCTGTAATAACTTCCGTCTTTAACGAGTAGCCAAGTATCTACAAGCTTTTTCAGGTCGTTTTCAATATATGGCAAGGACACACCAATTTGCAATGCAATGTCCTCCTCCGTCAACCGGTCGTTATAGCAAGCCCATAGAATATTCTGACGTATCATGTTTCCTTCCACAAGATCCCAATAATGATTCGGACCTTCTCCCATGTACATGATGTATAGAGTTTTGGGGTTATAGCTTTGTTCTCCGAAATTCCGTTCCATATTCATACCGTCCTTTAATATTTTTCTTGCTTTGAAAAGCAGGTACTTCACCATGCTTTCACTGATAGAAAGATCAGATGAGATTTGAGCACAAGATTTGTTTTCAAGATAATACAATGTAGTGGCACGTCGATATCTTTTAGCCAATAACGACAGTTCTCGTCGCAGCAAATAGACATCAGACTTGTCGTCATCGATTTTTTCGCAAATGTCATAGTCTAACTCACATTCTTTTCTTGATGCCTTCTTTCTGCACCATTGCTTGTACACGTTACCGGCAACCGCCCACATAAAACCATAGAAGGCTTTATCATCCCGGATCGTCCCTGATGATTTCATGATCTCAACAATAATATCTTGGGCTAAATCCTCGGCATCATGTTGGTCGGATACCCTGGCCATGCAATATGAAAGTATCGATTTTGATGCTTGCGTAATCTTCTCATCCAGCTTATGCTTATCCAACATCTCACCTCTTGTTTTTGTTTTTTTACTACACTTAGAAAGCTTTCTATCTATATAGTTGCAAGAAATCCGTTTCGGTTAACAAATAAAAAAACTTTAATATAAAGAAAGCTCTTAATTGTATAAAACAACAAGAGCTATACATACACACTAATCAATAAAACTTATTATTCCTTATCTTTAAATTCAGCAGGAATATGGGTTGCATCGCAAAAGGGTTTGTTACTCGATCGTCCGCAACGGCAGAGCATCACTCTGCTTCTCGGCTCATATTGCTCTCCGTTTTTGGATTCAATGGGGATATACCCTTTCACATAGATTCCGGAGCTGACGCCCATCTCCGGATCTTGAATGATATTAATGGAAGGTTCAAGGTCAGGCTCAATTTTGTTTCCTTCTTTGTCAATTGCGGTTAACCTGCCTGCCGGGCATTCACTGGCCGCTATAAGCGCTTCCCTTATATTCTCTTCACAATTTGAGTTTTGAATCAACTCCCATGCATCTCCTTTATCCCTATGACAAAATCGGGCGAATGCACAACGGTAATCGTCCTGCATATCCAACCCGGACCCTTCTAGCAACTCAGCTCTTTTATCATACTCTTCCCGAGAAGCCGTTTCTTCTCCGTTAAAGTATGCTTTTATGTGAGCACCATCACAAAAGGGAGGGTTCTTGGACTTTCCACAGCGACAAAGTGCATAAGTTTCGGATTGAGGTAACGAACACCCTTCTACTAATTCATAATGTCCACCTTTTGGGACAATAATCATTTCTTTCAATGGAACATTCCCTGATACAATGTAAGGCCCGTTTTTCAAGATCACTATTTTCATTCTTCCCTGTGTCATAAGGCAGTTCTCCTGACATCCACTATATACTTTATTCCATTATATGTTATCGATTTAAAAAGTTCAACGCCCGACTATCGTTCAATAACAAACACTGACGCCGGAACCGGGTAATCGACATCTTTTAGGAAAAGACCTCTTTCAATAGCATTGTGAATAACAGCCATGGGAACACTGTCTCCACAGAACATGAATTGCTGCCACTTCGGAACGCTATTTAAGTGAGAAGGCAACTTGACGAACCCATCTTCAAACAGAGTAATGTAAATATCCCGTATGTCTTGGCTTAGTTTCTTATGGTATGATCGTGAAAGGTTCTTTTCATCCTGATACTCGGTAAGGTTCAGTATTGGAATATTAAGAGCAATAGTAGGCTCTTTTAACAGGATTCCACTTTCAATCAAATCCTCCGCCGCTTGTAACACATGGTCTCCAACAGATGATTTTTCTCGAGGTATGTTGGTCATCAACTCATAAAACCATTTCACATACTCCTCTTTAAAATATCGGTACGGAAATTTGCCAAGCTCCGTACCATAATGGCGCAACCCTATATTTTTCGTATCACGAAAATTTCTGATCCATGTTCCGGCTTCCCCATCAATAGCATATCGCCAGAATTCTTGATCTTTTTTGAAATCATAATTTGACGGATATTGTTGACCCATAGCAATCCACCTTCCACCGGTTTTACGATAGGGATAATCGGAGAATGGCATATGCCCATGTACCTCCTCTCGCACCTCAAGGCGACCACCCATTAAAAGGTCAATTACGAAATGTAATTCAAGTTTTGCCCTGGATTGTTCAGGTTGTCTTTTATAATAATCTTTCTCGCGTAATAAATTCAGCGCTTTTTCCGTCTCTCTCCAAAACAACTCAAAATACTCATCTGCTATTTCCAGCTGCTTTTGAAATGTGGCTTTCTTGTCTTTTTCGGTATAGATAATAAAGTCGGTATACACCTTCCCACCGTCTGTACGTCTCATTAACTCTCCAACTACCATCTTTTCAACCACCGGTTCGATATAGGCAACCGGAACACCCAAGGATTTAGCAATCTCGGTTTCTGTCACAGGCTTTTCATATGCTAGGATCAAGACATTCTGTGTCAGCTTATCTTCTTGAGGCACTAGAAAAAAAGGTTCATTATTCAATCCGGTATTTCCGGAGCAAGCAATGGTAAGAATATCCGGTTCGAAACTTTGTTTTGTATAGTTTTCCATCTGTTTTACTCCTTCTCTGACATGTAGTCTTCCTGTACTCAGTCTGCTTTTTACAGTACCTACCGGTATACTTAAATCTGTTGCGATTTGTTCAATGGATTGACCATGGATATAAAAGCGAACCATCACATCACGGTGAATCTTTGCAAGGTATCCCAGTTCATGTCGCACTGCTTCTAACATTTCCATAGAATCATCCGTTTGATCATCAGCCGGAATTTCCATAGGATAGTTCTCGAAACTTAACCGTGGTTTGTTGTACTTCTCCCGCAGCCAATCGCAATATTTGTTCGACATAATGCTTAAAAGCCAAGCGTACAAGTGATCCGGTTGTACACCCCGTCTTAATCCTTGTACTGCTGCAAGAAACGTCTCTTGAGTAATATCTTCTGCTACATGAGAGTCTCCGGTTTTTATGACCGCAGCCGAATACAGCTTGTCTACATATTCAGTTAAATCATATTTGTCATTCATTTCATTTACCTTGAAAGTACTTTCATTGATATAGTCGGAGTAAAACATCAAAGGTTCACCGCTTTTATAAAGTTTATCATACTTTTTATCATAAAACTGAATTGTACATATATTCTATTGACCTAGAACCTTTGTTCTCATATAATGATATTGAACAACTTAAGAAAATCATGTAAAATAAAGAGGTGATTAAATGAACAGTTATGCATGGGTATTGGAGCCGGATGAAAATTATGAAGTGCTTAACAACAGACATGATACCGGGTATAAGTATTTGTTATCTGTAAAAAGAGTCTTTGTACAACTATTAAGAAGTTTTGTCCGGCAGAGTTGGGTCAATAACATTGACGAAGACAATGTGGAGAATATTAACAAATCATTTATACTGAATGATTTTAAAGGAAAAGAAGCGGATCTTTTATACAAAATCAAGATTGACGGGCAAGAAATATTCTTCTATATTTTAATGGAATTGCAAAGCACAGTGGATTTTCAAATGCCATATCGACTATTGCAATACATGGTTGAAATATGGAGGACCTTATTAAAAGATACTGAATCCAAACAAGGTAAGTTCATGGCTAGAAGAAAAGAATTCAAGTTGCCAGTGATCATACCATGTGTATTGTATAACGGCTCTAGTAGATGGACTGTATCTCGTAACTTTAAAGAGACCTTAGAAGAAGTTGAGATGTTTGATGGTTCTGTATTGGACTTTGAGTATATCCTCATCGATATCTCAAGTTATGGGCAAAACGAATTACTTGAGATCGGTAACCTTATAAGTGCTGTTTTCTACATGGATCAAAAACATCTTAACAAAGAGTTTTATGCTCGGTTGAAAGATCTGTTGAATCTCATTAAAAACTTAAGTTCTTCAGATTATGATTTATTTATTACTTGGATAAAAAATATCTTGACCAAGGGGATGAATGAAAAAGAAACAGAAGTAATTGATACCATATTATGCGAAAAGGAGACTGAACAAATGATTTATGCATTAGAAGGTGCCTTTCAAAAGGCAAAGCAAGAAGGTAAAGCTGAAGGAGAATTAAATATTGCCAAGAAATTAATTGATAGCAACATCATGAGTTTAGAGCAAATTAGCACCGTTACTGGACTTTCAATTGACGAATTAAAGAAGATAAAAAGTGATATCGAATAAAACTTTGAGGAGACTGAGTAGATGATTCATGCTCTAGAAATTGCCATTTCGTGATATGAAGAAAGAATTGAAGCTAAAAGGTTTGCCTGAAAGTAATTTTGGGATTTTTTGAAGGGTTTTTTTGAGGGTTTTGACGAAGGCAAATATAGTGTAAAACTTGATGTTGCGAAAAAGTTAATGGAAATCGAAACCTTGAGTTTAGAGCAAATCAGCTCTGTTACTGAGCTTTCTGTGGAAGATTTATTGAAGTTAAAGAATGAATAGGATATATAAAGAAGCAGGTTTTTACCTGCTTCTTGTTGTTATCAAGCCTTATTGTGTATCTTATTCCTTCCACGCCACATAAAACATATCATAGATCTCCTTGTGGGTTTTCATGATGTTCATTACACGAATGTTCGGGTCTGTGAAAGCGTGAGTAGTGGATCCGGTGGCAATCAATGCGTTGTCCCTGTCACGGAACACTTGATAAGAAAACACCATTCTGGCACCTGTGAGCTTTTCAATTTGTACCGTTATAACCAACTCATCCTCATACAAAGCACCCGTATGGTATTTGACATAAAGCTCGGACAAGGGAAAAAGTAATCCTTTAGCTTCCACCTCCGAGTAGGACATGCCCAATGCCTTAATAAATCCGGTTCTGGCTACTTCAAACCACACAGGATAATTGGAGTGGTGCACAATCCCCATTTGATCAGTCTCTGCATATCTTACCGTTATCTTTTCGCTATGTGTCTTCATACCGGATATTTTCTTTCTAATACTTCCACGCAACGATCCAAATAATCCGCTGTGAACTTTTCAATCTCACCGTTGTCACACAAACTGGATATATGAACGTCCATAGGTATTTTCCCTAACAATTCAATACCTAATGCCGTAGCTGTTTCTCCTACTTTTCCGGAACCGAAAACATCAATCTTTTTGCCGCAATCAGGACATAGGACATAGCTCATGTTTTCTACAACACCTGCGATCTCTATATTCATCTTTGTCGCCATATTAACAGCTTTTTTCACGATGATCGATACAAGCTCTTGAGGTGATGTGGCAATAATGACACCGTCAACCGGCAGCGATTGAAATATCGTCAACGGAACATCTCCTGTTCCCGGAGGCATGTCAATGAACATATAATCCACGTCTTCCCAAATGACGTCACTCCAGAATTGTTTTACCGTTCCGGATATGACAGGACCTCTCCAGACCACCGGCTGGTCTTCCTGTTCTAGCAACAAATTGACCGACATAACACTGATGTCGTTATGAGTTTTTGCAGGATAGATTCCGGCGTGGTCTCCTTTGATCCCGGCTTTTAAGCCGAACATTCTCGGTATGGAAGGTCCGGTGATATCAGCATCCAAAACAGCCGTCTTGTATCCCTTTCTCCTCATTAGCACCGCTAACATAGCCGTAATGGAAGACTTTCCGACTCCTCCCTTTCCGCTGACCACAGGAATCACTCTTTTGATTTCACTCATGGCATTTGGTGCCACATGAAAATCCGTTTGACCACAGTTTTCTTTTTGCTGACTTGAGCAATTGTTTTTACTCGGACATTGATTACAATCCGCCATATCATTCCCCTCCCTTTTCATTATCTTTCTTTTTGTTTCTTTATTGATCATCAATCCGTAAATTCGGTACGGCATTTAAGGTCAAATCGGAAAACTTTTCGTTCATATAATAATAGTAACCGGTAGCAGCCACCATAGCAGCATTATCGGTGCAATAAACAAGATCCGGATAATACACTTGGATTCCGGACTTTTGTCCCTCTTCCTCCATGGTTTTTCTCAACAAAGAATTTGCAGAAACACCCCCGGCCAAACAAACTGTTTTCATTCCGATTTCTTTCGCCGCTTCTATGGTATTTCGTACCAACACATCAACAACCGCCTTTTGGAAAGAAGCAGCTACGTCTTCCACACGATAGGATTGACCTTTCATCTTCATGGAGTTGATCTGATTGATCACTGCGGTCTTGATTCCACTGAAACTAAAATCATAGGGGTTGTCCGAAAATTTTGTTTTTGGAAAATCAAATGCAGTGTCATTGCCTTCTTTGGCCATCTTATCGATCAATGGACCACCGGGATATCCTAAACCCAACACACGGGCTGTTTTGTCAAAAGCCTCACCTGCGGCATCATCCCTTGTCTTCCCAATGATCTCATACTTCAAATAATCTTTCACATAAACAATATGACTGTGTCCTCCGGATACAATCAGCGCCAAAAATGGAGGTTGTAGATCCTTATGGGTTAAAAAGTTAGCAAAAATATGGCCTTCAATATGGTTTACCCCCAAAAGGGGGATATCCAAAGACCATGCAATGGCTTTTGCCACTGATATTCCGGTGAGCAAAGCGCCAACCAAGCCTGGTCCGTATGATACCGCCACACCGTCGATTTGGTCGAGGCTTGTCCCGGCTTGGGTAAAGCATTCATCCAGCACCGGAATAATATTTTCCACATGCTTTCTGGATGCAATTTCAGGCACTACCCCGCCATATGGCTTATGAATTTCAATTTGTGATGAAATGACACTTGCAACGAGATCTCTTCCGTTTCTAACGATGGAACAAGCCGTCTCATCGCAAGTGGATTCCACACCTAAGATCGTTAAGTCTTTCAAAACTACTCCTTTATATTAAAACAACTTGTTAAACACTTTACCGATGAATAACTGATCCACCAGCACAAATGCTGCAATCACAAACAAATAGTAAGAGAAATATTTCAACTTCCCGTTATTCACCACTTTGATCATAAATCGTACAGCAAAATATCCGCTCAACCCGGCGGCGATCATTCCCACTAGTAGTGCCGACACATGAATACCTGCAACAAGTGACGGATCCTTCACCACATCCACCAAATCAAACAGTACTGCGCCCAGAATCACCGGGATGGACATCAAAAAAGAAAACTTGGATGCTTCCTCTCTTTTCAACCCTCTTGCCAATGACGCCGATATGGTCATTCCTGAACGTGATATGGCTGGGAAAAGGGCAATTGCTTGACCGAAGCCAATGACAAAAGCGTCTGCTATACCGGCTTTCTCAATGCTTTTTTTACCGCTTGGTATTTTGGATACTACCAATAAAACCAATGCGGTAAACAAAAATCCGATCCCTAGTGAATTACCGGTTTGAAAGAAATCTTTGATCCAATCTTCCAAAAACAGTGCTGCGATTATGGCAGGTATTGTCGCGGCTATCAATAAGAAAACCGGTTTGGTAAAAGGTTTCTTTGCATAAGACATCAAGTCCTGCCAATATACGGTACAAACGGCAATCAACGTGGCAAAATGTACACAAAGATCAAATGTAAATGTGTTTCCTTCAACACCGAACAAGTTTTGAAACAAAACCAAATGGCCGGAGCTGCTCACCGGCAAGAATTCAGTTAGCCCCTGAATAATTCCCAATAAAAATCCTTCTAATACACTCACACTATATACCCCCGAAATGGAACAAGCATCTCATCTATTATTACGTGTACACTTGAAAAAAGATACCGGTTTACCCGATATCTTTTTTAGCAGCCGGTTTGGCAATAGCTTTTTTACCTAGGACCAAGGTAGGCGGCTCTTTGTTGAGGATGGTTTGCTTTGTTACTATACATTTCTCAATATCGGTTCTAGAGGGTATTTCATACATTATATCCCTCATGGTTTCCTCTAAGATCGCTCTCAAACCCCTGGCTCCGGACTTCCTCTGGATGGCTTTCTCTGCAATAGCTTCCAAAGCGTCCTCTTCGATCTCCAGTTTAACATTGTCCATTTCAAACAGAACTTGGTATTGCTTCAACAGGGAATTCTTCGGTTCGGTTAGAATACGAACCAATGCATTTTTATCCAATTCATGTAGCCCTACCACAACCGGTAAACGTCCTACAAACTCAGGGATCAATCCATATTTCAGAAGATCCTGAGGTGTAATGTCCGTAAGAATGTTGATATCGGCAGCATTCTTCTTCAAGCTGCCTCCAAATCCCATGGTTCCTTTCCCAATTCTATTTTTAATGATTTCATCGATGCCATCAAATGCACCGCCGCAAATAAACAATATGTTGGATGTGTCCAACTGTATGAATTCCTGCTGGGGATGCTTTCTTCCTCCTAAAGGGGGAACAGATGCAATCGTACCTTCAAATATTTTCAATAACGCTTGTTGAACACCTTCACCGCTGACATCTCTTGTGATGGAAGGATTATCAGACTTACGGGCGATCTTATCGACTTCGTCCAAGTAGATAATACCCCTTTCGGCCTTTTCAATGTCATAATCAGCAGCTTGGATTAAGCGCAACAATATGTTTTCAACGTCTTCTCCCACATATCCGGCTTCAGTCAAAGAAGTGGCATCGGCAATAGCAAAAGGCACATTCAATATCTTTGATAAAGTTTGAGCCAAATAGGTCTTACCGCACCCTGTGGGTCCGATCATAATGATATTACTCTTTTGCAATTCCACATCATCATCTGTCATTGCGGAATTTATTCTTTTATAGTGGTTGTAAACAGCCACAGCAAGCGATTTTTTCGCTTCATCCTGACCGATTACATATTTATCAAAAGTTTCGACAATTTCCTTGGGTTTTGGAACCTTGTCAAAGCTTATTTCAAAATCATCATCAAAATCGCCGGGTTCTTCATCGATAATTTCACTGCATAATTCAATGCATTCATCACAGATGTATACACCGGGACCTTGTATTAATTTTCTGACTTCGTCTTGTGTTTTACCGCAAAACGAACATTTCATGCGTTTGAAATCGTCGCTTCTTGCCATTTTTCACCTCGATTCTTTACTCTTGACGATTGGTCATCACTTTATCGATCAGACCGTATTCCAATGCTTCTTGGGCGGTCATAAAATAATCACGTTCAACATCCCTCTCCACCTTTTCCAGAGGTTGCCCGCTGTTTTCGCTTAAAATTCTGTTCAGGGTGTCTTTCGTCCTCATCAACCTTTCGGTATGTATCTTGATGTCAGTTGCTTGACCTTGCACACCGCCTAATGGTTGATGAATCATGATTTCACTGTTGGGCAATGCGTAACGCTTGCCTTTTTTCCCTGCAGCCAACAGGAATGCTCCCATACTTGCCGCCATACCGATACAAATGGTTGATACATCCGGTTTGATGTACTGCATTGTGTCATAAATGGCAAAACCGGATGTCACCGAACCTCCCGGGCTGTTTATATATAAAGTGATGTCCCGGTCCGGATCCTCATGCTCCAAATATATTAACTGTGCTACGACTAAACTTGCTGTAACGTCATTTACTTGATCGCTTAAAACGATAATCCTCGATTTGAGCAATCTGGAATAAATATCGTAAGATCTTTCTCCCCGATTCGTCTGTTCTATAACCATCGGTACCAAATTCATATTCATGCATATTCTCCTTTCTTTCCTTTGCTAACTAAATGCAATTAAAATGAACAAAATACTATCTCTATATTCTACGTGCAAAACAACTTTAAATATACACTATAATTGAATATTACCCGATTCTAACCAAATATTCGCAGGATGTTCTTCCCCTGGCTTTACTCTTCGTGATCATGGTCATGATCGCACCCTTCATGATCACATTCGTGATCGTGATCATGGTCGTGGTCGTGATCATGATCGTGGTCATGCTCTATTGCATAAGGTTTTTCAATCTCTGTCACTTTTGCTTGAGACACAAGGAATTCAATTGCCATAGGTCTGCTGAGTTGTTCTTTGAAGTATTCCAAATCCTGTGGTGTCATGTTCTTCTTGATGTCTTCTACTGCCATATTGTACTGTTTTGCTGTCTTTTCAATTTCTTCGTTTATCTTGTCTTCATCTACAGTGATATTCTCAAGCTCAACGATCTTTTCCAATAATAATATAACTTTGACTTCTTTTAAGGCCTGTTCTTTGTATTGTTTTCTAAATTCTGTCCGGGAAGTACCCATGTACTCAAGATACTTATCCAAACCCAAACCCTGATACTGATACTGTAATTGCCTGTCAAAGTCATATAAATAATGATCAATTTGGTTTTCAACCATAACATCCGGTACATCGATTTCAGTATTCTTCAATACTGCATCAACTACATTATTCTCAACCGAAGCTTTAGAACGGTTATCGGCTTGCTCTTGCAATTTGCTTCTGATGTCTGCCTTGTATTCGTCTAACGTGTCAAATTCACTGACGTCTTTGGCAAATTCATCGTCAATCTCCGGGTACTCAGTCATGGAAATGGAATTGATCTTCACTTTGAAAATCGCATCTTTTCCTGCAACCTCCGCACTATGGTATTCATCGGGGAATTTAACTTTCACATCAAACTCGTCTCCGGTGTTCTTTCCGATTAACTGTTCCTCAAACCCGGGTATGAAGGAACCTGAGCCAATTTTCAAACTATGACCTTCTCCTTTTCCACCGGGGAAAGGAACATCGTCAATAAAGCCTTCATAATTAATATCGGCCGTATCTTGGTCTTGTACAGGGCGATCTTCCACCGTTACCATTCTGGAGTTTCTTTTAACAACCGCGTTAATTTCTTTGTCAATATCCTTGTCTTCTACACAGTACACATATTTTTCAGCTTCCACACCTTTGTATTCGCTAACGATTACTTCCGGTTTCACGGTTACTTTGGCAGTGAAAACAAAGTTCTTATCTTTACCGATTTCTTTGATGTCAATGTCCGGTCTGCTTACCGGTTGAATTTTCATTTCCTCTACCGCTTCGTCATATTTTCCCGGGATGATATCATCAACTGCATCCTCATAAAATACACTCTCGCCGTACACACGTTCAATTGCTCCCATTGGGGCTTTCCCTTTTCTAAATCCGGGAATATCAAATTTACGTTTGTTTTTATTGTATGCTTTTTCCAGAGCCTTAGCAAAAATCTCTTTATCTACTTCTATTTCAAGTACCACTATATTCTTTTCCGGTTTTTCAAGTTTAACACTCATTCCTCAATTGCCTCCGATCGATATCATTATATTACTAATACAGCTGATTCGCCATTTTAACCTGTATATTATATCATAGTCAAAAACAAAATCAATAGGATTTTCTAAGCCCAAATTGTATTGATATGACATTTTATATTAACTATAAGTATCTTACCTATATTATACTAGGTTTGAACTGCAGGTAATCACCGGATACCAATTGATAAAGAATTCCGTTGTAGGTTCCACGCACGATTCCTGCATTGTCAAAGTTCTTATGTATATGACCATATACACAAATCTTTACACCGTACTTTTCCATAACCCGGGTAAATTCGGTTTCCACTCCGGAAGGTCCGAAGGGGGGGTAATGCAAACCGCATAAAATCGGCTTATTTATGGATTTAGCCGACTCTAAAGATAGAATCAATCTGTTCAGTTCCCTGTCATAAACCTTTTGATCTTGTTCAGTTGCATCCGGACTGTCCGGATGCTTCCATCCCCTTGTTCCGCATATGACATAGTCTTCCACTTCAAAGGAGTTGTTGTGAAGAATGTCCACTGTGGTTACCCCCCACAGATGAAACATCTCATGGATCTTCTTCAAACTGTTCCACCAATAATCATGGTTCCCTTTGCAAATAATTTTACGCCCGGGTAATTCATCAAGAAACAAAAAATCCTTCTCGGCATCCTGAATGCGCATAGCCCAAGATATATCGCCGGGAATAAAAACCGTGTCATCTTCATTGATGGCATTTTTCCAGCTGTCTTTGATCTTTTCCGTATACCCTTCCCACATAGGACCAAAAATATCCATGGGCTTGTCCGTACCTAAAGACAAATGCAGATCCGAAATTGCATATATACTCATATCTTCACCACTTATCCGTCTTCGTTATTAAAATAATTGTATATGTTTTTCGCAATGTTACCACTGATTCCTTTCACTTGTTGAAGCTCATCCAAATCGGCTTTTTTTATCTTGTCCACCGATTGGAATGTTTTCAGCAATTCTTTTTTACGCTCCGGTCCTATACCGGGTATCTCGTCCAACACCGATTCTCTCATTGTTTTTCCGGTCAACAACCGGTTATATGCAATGGCATAACGATGTACCTCTTCTTGTATACCGGATATAAACCTTAACACCACCCCATGGCCTGTCATATCCACCGGACCCTCCGGTGTGACGAGTCCTGCAGTTTTATGCTTGTCATCCTTGACCATGCCTGCGATTTTCAATGACAAACCGCATTCTTCCAACACCTTGGATATTGCCGACACATGTCCTTTTCCTCCGTCTAATAAAATTAAATCCGGCTTGTCCGTCAAATCCGTACCACCTTTGAATCTTCTCCATATCACCTCGGACATGGAAAAATAGTCGTCTTGGGTTTCAGTTCCCTTGATTTTGTACCTTCGATATTGAGAAGAGTCCTTCTTCCCGTTAATAAACACAATTCTACCGGCGACAATGTTGGATGATCCGAAATTGGATACATCATAAGCCTCGATTCTCACCGGGTTTTCTTCAAGGTTCAACAACTCCTTTAAACCGAACAACCCTTCTTCTGCAACCATCCGTGCATTATTCTGCCTTAAGCAGACATTCTTTAAATGGATTATTGCATTTTGCAATACCATCTCTATCATTTCTTTCTTAGTTCCTCTTTGGGGAACATGAAGCATAACCGATCTTCCCGTCGTCTCAGTCAACCATTCTGCAATCAGCTCGGATTCGGAAGGTTCCACATTAGTAACAATCATACGAGGTACCAATGTTTCAGAAGAATAATACTGCTTCATAAAGGAATCCAAAACAACATCCAAAGTTTCATCCAAAACATTCTTTTGAATAAATTCTCTTTTGTCCGACACCTTGCCGTCCCGAACATACAAGATACTGATACAGCAAAGGTCAAATTCCGAATAAATAGCTACATAGTCAATATCTTCATGACTTGTGGAAACAATTTTCTGCTTTTCAGTCACCGATTCGATCAACGCTATTTTATCCCGAAAATCTGCAGCCTTCTCAAAATCCAATTCCTCAGAAGCCTTCATCATATCCCGGTAGAGGTTTTTTAAAATGTCCGCATGTTTCCCCGAAAAAAAGTCGGATATATGCTTAACATCCTCTAGATATTCCTCCCTGGTCACAAATCCTGCACATGCCCCGGAACACTTTTTAATATGGTAGTTTAAGCACGGTCTTATCGGTGTCTTTTCATCAAGTTGTTTATTACAAGACCGTATGGGAAAAGCCTTTTTCAATATATTCAGCGTACGGTTCATATTGGTGGCACTAACATGAAAAGGTCCGAAGTATTTTGCAGCATCGTTAACCGGTCTCCGTACAATGGTCACCGTGGGAAATGTATTGTTCACATCCACTCGCACATAAGGAAAGGATTTGTCGTCTTTTAAGAGGATATTGTAGTGGGGCATGTGTTTCTTGATCAATGTGGATTCTAAAATCAACGCTTCCACTTCATTATCGGTTACAATATATTCGAAAGACTTGATTCGATCCACCAATGCATTGGTTTTTGCATCATGACTTCCGGTGAAATATTGTTTCACCCTGTTTTTAAGTATCCTGGCCTTTCCGATATAGATGATTTTATCAGCGGCATTTTTCATCATATATACGCCCGGCAACTCAGGTAGCCTTTTCAATTCTTCCTGTATGTCAAACATCTATGATGATCACCCCGCTTTCCAAATTATAAATATTTCCACATGATATAGGCATCTTCATGATTGTCCGAGTAATACCTCTTCCTGATTCCTTCCGCTTGAAATCCGAATTTTTGATACAACTGCTGAGCAATTATATTGCTGACTCGAACCTCCAATGACATATATCTTATACCGTTATTCTTACATTTCTCAATCAATGTATTTAATACGGCCGAACCTACCCCACATCGGCGATAATCTTTGTGTACGGCAATATTGGTGATATGGGCTTCATCCTCCACCATCCACATTCCTCCGTAACCTGCAACACGTTCTTGCTTTCCCGATAAAGCCGTTACATAAAAGGCAAGCATATTTTCCACAATATCTTGATACAACGAATGCTTTGACCAAGGAACTGTAAACACGGTTTTCTCGATTTCATAGATTCCATCAATATGAGATGCATTGCTTCGAACAATTCTTATGATTTCATTCATTCTTTTTATCCATCATCCGTTCGGCTTGAGATTTTCTCAGGTAAAAAGGCAATAATAGTGCAGGATCGGTTTGAGGGGCATCTTGAGCCATTAAACCTACTGTAGATGCCCTGGGCATATATGCTCCATGGTGAACACATAATTTTTTAAAAGGAACCGTCCCTTCCCAATTGACACACATTTCGTATGCATCTCCGGTAAAAACAACATCTTTCCCGAAGTCGGCTAATAGTTTTGTCAATTCATCAATGGTGACACCCATATAATCGGTCAATCTCTCCAAGCGATGCTCATGATCTTTTCGATACACCGCACAATATACCTGCTTGTTTCTTGCATCTAAAACCGGACAAATCAGTTTATCATATTCACAAACATCATATGCCAAACAATCCAAAGTATTGATGCCTACCGTTTGTTTTTTTAATGAATATGCCATGGCTTTTACCGAAGACACTCCGATTCTCACCCCGGTAAATGACCCCGGTCCGATGGTAGAGGCAAACAAGTCGATATCATTCTTTGATATGTCTGCAGCTTTCACAGCGGCATCCACCAAAGGCATCAAGTTTCTCGAGTGCATGGTTCTATGATTGACCAAAAACTCAGAGCGTACTTCACCGTCTTCTATAACAGCTGCAGAAGCCGATTTTGTTGCGGTGTCAACTGCTAATATGATCATGTTCATTCCCCCATCGTTCTAATGCATCTATGGTTTCTTTCATTCCTTCTCCTTTTTGATAGATATCGATCATCCTGTGGTCGTTACCTGTTTCAAAATCCCGCTTTATATCCAACCGTACATATTCAGACGGTAAATAGTCCTCTATAAGATCTGCCCATTCAATCAAAGCCACACCATCATTGCCGATATAATCGTAAAATCCGATATCTAAAACATTTTCCGGGCTTTCCAAACGATAAACGTCGAAATGATACATCGGTATATGTCCGTAGTAAATGTTCAACAAAGTAAAGGTCGGGCTGGTTACACCCTCATTAATGCCTATGCCGCAGGCAACCCCTCTTGTAATCACTGTTTTTCCGCTACCTAAGTCTCCGGTCAAGCAAATGGTGTCTCCGGGGTTTGCAACCTTTCCCATGAACTTTCCCAGTGCCAGTGTTTCCTGTTCGTTTTGTGTTTCAATTGTACGTATATATTTATCGTTCATGTACTACTTTCCCGTTAATCAATACATATTCTAATTTGCTTCTAAATTCAAATGGATGACCGTCATACACCAAAAGATCAGCATCCTTACCGATGTCAATGCTTCCTGTGCTTTGATCAATTCCGGTCAGCTTGGCTGCATTAATGGTGATGGCTTTCAATGCTTCGTCCTCGTCCATTCCTTCCTTGCAAGCCACTGCTGCACAAACAGGCAAATATTGTATGGGAATCACCGGATGGTCGGTCATAATAGCTGTTAAAATACCCGCCTTAGCTAATATCCCCGGGTTTTTCGGGCTCAAATTTCTCAATTCAATTTTACTTCTCTCACAGATGATGGGCCCTGCAATAACGCCAAAGTTTGCTTTTTTCATCAGCTCAGGAATCAAATATCCTTCGGTACCGTGCTCAATGGTAATTCTGAGGTTAAATTCCCTTGCAATCCGAATAGCGGTGATGATGTCATCTTGTCTGTGGGCATGAGCCTTTACTAGCAATCGACCGTCAAGAACCTTTGCCAGGCTTTCATACTTGACATTCAAATCCGGTTTCTTGGATTCACTGTTTTTTTCCGCATCATTGATCTTCCCTTGGTATTCTTGGGCTTTTAATAAGTTTTCCCTTATAATAGCCGCTGTACCCATACGAGTGGAAGGATATTTGTTTTGTGTTCCATAAACTCTTTTAGGGTTTTCCCCAAATGCCATTTTCATAGCGATGCAATCATTTAGTATCATTTCATCGGGAGTTCCGTGCAATGTCTTTACCGCTGCAAACCAGCCACCTATGACATTAGCGCTTCCGGGTCCCGTGACGCATGTGGTGATGCCGGCTTCTTTAGCTTCCTTGAAGCTGTTGTCTTGAAAGAAGATACCGTCTATGGCTTTTAATTGCGGAGTCACAGGATCGGTTGCCTCATTTCCATCCGATCCTTCCCAGTTCACACCGTCTTCCCACATTCCCACATGACAGTGGGCGTCAATGTATCCGGGTAACACATACCCTCCGTGAGCATCAATTACCCGGTCAAAATCTTTTTCTGCCTGGACATCAACATCCCTTCCAAATTGCTGTATTTTTCCATCCTGTACTATAATATATCCGAATTCTATTTTTCTACCCGTCATGGGTAAAATCTTAGCATTCTTTATAAGTATCATAACGTCCCCTCCTACCAATATTAAAAAGAGCATCTTTTACGGATGCCCTTAAAAGACACTAATCAAAGTCTCTTTACTTGCTTGCTACCTCTAGATTATTCTATCATACCGGCAAGTTTTCAATCAAGTGGAACAAGGATTGAAAAGAGGCGATTTCTCGCCTCTTCTCATTCTGCAGTGATGCAAGTAATTTTAAGCATTCACACTTAGTACGAATTTTTTTCCAAACTCCTTGCAACGTTCTTTTGCATCAAGATCCGGGGTCCATGTTTCCCTAATGCCATCGTCTGTCACTGTGATTCCTCCGTTTTTCAACTCTTGGGTAATCAACTTTACACTTTCCCCACTCCAGCCGTAGCACCCGAAGCTTGCCGCTTTTTTATTTTTAAATTTCAAACCTTTTACCATTTCCAATATACCGGCCACTGAATAAGAATAGCTTCCATTAATTGTCGGAGATCCTACCAAAAAGGCTTTGGATTTGAACAGTTCCGTTATAATGTCATTCTTGTCCCTTTGAGCACTGTTTAACAATTTGATGGTAACCTCATTGTCAGCTTCCTTGATTCCTTCTGCTATTGCTTCCGCCATGTGCCGCGTTCCATTCCACATGGTGTCGTACACAATGGTTATTTGATTTTCTTGATATGCATTCGCCCATTCCGTATACTTTTGTACAATTTGCATGGGGTTGTCCCTCCAAATAATGCCATGGCTAGGGCAAATCATATCCAGAGGTATATTCATATCCACCACTTCTTGTATTTTTTTAGTTACAAAGTTACTAAATGGAGTCAATATATTGGCATAATATTTAATCGCTTCTTGATACAGTTCAGCCCTATCAACAAGGTCATTGTACATCAATTCCGAAGCATAATGCTGTCCGAAAGCATCATTGCTGAATAAGACATTTTCGCCGGGCATATAGGTCATCATCGTGTCCGGCCAATGTAGCATTCTAGCTTCAACGAAGGTTAACTTGGTCTCACCAATGTCTAATGTATCACCGGTTTTCACCTCAACGAAATTCCAATCCTCATGATATTGGCCTTTAATGGACTTCACTGCATTTTTTGTGCAATAAATGGGCGTGTTCGGAATCTCTCGCATCAACTCCGGTAGAGCTCCGCTATGATCAACTTCACCGTGGTTGGCAATAATATAATCAATACCATTCAAATCAATTTCCTTTTTTAAATTCTCTACGAACTCTTTGGCATAAGGCGCCCAAACCGTATCGATTAAAACGGTTTTTTTGTCTCGGATCAGATATGAGTTATAGGATGTTCCTTTGTGAACCGAATACTCGTCTCCATGAAAACGCACTAACTCCCAATCTATTTTTCCTACCCAAGTTATCTTATCATTTATCTTAAAGCTCATCTTTTTCCCTCCTGTTCGCTTGCCAAAAATGCACACTATCTATATGATTGACGACATTACAATAATCATACCCAAACACATAGTAGGTCTAATATGAATTGAATAATATCACATTTTTTTAGGCTTGTCTGTAACTTATGTTACAATTGAAAAAAATGGGATTCCCGCATGGAAATTTCTAGTGAATGAGCGTTCGTTTGGTAAAATATTACATCTCGTATTTACATCAAACGGTTTTTGTTGTTATTTGCTATTGGCAGTGATAAAATCATCATACAATCGATTCAGGAGGTATATATGTCCCTCTCTTTTATATTTGAACAAGACTTAAATGCATTGAAAGATATGAGAAAATATTGTTTTTCCATTGATGACGCTGCAGCTAATCGTTCTTTGGAAAACCGATACACACCGGAAAACTATATCGGCCGCTTTGAAGACGGTCGTTTAGCCGCATCTGCTGAAATCTGTCCTTACAACATCTATTTTAACCGTTCCGTTGTGGGAATGGGCGGAATCGCCTGGGTAGCTTCCTTTCCGGAATATAGGAACAAAGGATATGTACGGGATATTCTTCAACACAGCTTGACATTAATGAGGGAACGGAGACAATATTTATCCTTCCTCGGCCCTTTTTCTTATGAATTTTACAGAAGAATGGGTTGGGGGCTTTCTTTTCTCTTTTATGAGTTCACAGTGGACATGAAGCATGCACCACAAATTAAAACATGCAAATACAATCCTGAACCATACCTCAGCAATCGATTGGAAGACATGATCCGGCTGTATCAACAAACACAAGTATCGTACAACGGGCCTGTCCTTCGCGATAGTAATGTATTTGAAAAGAAAGTACAAGGCCGTCATTGTTATTTATTCTATTCTACTGCCGGTGAATTGAAAGGATACATAGTATTCAATATTCAAGGGGAAGCATTTAAAATCCAAGAAATGATTGCTGTCGATCAGGGAGTAAAAAAAGAAATGATGTCTTTTGCCGGAAAGCATAGTGCGCAAGTTAAACAGATTCAATTCAATACATACAACAAGCAAGACCTTTTCTTATTCGGCGAACATTATTCAAACCGGTACTCATTAAAAACCTCTATGCAGGCAAGAGTCGTTGATGTCACCGAGATATTAAAACTCATGAAGCCTGCAACAAACCAAAAGTATAAAATAATTATTAAAGTCAATGACATTCTGGCACCTTGGAACCACCACACCTTTTTAGTAACTGTAGACAACCAACTCGTCTTCGTAGCAATAGACGATACATTAGAGCCTGACCTTTGTTGCGATATTGATAGATTCTCACAGTTAGCCATGGGAGCTATGTCAGCCCAAGCCGCCGCAGAAGCGGGTTTTGTGGAAATAAAGCCGGGAACCGACATCAACGCTTTAAATAACCTATTCTACGAAAGATCCTTGGCTTTATATGATTATTTTTAACTCCCGGGAAAGATAAAGACAACGCATTGGCTTCCTTAAAACAAGAATCAGAGCGTTGTCTTTGTGGTTTTTTAGCGAATAATTATCTTATTTACAACATCCGATCAACGCTTACCTTCCTGTTGCTCCATCCTAAATCCTCTGCCCACCAACGCATATCAGCTCTTTCTTCCCGATCTTCAGATTCATAAATCGTAGAAAGAAAGTTTGCATAGCCGTGAATACCGCCGACATCATCTACAACATAACCACCCTTTTTCGATATGCAGACAGGCTTGTGTTTTTCAACCACTATTTGCTGCGCTTGCTTCAACCCTTCTTCCGTAACGGCTCCTGCTTGCAACAAATCGTAGCAATCATCTTTTCTGATGATCTCCACATTCCAATCATCACCATAATCATAGTTATATATAATCTTACGGGTGACCGGTAGAACCTCGGGCTCTCCGACGCCTTTATAGTTCCCATGATTTGTTTCATATTCCGGGATGACAATTCTTTGCCCTAATTCATCTGCATCAGCTAATGGTTCAGTATGAGAAGCAAGTACAGAGATCACTTCCAACCTTTCAAGCAGATCCGAAGTACCGGCTTCAAGATTTATCGTGCTATGCAACTCTTTCAATGTCACTTCCAGGACCGGTGCCTTTTTAAGGATCAGGTATGGTTCATTCTTTGGGTCACCCATTTCTTTCGTCCGTTCTCTATATTCATGAAATGATTCCCTGACATCAATTACAGGAAAGTGTTCCACAAATCGACGTATGCTATCTTTAGCCACTTGGTGTCTTTCAGAATTTCCTCCATATGAGTAAGGGCCGCTGTACTTATTCTTCAGCCATACTTTAAAACTTCCCCCGGTATAGTCCTCATCCCAAAATTCATCATTACTGTTATCCGTAAGCCCTTTAAAAAGAATGCCTACTAAATCCATCCAGCCTTTTACCTGACCACGAACCAAGCGATCATAATCCTGCTCGTCCAAACGAAAGCATCGAAGGTGTGAATTTTGCCATCCATATAATCTTTGAATTGTGTAATGCAAGTTATGCAATGGCATATCCGACGGGATTAAGATGTCCCTTGTCAATAATCCCCGATCGGTTGCATCTGCATACCTACTTAGTACCCGCGCTTCCTCATCCGTACAGTATTCGTTCTGCAATTCCAAATGTAAGCGTATCGGTCGTATCTCCTTTTTTTCAGTTCCTTGTTCTTTTTCCATCATAATCAAGCTCTCTTTCATTACTTTTTCGGGGTTCTTTTTACCGTATTCTCGACCCACAATATTCTGAGCCGCAGTTTCTATCCGTTTTCTGTACCTTTTACTTTTCTTAGCATCAATTGTTAGATCCGGTGCATTATATACACTCTTTTCATAGGGCAAAAAGGCATTTATTCGTTTCTCCGATACACCAAGTATGTCTGCTATTTCAGAAACCTGTAATCCCTTTTGCCTTAAAGCAGTCACCTTCAAACTAAAAGGAGTTTTATACTCTCCTAACGTAATCAAGACTTTTCTGACCTTTCCATACGCTACTCCCATCTGCTCTGCAGTCTTTTTTAGAGACCGGTTCTCCCGGTAAAGCGAGCTGATCTGCTCCATCCACTTTTCTAATGTTAAATCATCATCACCCATAGTTCGTCTTTCCTTTTTATTTGGTGTCAACCCACACCCTATACACATATTACACCTATATTAATATGGTGTCAACCCACACCTCACTTTTATTTAACTTTTTATTGCAAAGAGCCGAGATGTTTGTAGTTTTTTGCTTCGGTATGGGTATTGGAAACACCGTTACAAGGAACAGGAGCCATTCTTGTCCGAATAGCTCCTTTTGTTCGAATATATAATACTTCTTGTAGTTCATTTTATTCAACGGACTTTAAGGAGTCCGCCATGTCGATTTTATTAATCTTTTTTCTCAACATAAAGTTCACCAAGAATGTGATCAGTAGTGTGATTAAAGCTGAAAGCAGATAACTGGTACCAAAAATCTGCTCTTTAAAAGAGACGGCATCTACCTTGATTCGGCTCATAACAAACATATGGAGCAACTTTCCAAAGCCTAACCCGATTAAGGTTCCAAGCAAAGTCAAGATGAAAGATTCCCGAAAAACGTATTGTTGGGTCTCTCGGTCGTAAAAGCCGATGACCTTTATCGTAGCAATCTCCCGTGCCCGTTCTGTAATGTTAATATTGTTAAGGTTATAGATCACCACAAAGCTAAGCGCTGCTGCAAAAGCAATCACTAACCATATAATTTGATTTAAGCTTTCCATCATATTTGCTACCATGACTCGCATATCATACAGCACGGATACTCTGGTTACTTTGTCATCTTTGGACAAGGATGCGGACACAGCATAAAGATCCTCATGATCCGTTGAGGCATATGCATTTTGATAGATCGGCTCTTTTTTTAAAAAAGCTTCATAGGTTTCTCCGGTCATAAATAAGTAATTGTTCATATAGTTTTTAAATATACCCGCCACTCGAAGATCCGCATTTTCAATTCCGTTGACTCTGATGGTGACATAATCCCCTTCTTTTATATGAAACTCCTCTGCCAATCTATCATTGATGAGCACATTACCATAAGAAGGGTAGAGCAGATTTCCGGATTTTGAAGATAATCCGATGACATGTGAAATATTCGGATCATCCGTTGCCACAACAGAAGCTTTTTTAATCTTCGTGTCCTGAATCAATTCCACTTCACCCTCAGTGACAAAAACACATTCAGTTAAAACATCCGAGTATGATTCAATAAAATTCTCTCTTTCTACATTGTTTTGTCCTTCTGAAAATGAAATGTTGTAATCATAAACCATAATGGTATCAAACTGGTCGTTGACTACATTTTTAATGGAATCATTGATACCTAATGCCGTCACAACCAAAGCCGTACATCCGGCAACACCTAAAATGGTCATAGTGAGCCTTCGTTTATAGCGAAGGATATTACGTAAAGACACTTTGTGAAGAAAACTAATTCGGTTCCAAATAGCGGGGATCCTCTCCAATAAGATACGTTTTCCCGACTTTGGCGCTTTTGGGCGGATCAGCCCCGCCGGCATTTGCAAGAGTTCCGCTTTACAAGATACAAATGTCACACCGGCAGAACACAACAATGATACAATTAATGAAATCACCAAGAGTTTTGCATCAAACAAGTATTCCAACGATGTAAATCCATAAACCATTCCATATGCCTGCCATATAGCTAAAGGAAAGTACTTTGTTCCTAAAAAATACCCAATAAAACAACCGATGACGGCGGCACCACCGGAGTAGCTGATGTATTTACCTGTGATCATACCATCGCTGTAACCGATGGCTTTTAAGGTGCCGATTTGTGTACGATGCTCATCCACCATTCTGGACATGGTGGTAGAACAAACCATCGCTGCTACCAAGAAGAAGAAAATTGGCAACACAGTGGCTAGACCCTCAACAATTGACGAGTCATTTTCGAATGAAGCGTACCCTATGTTGTAATTCCGGTTCAATACAAAGACATCAGCCTTAGGAATATCCGCTATTTCATTCCACGCATCTTCAATTTCAGCCAATCCCTCAGCCAGTTCTTCTTCTGCCTCGGCAAATGAATCTTCAGCCTCTTTTCTGCCGTCCTCATATTCTGCAAGACCTTTTTCATACTCAAGCCTTGCTTCTTCCAAAGTTTTTCTACCTTCTGAAATTGCTTTTTTGTTTTCCTCGATCTTTTCTTTTCCGGAATCCAGTAAAACTTTAGCATCCAAAAGTTTCTTTTTTGCATCCTCCAACAATTGAATCGCTTCTGCTCTTTCCTGATCCAATTTCTTTTGCCCCTCATTAATCATGGCAAGAGACTTCTGCAATTGACCATATTGCTCTACAACTCCGGATTCTTCAATTTGCTTAACCGCTTCCTTTGCTTGGTTGAGTTGTTGTGAAATAGCGACGTATTCCTCGCTATTTTTATCTTTCATTTTAGAAAGAGCATACTCCATGGAAGATACCCCTTCATTTAATTGAGCATATTGTA
The DNA here is from genome assembly GCA_937894465.1 of uncultured Clostridia bacterium. Classification (GTDB taxonomy): domain Bacteria; phylum Bacillota; class Clostridia; order JAAYHZ01; family JAAYHZ01; genus JAAYHZ01. Next base: position 96,010 of record CALCRE010000133.1, read on the forward strand.
CCAAAACACCGCTTTCTTCGATTTGCGTCATGCCGGATTGAACATCCAGACGGTTTTGATCCAAATCCTTTTGTCCGGAATCCAACAACGCATAAGCGTCCTTTTTCTCCGATTCATATTTTAAAATGGCAATTTGATAATCTTTAACAGACTGTTGATACTCAAGTTCAGCTTCTTCAATCTTCTTCTCACCATCTGATAAGTTCTCTTCTTCCTCTTTGATTTTCTCATCAGCTGAAACCAATTCCTCATATGCATCATCCAGTTTCAACAAGGCATCGGCTTTTTCAGTCAGATATTCCGCATATCCTTCATCATATTCTTTTTGTGCATCTTTTAACTTTTCATTGGCTTCATCTACAATTTCCTGATAGCGAAGCTCTCCTCTTTCTTCTAACGCTGTTTTCAAAGCAGCTTCATTGGCCGTAATGAAATCCTTGTATTCCTTACTTAATGCTTCACCGGTCTTGTTACCCATGCGAACTTGAACTTCGGTATAGAATTCCGTAGAAAAACCTTTCATGGGTATATAGATGAAAGCATAAACAGAACCTTGACCAAGCCCGGTGGTTCCGCGATCATAATTTAAATAATTCGCAGAGTCTGCAAGTCCTACAACCACATATTCGTCATAAGCGAAAACATCCAAAGTATCCTTATCGTTCGAAGGCGATACAACCACCTTAGAGCCAATGGATTCTTTCGAAAATTTTGCTGAATCCAATACACATTCATTGTCCGATTGCGCCGATCTACCGTACCGAATATTTAACAAATTTACGGGTTCAGTGATAGAATGAGCTTTTAAAACAATCTCTTCTTCTCTTCCTATATCAGCAATAAAATCAAAGGATACAGCGCCTTCTGCCACCACTTCCTCACGTTGAGAAAAATACTCCACATCCTCTTGCGTAAGACCTAATGTAGAAATTAATCGATAATCGGCCATCTGAAGTTCGGAAGTATAACTATCCAAGGTTTTCACCATAGACGGTCTTGTAATGATTAATCCTGAAAAAAAGCCCACGCCCAAGGCGATGATGGCTAAAATAGCAATATATCGTTCCAAAGATTTTTTTATTTCACGGTAATTGTTCTTGCGCCAAGCTGTATTTCGTCTTACCATTCAATCTCCTTTATAGGTAACGCATTTTCATTTTTATCAATTGAAATAATCGTTCCGCTCTTGACCTGCACGATACGGTCAGCCATACCGGCTAATGCAGAATTGTGGGTAACGATAACCACAAGCATACCATTTTTTCGACTTTGGTCTTGCAACAACTGCAATATTTGTCGTCCGGTTTTGTAATCCAATGCACCGGTAGGTTCATCACACAACAACAACTTAGGGTTTTTAGCCAATGCCCTTGCAATGGCAACCCGTTGCTGTTCACCGCCGGACAACTGTGCCGGAAAATGAACCATCCGATCTTCCAGACCAACACTTTTTAAAACCTGATCCGCAGGTAAAGGGTTTTTCGTCATCTGTGTGACTATTTCCACATTTTCAATGGCCGTGAGGTTGGGAATCAGGTTATAAAATTGAAAGACAAACCCTATATCTTCGCGACGGTAAGTGGTTAGCTCGTTCTTGTTAAAGGAGGATATCTCCTTTTCACCTAAATACACCTTTCCTGATGTCAGTGTATCCATGCCACCTAATATATTTAAAATGGTAGTCTTTCCGGCACCGGACTGACCTAATATGATACAAATTTCACCTTTATCGATATCAAAAGAAACATCCCGCAACGCAGATAATTTCATATCACCTACACGATATTCCTTGTTTACATTTTCAAACCTTACAAATGAACCCACTTTATTCCTCCTAACTTGACAATTGTTCAAAATTGAACTAGAATCTAGTTTAACACAGACAATCAAATTTATGAATAAGCAACTTTACCGCAAATGATTGAATATCAACAAAACATACAAGTGTGTTAAAAAGGAAGGTGAATATTTTTGGCGAAAGAAACCGAAAACCGAAGTGTCAGAAATACGAAGAGACGCTTAAAAGAAAGCTTGATGACCTTGTTAAAAGAAAAACCGGCACCTGATATTACTGTAAAAGATTTATGCGAATTAGCAGATATCAATCGTGGTACTTTCTATTATCATTATACGGATATTTTTGATATGATCAAAAAGGTGGAAGAAGACTTTTTCAATGAATTCAACGAGCTGATACAACCTATGAAAGCATCCGTTCCTCCGGAGGGAGATCCTTATTTAATGCTGACAAAGGTTTTTTCTTTCTTTGACAAGCATGAGGAATGGAGCCAAATCATGCTGGGTCCTAACGGAGACATGTCCTTTATCCGACGACTGAAAAATTTAGTCGATGAAAAGTGTTCGAGTTTATGGAAGGAAGTCGGACTTGCACTTAATCCCCACGAGTACGAGCTATTTAATTCCTTTATCATCAACGGATATATCGGACTATTGGAAACATGGCTAAAAACCGGTCGCAAACAAAAGCCTGAAGAAATGGCCGGCTTTGTCACAAAAATAATTGGACCGACCGGCTTGCCTTATGTAGCTTCAAAAACCGATCCTGCTCATAAAAAAGAATAACCGGCAATTTATAATTTTATTTTGATCAATTAAATCGTTAAGAACACGTATAGCTGGGCCAGCACTGTATTTTTCGATTGTGAAACACCGCCTATAATATCCTTTATCACTCCTTAACCAACCCTCCAAGTGTAACAAATTCCATACAATCATCATATGTTTATCAGTGAACTACCGGAATAACCATAATCTCTGTGAATAATCGTATTAAGTAAACACGAAAATTATACCTTAAACTGCAATGTAAAGCGTAGTGTTTATTATTTAATTTGATACCTACACTTGGTAGTCTTATTAAATTATTATCATCCTATCAACATAAAATAAAAAACGAAGCTGAAATAGGTGAGGGGCTTGGTATGGTTGATTGGTCACTCTATGACTACTGCGGTACCGGAAGCTGTTACCATCAACATATTTCCTCCTTGGCCTAGCACCTCATAGTCAACATCCACACCGACAATTGCATTTGCGCCGAGAGCTCCTGCTCTTTGACTCATTTCTCTGATGGCTGCTTCACGTGCTTCGATCAGTTCTCCTTCATAGGAGTTGGAGCGTCCTCCGAAAAAGTTTGATAACCCTGCGGCAAAATCTTTTATAAAGTTGACACCGGATATCACTTCCCCAAAAACAATTCCTTTATATGCAATAATCCTTCTACCTTCTACATTTGGTGTTGTGGTTACTATCATTTCAAATCCTCCTTTTTGTTTTTCCTTTTCCTTATTACTTATGCTCGTACTTCATCAATATTCCCAACCGGGAGCCAATCATCCATATTTTCATAATTGCTCTTGTCAATTACAAAAGGATCAATCACATCAACCTTATCGACTTGGATGAGGATCAGATATCTTTTCCCGGACCACCTTTTGTATTGTTTCTCTGTCAACCTTAATTTATCCTGATTCTTTTCAATCAGTGAAATCGATTCGTCTTCAGTCATTTTTTCCGATTGAAATACATCTGCTACAATCGCTTTTGCCTGAACTTTTCCCTCGCCGTCATTCTTGATAAAGTATAAAGTGTCATTCACGAATACTCTTCCGTAAGGAAGCTTTCTACCTGCCGCACCTCTTATAACCATCGTCTTCGTCCCGGTAATCAAAGCTTCCAATTCATTGGCCTTTGCATCCACATAAACTACGTGACCCATTTTGAGTACCCCCGATCAATCCAAAAATCCAGTACTAAATTCGACCTTCATTTATATTTTATACCATACCCGTACCCATGTTAGCTATATTAAAAGAGCACATATGTGTTATTTTAATATTATTATATCGAATCAGATGTATTTAAGTGGTAAGTGTTATATAATCAGCTAAAGTGTGTCAGGCAAATTTTTATTGGGGTGAACACCGAGCAAATAGAATACCCCTGCGACGAATGGAAACGTAAAACAATATTATTGGATGATGAGCTTAGAATTGAAAACACGGAGAGTTTAAGCATGTTAATACGATGGGCAAATGAGAATGATCTTCCTGCATGGTGTGCGCTGGCAACAGAAGTGTCGCCTATCTTCCAACATCCGGCCGATATGGGTACTGACCCTGAGTTTATATCTTATACTCGGAGCAAAGTTAATAATTACGAGGTACTGGCCGCTGTGGACTATATGAGTGGTAACAAAATGGGCTTCATAGGCTTTTCACGGACAAATAACCACATCTCATGGTTTGCTGTTTCCGGGCAGTATCGCGGAAAAGGTGCCGGCGAAAGATTACTAAAAACCGCTTTACGGCAACTCGACACTAATAAAGATATAACCGTCATTACCTTTCTTGACGGTTATTCGCAGGGTGTTGCAGCGAGAACCTTATATAAAAAGTATGGATTTACCGAAGAAAGGCTGATCATACATGACAACCTTCCCAGATGCGAAATGAAACGTCCTGCTTCGACCGAAAAACGCGGTGGGAGCTTCCATTACCTTTATCCTGAATTTATCAAAGCGGCAGATATAGCATTTTGCCCGGTCTGCAATGGAGAGCCTGCACCGGAAAGACAGACGGACATCCAAATAAATAAAAAAGTATTTGTCTGCGGTGAATACCCCGGACAAGGGAGACTATTCGGTAAAATGTATGTGATGCCAAGAAAGCACTACTATCACTTTGAAGATATGCCGCCTACCGAAATGGTCGACTTTATGAGCGAGGTTCAACGCGTGGGAGCGGCGTTGCGCAAAGTAACAGGCGCAGTAAAAATCAACTATGAAATACATTCAAACTCGGGAGCACATATACATATCCACTTGTTTCCACGTTATTTGGATGATGAGTTCCCCGGTGCGCCAATTGATTTTCGCATTACCGAACCTGCACCATATGAAAGCTACGAGGAATTTTTGTGGTTCGTTGAGCAGATGAAGAAGGAACTGCAGCTTACACAAAACATGCCCTATTACCTCGCTTACGAGAAACGCTATCAAGCTGTTTACGCTAGCGGAGCAACCGTCTGGGGACATCAGCCCGACGATGAGATCCTTGTTGCCACATTGACCGAATGGGTGAATAAAAATGACCTTAAGGGAAAGAAAGTGATTGAGTACGCTTGCGGAGAGGGCTCCGTCGGGGTGATTCTGTCTAAGCTCGGCTGCGTTTATAAAGGCGTTGATATTGCACCTTCAGCAGTGGAGCGTTCAAAACAAGTATTGGCACCATATTCTTCTGCAACAGTTTCTTTGATGGATATGGTGAATGAGCCCGTAAACGATGTTTTTGACGCAGCCATTGATTGTATGGGCTTTCATATGCTAATTATTGATAGTGATCGACGGAAATATTTAGCGAATGTTATTGCAACGCTAAAACCAGGTGCACCTATGCTGTTTTTTCGTCAAGACTATCATGCTGATGCATACAGCGGTGAGGTTGCCTCTTACGAAGAATGGAAAGCAATTTCAGGATCTGATTATGAAACGCCATCCATACGACATGTAACTAATAATGGAAAGGAATATAAGGTGAATATTCCGCTAGTCCCCGCAAGAGCTAAAAATAAAGAAGACTATATCGCTGAAATGACTACTGCCGGATTCGTTGTTGACCAATTTATTGTAATGGAGCCAAGCAGGGCAATCTTGAATGCTGTTTCAATCTATGTTCACAAAAATGGTTTAAAATGACCACTTCCGGTGATATATAAACTGAAAAACCTTGTGTCGGAACGATGCTAAACTTTAGCTCATACCGGGTGCGCTTGAGCTAAGGAGGAGGCTTTAGAGATCCATATGTAATTCCAACCTGTTGAATCATCGTAAGTTCATTGATAATAAGTTTTAAAACGGGATATGGGCAGGCTGGCAAGTTACATATTAACCCTGGTCTTACGTGTTCTTGTTCCCGAAAGAATCGTAACGAAAATACTTGATAACAAACCATCTAAGGAAGAAGGAGATGTGATGGATGTATGGCCACTTGGCTCACACATTTAAGGGTTGCTGAAAAAGTATCCAACATTATAAATATCTTAGACAAGAGTTTATTTTTTGCGGGCAGTATTGCGCCGGATTCAGATATGCCTTCGGACATATCGCATTGGTGTACCAACGGTGACAAGACAACTTGCGATGCTCAAGGGTTTTATATAAAATATATTTTAGATAACCACCAAACCGTTGATACAAATTTTTATTGGGGATATTATATTCATTTATTGACAGATATCTTATGGCACAAGCAAAAAATCTTGCCGTTAAAACACGAGAGCAAAGATAATATAAGAGCAATTAAAGAGAAATGGAGATTTGTCGATAATTGTTTTCTCGCCACTCATAGCGACTTTAATCCACTTAATGTAATGAAGTCTGCGATGGAACAGCCAAGCAATTATGAAAAACAATGGTTTGATTATTATACAGCCAGCCAAGTTAATAATCTGGTTGGTGGTATCCTAAATAATCTTGATGTTGTTGAAATCCAAAGTCGGGACGCTATTATGGAAACAGAAATCGAGCAGTTTATTGATGAGTGTGTAGGATTTATTATCTTGAAGCTCAAAGAAAGGTAATATACCAAAAATGTATTATACATATACCGCTCAAACTGCTCAATTCTGCTTATGTTGATTCAGTTGTGAAGAATCAAATTAAATAAAATCGACACTATTTCCGTTAATATGT
>CALCRE010000134.1 GCA_937894465.1 uncultured Clostridia bacterium
ACAAAATCTTTCCGGCAACCACCTTTTTAATGTCTTTTCCCCTGTTTTCAATGCCTTCCACCTTTGATCCGCTCATGGTCATGGCATTGGCCAAATCTAATGTACTTGTATTGATATCAACATAATCGGCTAACCAGCCAACCGGTATTTTCATCTTTTATACCTCCTACAACTAAAACTGCTTCAAGAAACGCAAATCGTTTTCAAACAACAATCTCATATCATTAATTCCTGATTGACTCATGGCCACACGGTCGATGCCCATTCCGAACGCAAAACCGCTGTATATGTCCGGATCCAAATTGCAGTTTCTCAAAACATTGGGGTGAACCATTCCTGCTCCTAAAATTTCTACCCAACATTCGTTCTTACACACTTTGCATCCAACTCCTCCGCATGTCCAGCATGTGACATCCACTTCTGCACTTGGCTCGGTAAAGGGGAAGTGATGAGGCCTCAAACGTATTTCTGTTTTTTCACCGAACAGACTTTTTGCCACTAGCTTCAAAGTACCGACTAAATCCCCCATGGTGACACCTTTGTCCACCACCAAGCCTTCCACCTGGTGGAAAACAGGAGAGTGGGTTGCGTCCACATCATCCGATCGATATACCCTGCCCGGACATATGATTTTAATGGGAGGCTTTTGATTATGCATCACTCTGATTTGTACCGGTGACGTTTGTGTTCTTAAACACACTTTCTCATTGATATAGAAAGTGTCTTGCTCGTCACGGGAAGGATGTTCCTCCGGGGCATTCAATGCATCAAAATTATGATAGACCGTCTCAATTTCCGGTCCTTCGGCAATTTCATAGCCTAAACCTAAAAATATTTCTTCAATTTTTTGGGTTGTTTGTGTGATGGGATGTTTTTTACCCAATACAAACTTCTTACCGGGTACAGTAATATCAATCACTTCACGATTTATTTTATCTGATTTTTCTTTTTGTTTTAAATTTAAAGCGACTTCTTCCAAGAGATTCTCTATATCATTTCTTGCTTGGTTGGCCAGCTTTCCCATCAAGGGTCTCTCCTCAGCCGACAGCTTTCCCATTTCGCGAAGAACCAAGGTCAGATCGCCCTTTTTTCCTAAAATACCGACCCTTAAGTCCTCCAAATCTTTCAGGGTAGCTGCTTCCTTGATCAAACCGAAAGCTTTTTCCTGAATCGCTTCTATTTTTTGCTTCATAGGATGTACTCCTTTCCGTACTATCACCATTTATAAAATCCAATATATATGCATTAAAACCATAATATCAGTTACTTGTTTTTCCAAGTATCCAAAGTATATCATAATTCATTGTAAACGACAATCCATCGGACTTTTGTGCCTTTTATAACTTAGAAACCAAAATCGGTCCACGGACTTTCATGAGGTGGATCTTTTTCAAAAACCATTTCTTCTTTTTTTACAGGATGGATGATTGTCAAAGAGTATGACCATAATGCCGGTTGACTCATCCCCCCGGTCTTGATCCCGTACTTGACATCCCCCGCCACAGGACATCCGATTTGAGCAAATTGTGCTCTGATTTGATGAGGTCGTCCTGTGTGCAGATTGATTTTAACCAGGGAACGCCCTTTCATGATCTGACACAATTCATAATCCAAGACGGCTTCCTTTGCATTGGGGGTGTTTTTATTTACCCATGACACTTTATTGACTTTTTCATCTTTTAAAAGATACGAACGAAGAAAACCTTTTGGTTGGTCTAAAACACCTTCCAGTACAGCATAGTATCTCTTTGAAATTTCATTTTTTCGTATGGAATCGGATAATCTTGATGCTGCCTTTGATGTTTTTGCAAACACCATCACACCACCCACTCCTCTGTCCAAACGGTGAACAAGACCCAAGTAGGCGTCTCCGGGTTTATTATATTTTTCTTTTAAATAGGTTTTCAACAATTCAAGCATATCCGGATCCCCGGTCTTGTCACTTTGAGAAAGAATGCCTGCCGGCTTCACAGCTATCAGCACATGATTATCTTCATATAAAGTTTCTATATAATTCATAATCTTTCTTCCCAACAAGCCGTATTCCCGCAAGGTAAAATGATAACCGAATCATGTACAGGTAAACCTAGTTCATATGCGTCGGAAGAACCTTTGAAACGTTTTGACAGAACCAAATCCAATATGTTTTTCATCACTGTTGCAGAAAGCCCCGTGGTGTAGGAGTTCAGCATGAAAAAGAGCGGTTTAGCGGATAACACCTGAGAGCATAATTCCACCAAGCCGTATAACTCGTCTTCCAACTTCCATATTTCACCTTTAGGGCCTCTACCGTAAGAAGGAGGATCCATGACGATGCCTTCATAGGTGTTTCCCCTGCGGATTTCTCTTTGGACAAACTTGACCACATCATCCACGATGAAACGAACCGGCTTGTCCTTCAAACCGGACAGGGTTAAGTTGTTCTTCGCTTTCTCCACCATGCCTTTGGCAGCATCAACATGGCACACACTAGCTCCTGCTGCGGCACAAGCCACAGTAGCACCACCGGTATAGGCAAACAAATTTAAGACCTGCACCGGTCTTTGGGCTTGTCTGATCTTATCTTGCATATAATCCCAGTTGACTGCTTGTTCCGGGAATAAACCGGTGTGTTTGAAGCCCATGGTTTCAACCCAAAAGGTCAAATCGGAATATCTGATCTTCCATTTACTCGGAACATTTTGTGAATAGGACCACTCCCCGCCGCCTTTTGAACTTCTTTTATATGTTCCATGAGCAGTTTTCCAAATCTCCCGGTTATATTTCGGCCATATTATTTGAGGATCCGGCCTTGTTAATATGACATCTCCCCATTTTTCAATTTTTTCGCCGTCTCCTGTGGATAAAACGATGTAATCTTTCCATTTCGATGCAATACGCATTACGAAACCTCCATGTGTTTGATCTTTTATGACTTGGACTCTAACTTTTTATTTCTGAAATATAATAACAAGTCAGTGGACACCATTGCAAAGTTAAGAATGTACGCGTAGATGACAAAGTCAGAACTATATTTAATTTTATGTATTATGCCGGCTGTATACCCTACTAATATGATTACCAAAAAGCTCAGACTTTTTCCTTTTGTACTCCTTGATTTTAATGATTTTGCAATGGATGCAGGCCATGCAAACCCAAAACATAACAGCATGATTAGCTCAAATGGACTTTTCATATTGCCTCCAATATAATTTTAAGCAATATTATATCACATCCTCTATAAAAACGATAAACGGGCTTACTGTTTTAAATGATATTTTCTATTTTTTTATTTGCTTCCATATAACTGGTAAATGTGTTGACAGTATTATGGCATAGTAGTACAATTTACTTATATAAATTATTAATTTACATTCCTGAAAGGAGCAAGGATATGAAAAAGTTTTTAGTTTTTTTGGTTGTCATTTCTATACTCATGTCTTTCGTTGCCTGCAAAGGTTCGGAAGGCAATCCCGATATTACCACGGTACCGGGAGCAACAACCACAGAAGTAAATCCCTTTGAAGAGTTCATGGAGATTACCTGGCTTGCGCAATTAAATGCAGACTATCAAGACGGTCGCTGGGATGAACTTGAGCTCGAGGAAGTTTTCAATGTTGATTTGCAAGTCTGGGCAATGGATTCTAGACAAGGCGAACAAATGGCCTCCCTAGTTGCAGCCGGAGAAATTCCCGACTATTTCTTTATGCCCACCGCACCAAGACAACCCTTGGATATGTACAATGAGAAATTGATTCGTTCCATTCCGCTTAGTTATTTCAGAGATTACGTTCCCGGGTACTATGAAGTGCTAGAGCAACAACCCATCGGTTTTTCATACAATCTGATCCCAGGTACAACAGACGAATATCTGGGCTTCACGCAAGTTGATATGAGATCATGCACGTATTTTTACGATTCCACCTGCATCAATCTTGATTGGTTGGAATCCGTTGGATACACAATCGACAATTTACAAGAAGCCACACAGTCAGCCGAAGATTATAAAGAATACAACGATAACATCTATTTTGCAGAAGGCGGTTTTACCTTTGATGAAATGAATGATATCATGAAAAAATTCACAGAAGATGACCCGGATGGAAACGGAGAGGATGACACTTACGGTATTGCCTCCGAATGTCAATGGAAACTGGGCAAACCAAACACAATACGGTTTATTCGGATTCGTTGAAGATGTAAATTACCTGTATAAGGATCCCTCAAGCGGAGACATCGTACCCAAATATGCATACACCCCTTATCGCGATTATTACAAATGGGTATCTGATTCCTTGACCAAAGGTTATATGGTATCCCTTGATCGGACAGGAAATTGGGTCACAAACTATTCCACCGCATCAGCTACAGGAAAATACGGTATCATGTCTGTATGTGGTGTTACGGTAACCGGCATGGCTACAGCTGCCAATCAACAATATGCACCTATGAACTATTTATTGCAAAGTGATCCTAACGCACGGTTCGTGGTAGGTCCAATGTTTTCAGGCCCGGAAGGTCATGCAAACAACAAGACATACAACATTGATCCGTTCGGTGTCGGCAGTTGGAGAGTCTATATGATCGGAGAACAAGTATCCGATGCAAAGCTCCAGAGAATCTGTCAAATACAACAATATACCTTGTTTAACAGTTATGAAAACTTTATCAGGTACCGCTACGGGATAGAAGGAGTTCACTTTAAATGGGCCGGGGAGCCTTATGTAAGCACCATGATCCCCACACCGGCGGCCGATTTGGATCCAAAATACAGAGGAAACCTTTCGGTATTTCAGTTTATTTACACTCCTTCTCCGGTGAATGAATTCATCCGTGATGCGGAAGTTTATAACAATTGGCACTTTAGAGCTTGGATGTATGTCAAAGATTTGCTGAACAAATATGTACTACATCCTACAAAGTATGTAAGCGAAGTGTATATGGGAACCGAACTATATAAGGAGTATACCGACTTGGTAGTTGCGCATCCCGAGATCAATACCGTTGTAAACGACTTCATCAATCGCGCCTTAGCAGGTGAAATCGCCGACTTCAATACGGAATGGCAACAGTATATCAGTCAATTGTATAGTGCCGGACTGGAAGAGATCATTGATAAAATATATAACAATCCTGCATTTACAGACTATGATCCCGGTGCTAAATTAATCTTGAGAGAATAAAAACATTTCAAAATGGTACGCAAAAAGGGTTGCCGTAAAGCAACCCTTTATCTATTTTCTTTTTCCAACGACAGGTTCCATCATTTTTATTGCATACATAAATGCACCTTTATATATTTACCCGGTTTTTCATAATCAACTGTTCGGTAAATTCCGTTTCTGTTTGCAGTTTTCTCAGTATGGATTACGGCACTACCATCGCTTTGGGCTAAATATTGGTATGCTCCTATGGAAACGGTAACGATTTTTTCGGAATCCGATATCATGATATTGGAGCTGTCTTTTCCGTTGGTAACAAAAAGCGGAACGGTGAAAACCATAGACGCCACATCCTCGTTATAGCAATTTGCTTCAATAAACACTCCTTCTTTTTGAATGGTATATTCTTCTTTGATATGTAACTGTCTTCCCTCATCTCCGGAGCGATATTCGATCGTAAACCTCACAGACAGTTCATCTTCCCGGATCACGTTCGTTAAAGTTTTGAGATTATTCTCTAAATCGGATATACGAACTGTTCTCCCATCTTTACATCGTACACCGGAGCATATGGAAACATTTTTTCTGACCAATTCCCCCGGTAGGCGATACTTCGGGTGTGCTGTCATGGGTAGTGAAAGAGCCAAATCAATGGGAAAACCTGCTTTATGATAGCGGCCAAGACCGGTTGAATCGTATCGTTGATCCGCTCCGGTTTCTATTTCAACGGATTGACCTACACAATTTGCAAAGACTTTATGAAACCGATCCGATGTTTCCAGCACATATCCTCCGATTTCACAAGGACAAGCATGCTCTTGAACGGATTCATCTGCAAACAAGAAGCCATAACCGATGAAAACAGCGACGGTAATCAAGTACCTGTGAAAAGTTCCGTATCCGTCGATTCCAAAAGCCTCAGATGCATCGAAATAGTTTTTAATATGATTAGGCGTATCAGACTCCATCAGCCTTTGATAAACGGTTTGGGCACTTTTATGGGCACATCGCTTAAACATGCCTGCCAACACCGGACGGCCGGCTTTCATATATCGTGTCGCCTCGTACTCACAACAAGATGCCACCAAGGCTTCATTGAATAAGTATTGATTACTACGGCCTCCGTAGGGTAATTGAAATGCAGCCGATTGCATTAACAAAGTCATCATGCCACCTTTGGACAAGCCTTCATCGATGGCTTTTTTGTAAGGTCCCTCATAACCGTAATGCATCATCACGGAAAATTGACATCGAGTAGTCAAATCATACAGCATGGCTTGATCATTACATTCCCACATGCCGTTTTGATCAAATCTCCCCACTGCCCAAGGCATATGCTCATCAAAATAGGCTTTTATGTCTGTCATGTCCTCAGTTTCCCGTAAGTACTCTCCCGCCGCGTTATATACGGTCATATTGCACAGCTTACTCTCATCGTGATTTTTTCCCATAATGCAGTGATATGTCTTGTGAGGATCAATGGACTTTAGTTTTTGGAACAGCGCTATATAGTCGCCTTCCGGTATTTTATTTTTCATTAGCTTAAATCCGATCATGACTTCCTTGACAGCCAAATCATATTCAGCATGATCATAAACTATGGAAAATTGATCACAGCTTTTTTGCATCAAGGCCAACCAAAGATCATACAGCTCCGGGCGCCTTTCTTCTGATTGAAGGTAAGAAATTGCTCCGGCGGCACGCAAACCGATACAGATCACAAAGTCGATCTCTCCTTGAGCCATGCGCCATAAGTATTCCGGGGTGTACAGGTCAATGACTCTCTCTATAATATTTAAATAGAGGGACTTATTGATGCCGGAAGAACAGATCGATGAACCTTTTTCCATTTTATCAAGGATTGTTTTTGCATCCATTTGATTTTAAACTCCTTTTCTAAAGCAAAAAGAGGCAATCCAAGTTGAATAACAAGATTGCCTCTTCTATGGTTAAATATCTTTAAAAATCATATTCTGTAATTTCATCCTTGTCTTCTACAATGTATTCCTCTTTCCCAATTCTCACATAAGTGCCTTTGGAGGCACGAATCAATTTCAGGTTCCCTTCCGAATCAAACCTTAATAAACAGGATTGACTGTCGGTTTCCAATGTTCCGAAATCAGTTTCAAAGGACATATCAAAATGCACGGGAACATCCGGATCCAATAGAACTACCACATCAGTATAGCCGTCTGTGGTTTCTACCGCTACCGCCACATTCGAATCATATTCCAACCCGTCTTTTGCAGAGATGCAAGGATACCGCTTTGCACTTTTAACATGAGAGACACCTCGTGCATAAGGCTCCATGACACTGACGAATGTTGCAACCTCTCCTTGTTCCAATGTCTTTTCGGTGATGACGGTGGGCAGTTGAAAACCTTCATGACCTTGGGACTTCATGGACATGGAAGGAGGCAACCAAGTATTACTTGTAAAGACTCTTTCACCTTGTGACAAATCGACCATTTTCAAATGCATGTTGTTACCGTATGTAAATTGACGTAATTCGTTGGTGATCGCCCAATCCACGGTCCACACATCATCGGTTTTAACACTTTCCTTAAAATTATCCATATACACATATTTCGGATATTCTCTTGTGGTACCTTCTAATGTCAACCCGGTCGTTGTCATGTCACCGATATTGCTTCGGCTATATTTTTCATAGGATCCCGCCGGTCCGTCCCCTACCCTGAACACATCCAATATGTATGTGTTGACTTTGTTGATGTTCACCAATGCAAGAGAGCGTTCAAACTTTTTCACGTTCGGAAATGTATTAGGCTGATTGGCTCTTATGACCTTAAACTGATCTCCTATGGACCATAATGTTGCCGTTCCATTGCCACGAGGTTGGTTGCTTTTGTTGTATGCAACGGTGTTGTGAGCTTGTGAAACCCGATTCCATACCACCACGTCGGAACGCCAACCGTCTCCGTATGCTACGTTGGGATAACCATTGTCCGGCATCATATCGGCATCCAAGTGGTAAATACCGTAAACCATAGCGTCTCCATGGTCATGAGAAGTTTTGTTGGTACCGAAATTAAACCACACTTCGGTTCTGTCCTGCCCGCTACCCGTTCTTAATACCGCTATTTGGTATTCGTCTTTTTTTACACTGTCCAGCTTTATCTCAAAGCCTTCCTTTTTGATTACGGCATCGATTTCCGCCATGATCTCTTTGATACCATCCAAGTACCCAAAACTTTTAAAAGCATCTTTCGATCGAAATCCGTTTCCTCTATACAACACCTTGATCAAATCCGGATCACCTGTCAACCGGTACATTTTGTATAGCATCAAATTCTGTACCCCTCCGCTGTTCGGGTACACGCCGGATATCATCCCAAAGTAGGAATCATCTCCTAATACAGGATAATATTTGTTAACACAAAACAGATCAATATGAAAACGATACGCATCATATAGTTTGGGGCAACGCTCATACATCTTTTCAATAAAATCCGGGTCGGCTTGGTAAAACAAATTGCATAGTTGTGCAATAGCGTGTTTCCCCATGGTGGCATAACCGCTCATGCCGCTTTCACCGGTCATACCGTCATATTTGGTATTCTTAATGATGATTTCGGCAATGTCATCCATCAAAACTTCTTTATCATTTTCCCAATCTAACACGGCACGACAAGTGAACAAAGCCAAATCAGTATGTGGAGGGTTGCTCCAATATTTTTGAGGATTGGCAATGGAGTTCCTCAGGAAACGGTCATCGATATTTTTTTTTACTTGCTCCGGTGTCTTCTTGCTGTTAGGGTTCTCGGTTTGCGCAGCCTTTTCAGACAGGTATTCGCAAACCCTAGGGTCTTTGTATAATACTTCTATAACCTTGTCATACGCCATGGCCAATTCATATATTTCAAAAGCACTGTCGATATTGTAGGATATGTAACCTTGGTTGGATTCTAAACTCTCATACATCCAGCCTTGGGTCCAGTAATCGAACTCCGGCCAAAAATCAGCCAAACGATCCAGTAAAATAAGTGTCCGCACACCGTATTCAGTGTCCCGGCTGTACACATATGCATCGGATAGAGTCTTAATGGCATTTATAATGACGGATTTCCATTGCCCTTTGATCAGATAAGTTGAAATAAAACGATATGTCTGCCCGTCTTGCACATATCCGGAACCGTCATCCACGCCGAATTTATCATTCTTGTCCCCGCTTTCTGCATTGTACAATAAATCTTTATCTGCTAAATCCGGATCGAATCTTCCGCTTTTGTCTAGGCCGGATTGATAATAGGCGTAAAAATCGTTTTTAGGAAACAAGGATTCACACTTGGGGCATTTGAGCTTCCATGGGTGTGTATATACATTGATCACCCAGTCGTACATCAAAACAGGCTTTTCACAATCCGGGCAAATGCCGTCGGACTTCACCATCCAGGAACGCTCAAGTTCCGGCCCGAATACCATATTCCATAAATCATCGTAACTGATATCCGTGAACTTTTTAGCAGCCAAAACGGCAATTTGCTTTGCTGTTTTAAATTCCGGCAACTCCGAAGCGTTTTTATCAATGATGTCCAATACCCTTTCAGAATAGAAAACGCTGGATATGGGTACCACAGAATCTGTTTGAACCGGCTCGGCATCAGTGACTGTGATGCTTTCAGCCTTTTTTGTTGTTTCTTTCACAGTGGTAACAAGTGCTGTTGTTTCTACAGGTTGTTCTCCACCGGTTTGACTGCATGCTGTCATTGAAAGAACAATCATGACCAAAAGCCAAACAGCTATTCCCTTTTTCCATGGTCGTTTCATAAAATTCTATTGTCCTCCTTTGAATGCTCATTCACTAAAATCAAAAACTGTGACTTCGTCGGTGTTTTCCACTTCAAATCGTTCACCGTCTATCTGGACATAGTCACCTTTTGATGCTCTGATTAATTCTATGGTGCCTTGTTCGTCATATCGAATTAAGCAAAATTGGCAATTGGTCTTGATATCACCAATCTCACTATCCACCGTTACATCCCGCTTCTCTTGACTCAGATCACCATCCAACAAAATGACGATATCTCTTTTTTGCTTATAGGTTTCCACTGTCACTGCAACATTTTCATCATAATCGGTGTTGTCCGAAGATACACAAGACAGTCTTTGTGTAGAAACGACCTTGGACTCTTTTGAATAAGGCTCCAACACGGATACGAATGTAGCCACTTCCCCTTCTTCCACCGTACGTTCGGTAACAATACCGGGTAATTGAAAGCCTTCGTGTCCTTGGGATTTTAAAGTCATGGAGGGAGGCAACCAAGTATCACAAATAAACACATTCTCATTTCGTGTCATATCCATCATCTTCAAGTGGACGGAAAAAGCATAGTTAAATACGTTAAAATGGTTGGTTAATGCCCAATCGGCAATCCACACATCGTCGTGCTTTATGCTTTCTTGGAAATGATCCATATAGATGGCTGCGGGATATTCCCGTTTTGTTTGCATCAAGTTTAGCCCTTGTGTACTTAAGTTAGCGATGTTGCTCCGGTTGTATTTTTCATAAGACCCGGCCGGCCCGTTTCCAACTCTGAATACATCCAATACATAACTGCTTTGGTTGTTGATCTCTACCAAAGCCAAGGATCTTTCATATTTTTTTACTCCGGAAAATGTGCCGGGGGCATTGGCTCGAAATACTTTGGCAATATCCGCCATGGACCATAATGTGATGGTTCCGTTTGCCCTGGATTGCCTTTGATTGTTAAAGGCGACTACATTATGAGATGCAGTTCCGGTGAACCATCTGACTACATCCGAGTTCCAACCACCTCCGTAGCTTACATTGGGGTATCCATTGTCCGGCATGAGATCTGCATCCTTGTAATAGATACCGATATTCATCCCATCTCCGTGGCTATGGGATGTTTTATTGGTACCGAAGTTGACCCAGACCTCCGTGGAATCCGGCGCTTCTCCGGCTCTTAACACGGCAATTTGATACTCGTCCTTTCGAATGCTGTCCAGATCGATTCTGGAAGTAGGGCTTGCCTTTCCGATCTTATCAATGGTTTCCACCTTTTCCTTGATGCCATCTAATCCTATAAATTGTATAAAGGCTCCTCTTCCCTGATAACCGTTGTTCATATAAATGACCCTGATCAAATCCTCGTCACCTGTGAGCTCATACAGCTTGTATAGCATCAGGTTTTCCAGCCCTCCGCTGTCCGGATATTTCGATACACCGGAGCCGAAATAGCTCGTATCTCCAAGAATAGGATAATATTTATTCACACAACGAAGATCAATGTGGAATCGATAAGCATCATACAATTTCGGTTCTTTTTCATACATTTTTTTAATAAAGTCCGGATCGGCCTGGGTAAACAAGTTACACATCTTTGCAATGGCACTTTTACCCATGGTGGCATATCCGTTCAAACCGCTTTCACCGGTCATCCCGTCATATTTGGTGTTGGTGGTGATAATGTCGGCAATGGTGTCCTCGAGTATCTCTTGATTCTGCTCCCAGTTCAATACGCCCAAACAAGCCATCACCGCCAACTCTGTGTACGGTGCATTACTTAAGACTTTTGCCTGGTTGTTTGCTGTATCTTTTAAAATACGTTCATCGATATTTTTCTTCACATCATAAGCCGTGGACTTGGGGTTTTGAACCCCGGTGATCTTGGCTTTTGCTGAAAGGTATTCGCAAATAAAAGGTTCCATGAACAAAACCTCTACCACCTTGTCGTAAGCCATTGCCATGTCATATGCTTCAAAGGCGGCATCAATTCGGTAGGACAAATAACCGGCACATGTTCCGATCTGCTCATACAACCACCCTTGTTCATTGTAATCGTATTCCGGCCAAAAATCCGCCAGGCGATCCAACAGAATTAATGAACGGACGGCGTATTCGGTTTCCCGAGTATAGATATAGGCATCCGACAACTTCTTGACGGCATCGAGTATAAGTCTCTTCCACTGGCCATATACCAAATAGGTTTGGATGAAGCGGAATGTCTTACCGTCTTCTATGTAACCTTCTCCGTCATCTACACCGAACTTATCCTCTTTATTTCCGGTTTCCACATTGTAGAGCAGACTTTTGTCAGCCAAGTCATGAGAAAATCTTCCGGCGTTGTCCAAACCGGATTTATAATAGGCTTCATAATCGTTTTTCGGAAACAGTTCCTTACATTTGGGACATTGCAATTTCCATGGATTTAATTGGGGGTTGATCACCCAATCGTACATGATTACCGGTTGCCTGCAACTTGGGCATATTCCGTCGGATAATACCATCCACGACCGATCCAGCTCCGGTCCGTATATCATGTTCCACAGTTCGTCATATTCCATTTCCATGTACGGTTTTGCAGCTGCAATGACATTTTTCTTGGCGGCTTTGAATTCTATGAAATCATTACAGTTTTGTTCAATGGTATCTAAAATGGTTTTAGAATAGAATGTACTGGATATAGGTATCACGTTTTCTCCGGGATTTATTTTGACTGTTTCGACTTTGCTTGTTGAAGCAGTTGTGGACTCCGTCTTCTTTGTAGTTTCTTTTTGAGTGGTTTTACTTGTCTGCTGAGGATCTTGTTGTGATTGAGTGCAAGATACAGAAAGTAATAACATAAAAACAAGAACGATTGATATCGTTTTCTTAAATAGTGGATTCATATGGCCTCCTTCTTCTATACGAAAAGAAAAACTCACCGTTTACAACCAATATATTTCGGTGAGTCTAAATAATGTCACCTTAACTTTTATTATAGCATAATATTACGAATGTTTATCCGCATTATTTCAAGTCAAATTCCGTCGGTTCATCCGTTTTATTAACCATATACTCTTGATCACCTATTTTCACAAAAGTTCCCTTGGACGCCCTGATCATCATCGGTTGTCCCGATGCATCATAGCGGATCAGACAGCTTTGAGCGTCAGTTTGTATCATGCCACAGTCGGTGGGAACTTCCACCGTTTTACCCTCCGTGACATCCGGATCCAAAAGAATCACAACATCAGTAGCACCGTTTACAGTTTTGACTTCAAGGGCAACATTGGTATCCCTCTCCTTGTAGTCCTGTGTCACGGAACAGTTTAACCGTTTGGCTTGAGTAATTTGAGGTTCTTTCGAATAAGGCTCCAATATACTGACAAATGCCACGGATTCGCCTTGTGTTGCAGTTTTGGAAGTAATCACAGTAGGCAACATGAAGCCCTCGTGACCGGATGAACTCATTTGATATGCCGGAGGCAGCCATGTATCGCATACGAAGACCTTTTCACCTACTGTCAAATCAATCAAACGAAGATGCATATCTTCTCCGTATTCAATGACGTCAAAATAATCTTCAACGGCCCAATCGGCTTCCCATACTGCATCCAGTCGTATGCTTTGTTTGAAATTCTCCAAAAATGTTCCTGCAGGGTATGGTTTTTTCACATCGATGAACTTTACACCACTTATTGTCATTTCACCGATATTGCTCCGAGAATATTTTTCATAGGTTCCGGAAGGCCCGTTACCTACTCGGAAAACGTCCACTACATAAGCGCTTTGATCGGTGATGTCCACTAAAGCCAAAGACCGTTCATATTTTTTTACATTGGGAAAAGTTCCGGTGGCATTAGCCCGGAACACTTTGAATGCATCTCCTATAGACCAAAGGGATATTCTTCCGTTTGTTCTGCTATGCCCTTGGTTATTAAAGGAAACCACATTATGAGACAATGTCCCGGTGGTCCAAGCCACTTGTGGAGAACTCCACCCTCCTCCGTATGCAACATTCGGATATCCGTTGTCCGGCATCAAATCGGCGTCCTTGTAATAGATCCCTATATTCATCCCGTCACCATGAACATGAGATGTTTTATTGGTTCCGAAATTAATCCACACTTCGGTTTTGTCTTTCCCCGTGCCGGTTCGAAGAACGGCCATTTGGTATTTGTCTTTCCTGACACTGTCCAACACAAAAGCCCTTCCGTCCTTTACAGCTTGATTGATCCGGTCATAGCGTTTCTGTATATCCGGTAAACCGGGAAACAATAAAAAGCATCCTTGAGTCTTGTCATTATTGGATTGATAAATTGCTTTGAGCAAATCTTCATCTCCAGTGACTTCATATAGTTCATACAACATCAAATTTTCCGCTCCCTCTTGGAAGTTGGGGTAATGATCCCAATCATGACCGAAGTAGGAAGTGTCACCTAAAAGCGGATAGTATTTGTCCACACAATGAAGATCAACGTGAAAACGGTATGCATCATAAAGGCTTTTGCTACGGGAGTACATGGTTTTCACAAAATCCGGGTCGGCATATACAAACAAATTACATAATTGAGCGATGGCACTTTTACCCATTGTGGCATAACCGGCCAGTCCGCTCTCCCCGGTCATTCCGTCAAATCTTGTATGGTTGGTGATGATACTCCATATTTGCGAGTTCAACATTCCTTGATTGTTCGGCCAATCCAAAACCGCTTTACACATTACAACGGCGAGATCGGTGTAAGGCGGATTACATTGGATTTTCGCTGTGCTTGCAGCAGAATCGCTTAATAAACGATCATCGATGTTCTTTTTCACATTCTCCGGCGTTTTCTTGGTGTTTTTTACTCCTGTTAGCATGGCTTTTTCAGATAAAAATTTACACACATCCGGGTCTTTAAAAATCACTTCTTTTACTTTATCGTAAGAAATGGCCAAGTCATATACTTCGAAAGCCGCATCGATGCGGTATGAAATATATCCGGCACATGTACCGATTTTTTCATACAACCACCCTTGCTTGTTGTAATCGTATTCCGGCCAAAAATCCGACAAACGATCCAGTAAAATCAAAGCTCTGACACCGTATTCCGTGTCTTGGGTGTATATATATGCTTCGGACAAGCACTTTATGGCATCCAGGATAACCTCTTTCCACTGTCCATATACCAAATAGGTGGCAATGAAGCGGAAATTCCGATTGTCTTGCACAAAGCCTCTTCCGTCATCCACGCCGAATTTACCCTTCCCGGTTTCTTCGTTAATCAGCAAATCCCCATTCGCCCTGTCGTAGGAGAATCGACCGCTGTTATCCATCCCGGATTGGTAATATGCATAAAAATCATTTTTGGGAAACAATTCGTCGCAATGGGGGCATTGCAATTTCCAAGGGTGCTCAACAGGATCGATGATCCAATCATACATCACCACAGGATCCTTGCAGGAAGGACATATACCATCGGACAATACCATCCAGGAACGTTCTAACTCCGGAGGAAACACCAAATTCCATAACTGGTCCCGAGTAATTTCCATGTATTTTTCCGCTTGATTCATAACCTCTTTTTGCTTTTCCTTGAACTCCGGAAATGCTTCGCAATTGTTTTGAATATTGGTCAGCACTATATCAGTGAAGAATGTGCTGGAAAAAGGTTTGTTTGCTTCTTCAACCGGTTTTACGGTCGTTTGAGCTTTGGTGGTTACCGCTTTTGTTGTCTCCGTTTTAGCTTCGGTGGTTGTTTGCTCTTTTGTCGTTTCCAGGGTAGTTGTTACTTCGGGTTGTCCGATCGACTCACTGACACATGAAGTTGATAGAATCATTATAAAAATCAACCCGAAGGAAATGATCTGCTTTTTCAAGTAAAAAACACCTCCTTTATAAAAGACCACCTTGTAACTTCACCGAAAAGCTTCTGTCACAAGGCGGTATGATCCTTTATTTACAACAGCTTCTCGTAATGAGAAACCTTCTTGAAAATTCCTCCGCTTTTCTCATAAAAGTCATGGTTCAAAGAGAACAAACCGGCCTTTTGGGTTCCCCAAACACTATCCGGATAAGGATGGTATTGTGTGATCAAATCCCAATTCTTATAATTTTGATGCCCGTTTGTTTCTAAAACACCGATCTTCATTCCAGGTAAAGGATCCAATCGAGCGGCTACGCACTTGTTCCATTCAACCATCACCGGAGGAACCGTCAAATCCGCGCAAAAGCAAGGAATATGATTTGCTTTACATACTTTCGCTATTTGTAAACTCATACTCAATGTTTTTGCAATGGGTTTTAAAGCCACCGCTTTATAACCTAATTCGATTCGTTCCAAAACGTCCTTTACTGTGTGTGCGCTTTCATCGGCTGCAATTCGAACCGGCAAATCACTGATGTTTTCCTTGTATTCTTCCGGGAAAGGCTCTTCAAATATGATGATCCGCTCTAAGGCTCCTATGGAATCGGCATAATCCAAAAAGTCCTTTAAGACATGTTTGTTCGGATACCTTCCATTGGCATCCAAATAGTATGGAATATAACCGTCACTAGTCCAAGGAATTTCGATGTCCTTTAACAATTCATGAATTTGCTTGATCCTCTTTTTGTCCCAATCCAACATCTTTTCCACGGAACCGTCTTTGTCCGGATCATTCCCTACCTTAATTTTAAAGAAGAAATATCCGTTTTTCACCAGGTCCAATATATCTTCATCACTCAATGAATAGTTGACCAAAGGGATACAAGCCAGTTGTTCGTGCTTTGTACTTAATGCAGGTTGGTATAGTTCGCCAATCATGTCATCAAAGTTTGTTATGTCTTTCTCTGCGGCATACAGTTGCCATGCCGCCAAATCCACCGGCACCAAAGCATTTAACGCAAATGTGTCTCGCATGGAATCCGATGTTAATTTCTTACCGTATTCGATCACCTTAGGATATAAATAATCCAATAGCTCCACCGGGGTTTCCCACTCTACGTCCGCGCAATGCTTTAAAGCATATTCGGTCAACAAGAACATAACTGCATTTCCACCCTCCGGGGAGAATTGGGAAAACACATTGGAGTCCGACCATAAAACACTTTGAACCCCTACACCCAACCCGGTGTTTCCATTTTTACTTTCTAATTCTACGACAATTTGCCATAATGAGTACAAATATTTCCCCTTAAACCCAAAGGGTGCTTTAAAGGGTTCTCTTTCAAAATTTAGTTTGGTACCAATGATTTTCATAATTTTTTGCGACCTTAATTACAAATAGAATTGTCGCTTCTCCTTTCTCTGTTGACTTTTTAAAGTCATTCCACTTTCTTATATAACTCATCCAAAGGAATTCTTCTGACATGCAATCGATTCAAACATCCTTTGTCAGCCGTACTTCCGGCGCAATACTCCAATAAAACGGCATCTTTAACAAAATGTACAGCTGTATAGCAATATCCGGAATTAAAGTCATCTTCAATGACAACCGGTTTTCCGGGCTTTAGACTTTTATCATTGAAAACGGTACATATCAATGGTGTCCTGTCCCCTGCACCGGATATCACCCTCCCGTTGTATCGAGGTGTAGGATTATATACCGCAAGCAAATCATGGTCTTTGATCCGCTTTACCGACATAGGGGAAACAGGGCTTGTAAACAAAGAAGGTGCAGGTACACTCCATGTCAAACCGTTATCAATTGAAAAAGACTGGTATTGGCACCCTAAATCCGTTCTAAACCATTGCCACAGAACATTTTCAGATAGTTCCACAACCCCCGGTTCCTGCAAACCGCTTCTTGAGCCCGGGACGGATACATAGGCATAATTCTCCGATTCCTTCCATGTTACACCACTGTCATCCGAATAAAAGCACACCGGTATGCCTCTCCCGTCAAAGGAATTCCACTTGATTTGATCATCGCCTCTCATC
Organism: uncultured Clostridia bacterium; assembly: GCA_937894465.1. Taxonomy (GTDB): domain Bacteria; phylum Bacillota; class Clostridia; order JAAYHZ01; family JAAYHZ01; genus JAAYHZ01. The sequence goes on from CALCRE010000134.1 coordinate 17,790, forward strand.
CTGTGATAGGCTGTGGGAACTATAATACGTCCTTGGCTTGTTACACAAACACGGTCATTGTTCAAAACATAATATCCGGGACCTTTTGCACAGCAAACAGGTTTTTCCCATGTTTTGCATTGATCCTTGGATCGGAACAAATATGGCCGCGTGTCATGCCACCCGTATCGAATAATAAAAAACAACCCGATATCCCCATCCGGTAAATGAACCAAAGATACACTCATAATGTTCAAAGCATTGAACTCATCTGGAGAGAACCAAATTTCATCATCCGTCCATGTGTAACCTTCATCTTCTGAGAATCTGGCGGCGATGCATGCCTTTGCATCGTCGTGTCCGGATTCACCGATAAATTTAGAGTAACAAAATAATATTCTACCGTCTTGCAATGTTAGAAATGAACCTTCGCTGTTTCTGGGGTTTTGCGCTGACGGTGGTATTTCCATCACTATTTGTCCAATACCCATTTTAATCCTCCTTGTTCGGATCCGGTTTTACCGGACTGTAACCGTAAGCTCACTCATATTGTGTTCAAATTCACAAGTGATAATGGCAAATGTTTCTTCAAAAGATTTCTCATGATTGACGATGTAAGAGTTATATGGAAGGAGCGGATAACTCAAAACCCCTTCACAAGACAATGATATGGTTCTTCCCTTGATTTCCACAGAACCGTTTTCCGGTATGCCGTAGGCTACCGGGTCGGTTTTTAAAGTTACTTCATTTCCGTTGACTTGGATCGGTTCGTTTAGAGATACATACAGCGGAATGTTGACATAAGCCCGTTCGGTAGGTGTTAACCCTTCTATTTTGTAATTTATTTTCAAAGCATCACCTTCAAATATAAATCGGATGTTGCACTTCCTGCCGCCGTACACCAAATTCATACCGTTATTGGCATTGGTCAGTTCACCTTCATCATGGGTGTAATACAGTTTTCCTGCAGATATGACATTAAAACAAGATAGCTGAGGTTGTGCAATGGAATGGCCTCCCCCGATAAACAGTCCGCTGTCATCATGGTACACACCAAAAAGGTTTTGCCGTTCCAGAATCCAACGGCTACCAAACATCTTCACCGTTTGACAACACATATCCACAACCCATTTTCCGTCTTTTAAAATCAATACCTTTTCTTCCGGTATGCGCACCGTTTCTTTGTACAATGTGAACTTTTCCACCGGGTGAACATGGAAATCATCTTTGATATGACGGTAATTTTCCACCAGCATGGCAATCCCTTGTGTGCTTCCGACAAATCGCTTTCCTTTTAACAGGTTACATATGGCAGTAACAAAGGTGGAGACCACTTCATCCCCTTCACAAAATAAAGAATAGGCTGCAGGGAAATTCATCGGAGCAAATGTTTTAGAGTACCGATTTCTCGTATCAATGGCTCCTGAAACCGAAAAATCAGGATACATGAGTTTTGATATGTAAGAAAGAGATTTTCTTAAAGCGTTCAATACCTTTTCATTCCCGGACAGGAAATAGTATTTAGATAATGCACCGATGGTAACAGTGGCATATTTTGATACCAATGTCTTTCCTTCGTACCATGTTCCGGACAAAGTCTGCCCGTCGGCAATCATGTTCATGATTTCTTCCGCTGCATCCATGGCATCTCGATCCCCTCGAAGCATGCCATAGCGGTATGCTGCAACAACATGCCAGCAAAAATGATTCGAAACTTCATGCTGTGCCACATCATAGCGGAATTTGTTGCTGGAAAGCTGCCCCTTGATGCCCGGAATGATGTTTTTGATCATGATGGCATCGATTCGATCGCTCCATTTTTTCTTGATTTCATCATCCAAATAATCCTTCAACATTTCCAAAGAATTCATCCAGTGGAATACGCCCCATTCATCTACACACAAACCCCAATCGTTATCATAGGTAACCAAACGAGTTTTACCGTCTTCATCGGTCAAGCTGTAAAAGAATTCCCAGCACTTGACGGCTTGCTCCAAGATATGAGGTTTTAAATAATAGGGGTTGTCAAATCGATTATTGACATACAGTTCCGCATAATACAATCCGGTGTATTGGCTATACAAGACATGGCCTTTTTCCGGTATGATCGTCTCGCCTTTTTCTGTCACCATTGCAGTGACGTCATCATAAATTCCCAACATGGCGTCAAAAAGCATTTTTTGTGCGTTCATAAGATACGATCCTCCAAACTATATGGTTTATCTATAAGGCAAGTTAATCATACCATAAAACGGATGTGGTTGCAATGAACGCAACTGTTAATATTTAGGATGAATGCCTGACCTGTCTGCTAACTTAACTTTTCCATCGATGGTGATTATCGGGTTCACCTTATTCAGGTTTGGTGCTATGATAATATTATGTACGTAAACTAAATTATATCATTACCAGGTTAGATTGCAGAAGACTTTTAGGTATTAGAGGCGGTACCCGGTATTCTTTATTCTAGCTCAAAAGTTATAGCCCTACTTAATAAATATAACGTAGAAAACATATTTCTTTCAACTGATGTGTTTATAGCCGGTATAAGTCTTGAGGATTTTCTAGATCATTACAATGATGATGAAATGGATACCTAGGTAAAGGAAATATAAAACCTCTTTGATTCCTATCAATATGGAACCATGACTCGATTCATTCCAAATTAAAAAAGAGAGCTTCCTATCTCATTGAAGACAGGAAGCTCTCTTTTAAATCATTGTCGTGTTGTTTAGTTTGCCCTTACTTCATTTTGTAAACACGTCCATCCTCCAGCACCACCCATGCCTCACCGGCTTTAGTGCCTCCATGAACGTCTTGTATCAATCCGTCGAAAACGTCTTTTGAAATGATTTTCCCATCAGCATTCAATTGGTATAAAGTACCATTGTCCGTTACTGCAAGATAATTCACTCCGTCTTTGGTCTTAACAGTGTCCACTTTTAGCACCCGATCACCGAGCATTGTTTTCCATCGGGCTAGCCCGTTCGGGTTGATGCAATACAAATAAAAACCGTCTGAAGCAACAAGAATTTCGGCCACTCCATCGTTGTCAAAGTCTCCCGGTAATATCTCATTTACTTCACCGCCCACATTTAAATACCACAGTTCCTTGTAATTCCCGTCATGTATGATCAGGTGCACCCTGTTTTGCTTGGTTCCGTATACAGCCATTGCTCCGTCGCCTCCGCTCCAACTGTCAAGACCTTCAACCACTTTGAATCCCGGCCCCGGAAACTTAGTGCCACCGAATCTCAGAAGTGTTCCGTTATCCAGAATATTGTAATAATAATATTCCAGTGCGATCACACCTTCATCCTTTCCATCCCCGTTAAGATCAAGGAATGCCGTGTCCTCAATCCCATACCAGTACCCTATATCCTCATATACTTTTTGGCCGCTTAGGTTGTACCCGTAAATATATCTGAACTGTGTTCCCACCATAATCCAAGGATCTTCATCTTGTCCGTTGATATGAGCCACTTTAACATTGGTCACACCAAGCAGGTTTCCTTTACTTTCTCTTCTTGCACTATCGTTGGGGATCAAAACTCTCCATAATTCATTGCCTTGGCTGTCAATCACATATACAAACCAGTCTTCTGTTGCTATGAAAACAACCGGCTCTCCATTTACTAATTGACAGGTGACTTCATTCACTCTGCCTCTGCCGCTGTATGTCCACATAAGCTCACCTTCAGCATTAATCACCTGAACAATTCCGTTGGCACCTCCTAACAGAAGGTCAAAATGTCCGTCTCCATCCACATCTGCCTTTGAAGACGCGGTGATTATCTTTTCAAAGTCCATTTCAAGAGTCCACCGGTCTATAAAATTGATTGTCTGATCATCCGGATTTTTCAGCAATGTCCCCTCCCCCCGACTATTAAAAGCTTGCTGTATTTCTTCGATCATTTCCTTATCTATAGATAAGCTGCCCCTTTCATTGGCATGTACTCCAATCGGATTACCGTCATCGTCGTAGCGGGTCAGTCCGCCAACCAAACCGAATGCTTCCCATGTACCTTTTGTCACATCAACTTTCATTATGACAGCTTCATGAAACTTAAACTCTTTATTACCAACACGGGCTTGTGTTACTTCCACAGCCAATATTTCTTCATTACTTACCAAATGGAATTTTCCGTCGGACTCAAAATTTTCCGTTGAAATATTCCCCCAAAAAGCGTACCACTGCTGCCCGTCATCTTCTATAAAAACGGTTTGGTCATCTAACCGTTTTGCATTCACCGATAATTCATCCTCTTTTGCGCTGGACAAAACATTGATAAACCGACTGGAATCTCCTTCTTCGTATTCCCTTTCATTCTTGACTTCACGGAGCACATGCTCTTCGTCGGCATATGGATATGGATAGGAAGCTTTCCAATACTTTATGAAGTGTCCGTATCTTTCATATTCAAGTAAATCCGTCTCATCAAGGCTTAAAAGCCTCATGGTCACACCTTGTTGTGATACTTGAAAACCGTCATCTTGTATTTTTGCGTCTCCGAGAGTCTGCCATGTATTTTCAAATATGTATTTACCCTCTTTGTTCACCAAAAGGTCATCGTAGATTATAAAGAACCTTCCTCCGGGGTTGATAATAGTACGAGTCCAATCAGTTCCGTTGTAATTTGGAATCGTGCTTTTGCTTATGCCCGTCCCGCCTGCGTCCGCAGCCCACTCAAGAGCTGTAAGGGGTGGTTTTGCTTCTTGCTTTCCGTCTTGTATAACCAACAATCCCGTATGATATTTCGGAGAATTCTCAATATAGTCACGGTCGTCTATAAATATTCGCCCGTTAGCACTGTATTTTATAATGGTGTTTCCATCCATGTGACCGTGTCTACCTGCGGAAAAACCGTCTAACATCAAGTATGAATCCTCATTGTCATACCCTTTTCTGAAAGCAAGCTTATGAAATGCATTCTCTATAGCAACATCCAAAACTTGACCGGGATCATCCTTAAAAAGATCATCATAAACTCCTTTTTCTACAGGATATGCTTGCACCATGGGATGCTCACCTGTAATCTCAGAACCGGCGGATTCATCAGCCAAATATCTGTGGAAAGGAAAATCAAGGTCAGGCATCTTTTGTCCGTCAAAAGGTCCCATTTTGGCTCGTTCAAGCATGATTCGGTATGAAGGATCATTGAAAATCCAAGAAGCAGCATTTAGAACTTGTGAATGATCCCAGGAGTATGCACTGCTACGACCGAAGGGATAGACATCGCCGCCACCTGACATAGTACCTAAGTTGTCAATCATCATCACATACAAATCTGCGCTAGGTCTTAAGCCTTTAACTAAGAAACGATGGTCACCGGTTGCCAGTGCATATTCTAATGTGACGGTAGGAACGTGCATAAGATAGTCCGAGCCTTCATCAAGGTTAATATTAGACGTGTTACCTTTGAATATGCGTTCTCCCATGTCATACCAACCTTTGGTTTCCGGTAAATCGTAATAACGATTAAAATATGACGATCCGAACATCACGGAAAGCGCCGGGAAAATGTCATGATTATATCGCGCTCCGGTTGCCGGAGCAGTATTAAGATACGGGTCATGGGAGTTTGCTTCATAGGTCAAATAAAACGCAGATACAATCTGCTTTCTGTCCGTTTCATCAAACAAAGGAGATGCTTCCATAACATTATAGCTTGCAATAAAGGGATACCCGGTTGTCCACATATTTCTTATTGAAGACAACTGTGCCAATGCTGTGGAAGGGTTATTGTTTAAAAAGTTCGCATAAGCTTTCAAGGCATATCGATACACCCTACCGTAAGTGTCATTGCATGTGAGTTGATATAATTGACCATACTGTACAATACGATTCATCAAAGCAACTATGCTGTTGGATGCAGCTTCACCGGTGTTGTCGGGATCAAGCTTTGAAATCAGTTGGTCGACTTTTTCCGTAGTTGTACCGGTATCATATCCGGATGACATCAAAGATTTTAATGCATCAAGAGACATTTTCGATTCAGACAACCAAGGTAGCTTCGGTTGGGTAAGATCGTCCAGGATTACCTTGAACCGTTTCAAACCTTTTTCCAACCCTTCCGGATCGCTTACACCAAATAAAATGGTGTTACCTCCCAAGCCAAAGGGATCTATGATGGTTTGAAGCTGATATCCTCCCTTACCGGGATGCACAGCGTCAGTGTAAGCTAAGTATAGGCTGTATAGCTTGGCGATGTGTGCATTGTTGCCTAAATGGCCTATTACCAACGTGTTTTCTTCCCAATCGGTTTCAAATTGTGAGGCGTCTGATGTTATTACCGATGCCTTTACACCCCACTTTTCATGGATTAAGGTGGCTATTTGTTCTCCGGCTTGTCTCCATTCCTTGCCGGTCGGTACAACGATGCAAATGCCTTCAAGGTCGGTTTCCTTTTGTAACGACCGGGGCTCTATCTTTTTGTAAAGCGGTCCGACTTCCGGCGGCGTGCTCTCTTGATCAATTGCTTTGGACTCATCAGGTACTGATGGTACAGTTGTTTCACTGACACCTAATTCCGATTCATTCGGTGTCGGTTCATCGCCTTTAGCTGTACATGCTCCAAAAAATATCATCATCGCAATAACCGGGAGAAACATCAAATACTTTTTCATGGATTAATTCCTGCTTTCAACTAAAAAACCGGTATAGCCATTATATAAAAACTATACCGGTTCAAGATTCACTCTATGTCTATTTTTTCTTAATGGACATCACATACCGGAGTGGGACCTCTATCACAAGAAGACGCGGATCCTACTTTTTGCCTATTGTCATCGAGTAATCCTAAATTGATCATTTCAATGTTGTGGTTGGGGCATCTGTTATAACACATACCGCATGCCACACACTCATCTACATTGACAACCCATCTGTCTGCACCATCTAAATGAATGGCAAATTCTTTACAGATGTCGGCACATATGGAGCATCCTTCTCCGCATCCGCAACGCAAGCATTTGGTTGCTTCCTTCACCGCTTCTTCTTCGGTCAATGTCCTTGTGAATGTTTCGAAGTCACCGATTCGTTCAATAGCCGTTCTGGCATAAATATCGAAACGATTGATATTTCTCTTGTATCCTGAACGTTCAAGAACATCATACTTGTCAACCGATTCTAGCTTGTCAATATATTCCATGGTAGCTTCATCACCTAAGAGTTGTTTGTCAATGGCTGCCGCTGCTTTTCTTCCCATGGCAATGGCTTTTATAACCGTTCCTGCACCTGTGCTGTCTCCGCCTGCATAAACACCTTCCATACCTGTGGAAAGGGTTTCATGATCCACTTTGATGTTCCCCATGGATCCGTCGTCTTTTTGACCTAATGCCATAATCACGTTGTCGCATCTCAGTGTAAAATCCGAGCAGTCTTGAACGTTTATGGGGCATCTTCTGCCGCTTGCATCCACATCACCTAACACATTGGTGTTCATCTTGATACCGGCCACTTTACCGTCTTTGACTTCAATCATTTCCGGAGCAACCAAGTACATGATTTTTATGCCTTCTTCTTCAGTTTCAAACAATTCCTCATCGGTAATGGGCATTTGATCTCTAGTTCTTCTGTAGGCGATATAGACTTGTCCTGCGCCTAATCTTCTTGCGGCACGTGCAGCATCCGCCGCTGTAAATCCACCGCCCACAACCACGACGGTATCACCGATTTCAGGTTTTTCTCCATCATTGACTTTTCTGAGGAATTTCAATGCATCATATACGCCTTGGGCATCTTCACCGGGGATTCCGGCACTTCTGCCCTTCCAGGTTCCTACTGCTAAGTAAACCGAATCAAATCCGTCTTTTTTAAGGCTATCCACAGTAAAGTCTTTTCCTAATGCTTTACCGGTTTCGAATTTTATACCCACGGTTTCCATCAGTTCAATCTCTTCATCTAAAATGGATTTGTCAAATCTAAAGGAAGGAATACCGTAACGCAACATTCCACCGCATAGTTTTTCCCGTTCAAACACAGTAACGTCGTATCCTGCTTTTCTTAAGTTCCAAGCACATGATAAACCGGAAGGCCCTGCCCCGACGATAGCAACTTTTTTATTGTTCTCTGCAACGTCAAATGTTTCATTAGTCCAGCCTTGTTGTTTTGCATATTCGATTACAAAACGTTTGATTTCTCTGATTTTTACTTGTTCACCGGTTTCATTTCTTGTACAAGCTTTTTCACATTCCTTGTTGCACACGATACCGCAAACGGATTGTAACGGGCTCTTACTCATGATCAAGTCGTAAGCTTCCCTGAATCTGCCTTCTGAAACCATTCTGACATAAGCTTGGGCAGGCACGCTGTTAGGGCATGCAGCCTTACAAGGTCCTGCTAAATCAGGATTGATGATTTGTGCATGGCCGTTGTATAAAGTTAACTCGGGGGCGCTTCTGACTTCTGAAACGATCAAGTCTCTCATCTCTCCCACCGAATTGTAGTTGTTTTCTTTCATGAAATTTTTGAGATCTTTGATCAAGCCTTCGATAAAGCCGAAACCGCTGTATAATGTCTCGGAACAAATACCCACCAAATCAGCACCGCTCATAATCATTTCCGCTGCGTCAACGTAGTTTTTGACTCCGCCGGCCATCATGATTCTCGGTTCCGGGCCATTTGCCTTACGTATTTCATATGTATCTCTCAGCGCTAGCGGTTTTACCCACGGACCGCAATAACAGGACATACTGATTTCATCCTGTAAATGGTAAACGGCTTTTTTTGGATCTTTTAAATTAATAGGGGGAATAGCCAAACGGTTGGATGTACCTCCCACTGCATCTGCACCGGCTGCATAGAGAGCCTTGGCTACATTGGCGATTTTTCCGCCTTCCGGTGTCAGTTTGACAAATAAGGGGATTTTAATCTCTTCCTTTATGGCTCTTACGATTTCCGATACTGCATCTTGGTTTTGTCCTAATGAAGCACCGGTTTTCTTTCCGCTCTTGTTTTCTGCGCCGGATAACTCAACATTAAAGGACATGTTCGGGCAACACATGTTCAATTCAACGATGTCAACGCCAACTTCTTCGAATTTTTTGGCCATGTTTACCCAACCTTCGACGCCTTCTTCACCTGCATAGGTAATGTTTGCGAATAAGATCAAGTCATTCAAAACTTTTTTAGCATCATCCACCAATTTTAAACCTTGCTCGAAGGTCAGTCTTTTCTCGGCGGTGAAAGCCAAAGCATTGCGGTCTTTGAACAAAGAATAACGGGGCACCCTGTTGATGTACGGGACAGGATCGATCGTCAATTTTATGGAAGCAGCCGCCCATCCTGTCTCTTCTATCCTTTTTAATTGTTTGACAGAATTTGTGGTAGGACCTGAAGCAACATAAAATGGATTTTTAAACTCTACCCCGGCTACATTAACCGGTAAGTACAAATCATTCATCATCTTCATAATCTCCTTTGGCATATATATTAAATCAATACGGTTATTGATTTATTTCATTGAAAATTCTTGTTCTGATTGCCCATTTGTAACACAATAGTAACCTTTTGGTTACTATTAATTGTAGACCTTTGTTAAATAAAAGTCAACCACATAGTTGAAATATCAAAAAAATATACAATTCTTCTTATATACTCACACTCCACAGAAAAACGAGTACTTTTTTCTGTAGTAATCTTATATACTCACACTCCACAGAAAAACGAGTACTTTTTTCTGTAGTAATCTTATATCTTCGACAAATCATCACCGAATACATTTTTCAACGCCCTTGCCACTCCGGATCGGTTGTTATCAAATTCAGCGATCAAATCGGCCTTTGACTTTGCAGCGTCAATGGCGTTTTTCATTGCAATGCCCAATCCGGCATTTTCGATCATTTCCATATCATTGCTATCGTCACCGATGGCGATGATCTCTTCCGGTTTAATACCTCTGTCGGTTGCGTACTTCAACGCAGCATGCCATTTGGTACCTTCTATTTCACTTACCTCCAACAACGGCCCGATTCTTGTCAATGACATGGTGATATGGGTGTGAATTTCCTGCGGATACTTTTCATCAATCCTGTTTTGCAGTTGTTTTACTTGCTCTAATTTTCCGGTGTAACACATAATCATCACCAAAGAATCAGGCAAAGATGCCAAGTCTTGATTGGCCAGCAACCTCGTTGTGTTTTTAGATATATACCCGTTGTATCCTTCATAGGTGTGATCAAATTCGCATATCAATTCATACCCCTCATAGTTCGCATGGACCACCGGATGCATACCCATGTCATGACCCATGCTTAAAATATCCAAAAAATGCTCTTTTCTGATGGTGGTGCTGTCGATTAAATCATCCGACTCCATTTCCCATGTTGCATTTCCGTTGTTGGAAAAGTAGACGGCTTTTAAACCGTAACGCTCCAAGACCGGTTTCGCAAAGGAAAAGCGTCTTCCTGTGGCAATGCCGATGATCATGCCTTTTTCCTGCAGGTGTTTAAACACTTCTACATTCTCTTCCGATATATTTTTTTCATCATCTAATAATGTTCCGTCCATGTCCACAAGGATCATCTTATATTTCACTTTTTTCTTTCTCCCCATGTTGTTCTTTATTTTTTATACCTGCCCAGAAAACACCGAATATACGGTTGGTCATCTCTTCGTCAATATCCAGTTGTCTTGCTTGGTAGAAATTTTGAATGTCCTTGATGGGGCCGAGCATATATGAAAGAATCACATTGTATGGAAGATCGATGATCACATGGTTTTTAACGCCTTCCTCCACAATATTTTTAAGTGTTTCAAATATGGCATTTCCTTCATCAATGACGTTTTGTGATATCGATCTTTCTATACCCGGTTGGAATATGAAGTTGGCTTGTAACGAGTTGTTAATACAATAACTAAAATACCCCATCCAGAAGCAATAGATCTTCTCCTCAACAGTTTTAGCCGATTCAATGCCCAGTGAAACGTAGCGGGATACTTCGGTCATAATTTCTGCGTAAATGGTATCCATTAATTTCTGCTTGTTGCCGAAATAAAAATAAATGGTTCCCACCGCAACACCGGATTCCTTTGAAATCAAAGAAACCGGTATATTATGAAGACCTCGTTCCTCCACTAACTTAAAAACAGTAAAAGTGATAACTTCCCTTTTATCCGTAATGATCCCATCCTTTTTTGTAACATTCAAAAAATGATATCCTATTCATAGACAATCATCCCTACCATTCTACACTATATCAAGTCACTAATTCAACCGATTTCGCTTCAGGTTCAGTTGTTCCTTTATTCATTCATAGCCTCACGGGATTGTTGACATGCTGCCGATCATCCTTGATAATGGTATTACTTAAAAAAGAATATGGGAGTTATAGAATGCTTGAAAATAAGAAAATAAGACTTGCCACAGAAGACGACAGTGGTTTCATTTTGAAAATATATGCACCTTATATTAATAATACAGCCATTACATTTGAATGCATAGTTCCAACCATAACAAAATTTAGAGAAAGAATGGCTAATATCCAATCAACTTATCCTTGGCTTGTATGTGAAATTAACAATAATATAGTAGGATATGCCTATGCATCTCGTTTTAGAGAAAAGGAGGCATATAAATGGTCAGTTGAGTTCTCAGTCTACATTACTCCGGAGTACCACAGAAGAAATATTGGAAAAGCACTTTATTTTGCTTTATATGAATTATTAAAACTTCAAGGCTTTTATAATGCTTATGCCGGAGTTACTCTACCAAATATTAAAAGTGAAGGTCTTCATGAATCATTTGGATTTAAAGCAATAGGTGTTTACCATAACGTAGGATATAAGCTTGGTAGCTGGCATGACGTTAAGTTGTATGAATTAAAAATTCAAGAACACATACAGCTACCGGAAAAACCAAAGTCTATCAATGATATAAGTAATACTAATGAATTTAAGGCTATCATTGAAAAAGCGGCGCAAATAATAAAAATTGGTTGATTTCAAACAACATTTACAAAAAGAAAAGATTGTCCGCTTTAATTGCAGTTTAAGTGTATTGTCTTTTTATAACGTAGAATTGTTTTTAAGATGTTAGGAAAGGAAGATGTTCTACACATGGAACTCCCGGAAGATTTACGATATGCACTAGAATTAGAATTATCAACACTATCTCCTAAAAGGCTTGCTAAGTTAGCCTCAGAGCTTTCTGACAGATATCGCACAGGCAAACAAACCGGTAGAAAGAGCTTTATAGAATCACAGGGGGATGTTGATGCATATGCTGCTTTTCGTATGCCCGCAACTTTTGCAGCAGTATATTCAGTCTTAAAGCAAGTACAAGAAGGTCTTCCTGATTGGAATCCACAAACCTTGTTAGATGCAGGCGCCGGCCCGGGAACTGTTATGTGGGCAGTTGCTGCAATTTACAATGATTTAAATTCTATAACTCTCCTTGAAAGAGAAGAATGTATGATTGCACTAGGTAAAAAGTTAGCGAAGCACGCATCATCTATATCTATTCAGAAAGCGGAGTGGGTCAAAACTGACATTACGAATATTTGGGAAACTACTTCCCATGATATAGTGACCGCATCCTATGTGTTAGGTGAACTGAATGAGCAACATAGAAATGCTTTTTTAAAGAAATTATGGATGCTTACAAGAGGTACTCTGATTATAATTGAACCGGGAACACCGGCCGGGTTTTCTCGTATTAAACAAGCCCGGGAACAACTTATTAATGAAGGAGGCTTACTCATAGCACCCTGCCCTCATAATTTATCATGCCCGATGGCTATAGATAATTGGTGTCATTTTTATCAGAGGCTTTCACGATCGCGTCTCCATAGGCAAATTAAAGCAGGCGAGCTATCCTATGAAGATGAGAAGTTTTCTTTCATAGCTGTCTCTCGTAAGATGGGAGAAGCTGTTTCGGGAAGAATATTACGTCATCCTCAAATAAGAAAAGGACATATTGAATTTGAAGTTTGTTGTTCTGAAGGAATAAGCAAAAGGATTATAACACGCAAAGACAAAGAATTATTTCGCAATGCAAAGAACCTGAGCTGGGGTTCAATTCTCCCGCCAAGAAAATGATAGAAACATAAATTTATCGATTCATGGCTAATTCATAAGCATTCCGCTCCCTCGACCGTTTCTTCGTGCTTCTATGTGTATCATATGTTCCTGCGGTGTTGTTCCAATATAACAGGAGGACTTTTCGGTAAAACTCACCACTTACATTTGTTGCATTGTTATATTACGACGTTTTAGGTCATTACGTTCTCGTGTAATAAACGTTGATGCAACAAAAGATAATACCGGATCAGTTTAAAATTATGCAGGTTGATGTCAGTGTAGTCGGACTGTAAGCGCCAGCAAATGGTTTTCTCACCGTGTTCGGTTTTCAAAACAGATGGTACCGCATTGCCTTTTAAAACAAGATGTTGCATACAACTTTCACCTCGGCACAGATTACTAATCATAGAGAAATCCTTCTTGACATAAGATGGAACATCATCCAGAAAAGGAACGATTTTGTGTGTGCTGACAAACCGCAAACAAATGTGCAACATAGATTCATATCGGATGTCGAATGTAAACTCCAGTAAAGGTGTTCTCTTTATTTTCGGATTACTACAAGATATGATGAGACGAAAAGGGTTTTTTAAGTTGATCCCATAATTATATCCGTTTTGTGTCATATAGTCTCTTAACTTCTTAATATAGCGGTACGAATCTTCATTCTTTATTATTTCTGCCAGTATTCGGCTGTTCAACTTTGAATAATCATTGCTTAACACATCAAAATCACATCGATAAAAATAGAAAAAACCATTTTCGCATTGATGATTCTTGCACATGGACGCTAAAAGGTGCAAGCCGTCAATCATTTCGGGAACGTTTTTATTGGATAACTCCACACCTTGGCCTGTTACCCGTATTTCCAGACCTATTAATGATAAACCCATAAGCAGGTGTTCTTTGATCCTTCTTGAGTCACGATAAAAGTTATCATAAACTTCAAGTTCTATGATCAGCCTATGTCCCTGTAGATGACCGCTATAGCCGGCTTGGTAAAGAAAGTATAACAGATCATGAAATATATGAAAGATTTGCATAAGATCTTTGAGAAATGACTTCCTCAATTCACTAGTTATGCAATGATCAAGACAGTTATCCTGTTTTGACGGAATCCCCAGCTTTTCGGGATTCTCGTAAAACATTAAATACAAAGAGTGAAAAAAGTCATAAATATCTTTGTAGCAAGACAAATAAGCACCCCTCACCGGGTTAAAAATCGGTTTTAAAAGAAGGAGGTAATACACTGCTATTCTTTGTCCTAAACTATTATATCTCTCTTTTACATACATATTCTTATCACTATCTACTGCAAATTTTTCAAGTTCAAGGACGCCTTGTACAAATCATTCTTGCTCAAATCGCTATGTTTCTTATTCAGTATTGCGATGGCATCCTTCATGGTGCAGTCACTTTTGATCATAGTATCCACAAGCATAGCCTCATAGGACAACTGCTCGACTGCGGATTCCTCCTTCGGTTGGCCGGAGATGTCAATAATCAAGGTATACTCCCCTAATTCGCTTTCCGGGTCGTCTTTTAACGCCATATAAACATCTCGAACATTTCCTGTGATTGTTTTCTCATGAAGCTTGGTCAAATCACTGCAAAAACAGGCTGTAGCCCAAGGACACTTCATTGACAGGTATTCCGCTGTCTTCACGATTCTTTTGGGAGATTCATAAAAGACATACAATGTCTCACTTCCTTGTGTCATTTGTTCAATCAACGTTTCCTTCTCCTTGGTTT
>CALCRE010000135.1 GCA_937894465.1 uncultured Clostridia bacterium
ATTGTAACAGGTTTACAAAAAAAATCAATACTTTTAAGGAAAATTTATTTAATTTATAATGTTAAAAGTTTGTTAAGGCTTCCAGATTATTTCCGACGATTGGTAACCAATCGGCTAATAACGGTAGTAACATTTTCAATCTATGTTTATCAACGGAGTAATAATGGTATAATAACATTGATTACATGAAAGGAAGATCAAGGTCATGAATGTAAAAAAAGCAATTATCCCGGCAGCCGGTATGGGAACAAGGTTTTTGCCTGCGACAAAAGCACAACCCAAAGAGATGCTACCCATTGTCGATAAACCTACGATTCAATATATTGTACAAGAAGCTGTAGAGTCGGGAATAGAAGATATCATCATCATAACAGGCCGAGGAAAACGAGCAATTGAAGATCACTTTGATAAATCTTACGAATTGGAAGACATGTTGCAAAAGAAAAATGATTTGGAGAAGCTGGAGTTGGTTGAAAGCATATCCAAGCTGGGCAACATTCATTATATTCGCCAGAAGGAGCCTAAAGGACTAGGGCATGCCATTTATTGCGCCAAATCTTTTATCGGAAATGAACCTTTCGCAGTTTTACTGGGTGATGACATTGTTCGAAATGATTATCCTTGCTTAAAACAGTTAATTGATGTGTATGACCGATACAAAACATCAGTGATCGGTGTTCAACATGTGGATAAAGAGAGTGTTCATAAATATGGAATCGTTTCTTGCTCACCTGTGGATGACCGGATATTCAAAATAAACGATATGGTTGAAAAACCTTCTAAGGAATCTGCACCTTCTGATATTGCTATTCTAGGACGATATATATTGACTCCGGAGATCTTTACAGAGTTGGAACACCTGCCTCCGGGAAAAAATGGAGAAATACAGTTGACCGATGCCATGTTGGCGTTATTAAAGAAAGAAATTATTTATGCCTACGAGTTTGAAGGAAAGCGGTATGATGTAGGTGATAAGGTTGGTTTTTTGAAAGCGACCGTTGATTTCGCTTTGGAGATGGATGACATCGGATCGGAATTTGCAGATTATTTACGTCACATTGTAAATAATGAACTAAAATAATAAAAATATTAGATAAAATCGTAATAAAACGATTACAATGAGTGAATAAAGAATATGAAAAAAGAGCTACATATCGCTCTTTTTTCAAGCTGTTGATTATGGAATTAAAGGAGGGAATTCTCCTCGAAGAATTAAAGGAGTATATGACAATATGTTTTATGAGTCTGTATTAGATATGATTGGAAATACAAATATGGTATCACTGAAAAAAGTGACCGGTCGTAATATTTTTGCTAAAGCCGAGTTTTTGAATCCCGGAGGAAGCATTAAGGACAGGGTTGCGAAAAACATGCTGGATAAGGCCGAGCAACAAGGCTTGTTAAAGCCGGGTATGACTATTATGGAACCTACCTCCGGTAATACCGGAATCGGTATAGCTCTTGTTGGGATACAAAAAGGGTATCAAGTGACTATTGTGATGCCGGAGAATATGAGCGAGGAACGAAAAAAAATCATCAAAGCATTAGGTGCAGATCTTATCTTGACACCGGCTGCTGAAAATGTTGATGGTGCATTGACTGAGGTTGAAAGACAAACAAAAAATAATCCGAATATATATGTCCCCAACCAGTTTTGTAATCCCACAAATCCGGAAGCCCATTATATGGGTACAGGTCCTGAAATTTGGGAGCAGATGGAAGGGAAGGTGGATATATTTATCTCAGGTATGGGTAGCGGTGGAACATTACAAGGAGTGGGTAGCTTTTTAAAGGAAAAGAATCCGGATTGTATCATTGTTGCTGCGGAACCAAAGAATGTTTCTGCCTTGCTGGGACACGAACCCGGTTTTCATAAAATACAAGGAATCGGAGACGGATTCATTCCGGAATGTTTGGATACTTCCGTCATCGACATCGTTGTGGAGGTGACGGATGACGAGGCCATCAATACAGCAAGGAGACTTGCTAAGGTAGGCGGTTACCTGGTAGGCACATCCTCCGGTGCAAATGTGTATGCAGCAGAATTGATGAGTGATAGATTCGGGGCGGAGAAAAGAGTTGTCACAGTTCTTCCGGATCGTGCAGAGAGATATTTCAGTACATCATTGATATAAAAAGTTTTAGCAAAAAGAAAACCTCCTTGAACCTCGGAGGTTTTTTGTTTTAGGTTATACCATTAACCTGACAGTGAAGACACCATCTGTTGCCGTAAATTCGTACAAACCGTGAAGCTTTTCCACCATCATTGCAATACTTTTAACACCCATACCATGACCGATATTTTCGGTGGTGGGAAGCTTTCCGTCAAATCGAACTTCTCCGACATAGGGATTACATATCTGCCAGAAGATTCTTTTGTTTTGTCTGCGTGTTTCGATTAAAATATATTTTTCTCCGGCAACCTTATTGCAAGCTTGTATTGCATTTTCAATAATATTCCCTAAAATGACGCACAAATCCACAGAAGAGACAGTCTGAAAGTCCTCTTCAGATACATTTACCATGGCATTAAAACAGATTTCTGCATTTTGTGATAATTGGGCATAAGAGGACAAAATGAGATTTACCGTCTCATTTTCACAATATCGTATATATTGGCTTTCATCCATACAGTGGTCTATGTCACGAATATAGGCGAGAGCATCGTCAACTTTGTGATTGTGAAGACAAGATTCAAGATAACGCAAATGATGACGCAAGTCATGGCGATGAACAGCTGCTTCCCTTTGAGATTGGCGGAGGACGGACAGTTCTCTTGTAGCTTCGTTAACTTGCATAGCTAGTATTCTTTGCTCTTCTTCCGCTTTTGCTTTTCTTTGAATTTCTATCGTAAATAACACTACAAAAGCGAAATAAGCAGCGGACATTACCGATGGTATGAATTCCACCGCCACTTTAGTCCCTTGATAAAGTAGATCAGAATAAACGGTGGTGGAATAATCAAATATATAGTAAAACAGAGGAACCAGTCCGAACAATATTTGTGAGCGTTTTGCTTGTTGCATCAGTTGGTATACCGGTTTTGCCACATAGGGGATGAGAAGATACAAAAGTGGGATCGTTACTAGAATTTGCACGGTATACCATACTGCGTCGTTATCGAAAATATACAGGAAAGTGCTGCCGATCCAACGTCTTGTTTGACAACAAAGATATGCGGCTGTTACCGCAGATAGCGACATCAAGAAAGGCCGCTTGTATATATAATGAATCATCAGGATTAACGGAATGTGAACAATGACGGGGTAGAATCTTGTCGTAATATCCTTTCCAAACAATGTGAACACTGTAAATTGTAAAATGGTGATTCCTATACAAAACCAAAGCATCTGCAGGTTGTTCTTTTTATTAACCTCGACACCGGCAAATGCAACTGAAACCAAAATACCGAAAAGAAGCACAGTTTCGTAATTAAGAATTCCTAGGACATATGTTAAGGTCATTGGGCTCCTCCTCGAATACATGAGTTAAAAAGGCGTCGGAAATAATATCATACCGACCTCGTGCCAGAGGAATCACTGTTCCGATATCTGTGATTAGCTCCGTTTGGGTGATTTGTATCACATGACGAAGATTCACTAAAAATGAACGGTGAGGCTTTGCAAAAAAAGAAAAGCGTAGTATGTCTTGTTCTAGTTCTGAAAGGGTGCCTGTAGATTGACTGATGGTGCCGTTTTCCAAATGATAAGAGACAGTGCGTCTTTGGATCTCAATATATACCAGCTCGGATAATGCAATGCGCTTTATACTTTTTCCTGTATTGATGATGATGCATTCATCTTCGTGTTTTTTTTTGCTTCGCATAAGCTTTTCAATGACTTCGAATAAGTTATTCTCTTTTATTGGTTTTAGAATATAAAAGTAAGCACCGACAGCATAGCTGTCAACGGCGAATTCAGATGAAGAGGTTAAAAATATTATTTTTACAGTATTGTCCGTCTTACGAATTTGCCGTGCAGTTTCGATTCCCGTCATATTGGGCATAAGAATATCTAAAACAATCAAATCGTATTTTGCTCCTGATTCGATGGAATCCAAAAGCGTAAATCCGTTTTCAAACAATTGGCATATGAAGGGTGTTTTTTTATGTAGACTGAATGTTTGAAAAAGAGATAAGATTTCATCCCGTTCTCTTTTGTTATCATCACATATGGCAATCCTCACAACATCACCCACTTTACTTTAATATGACGATTTTAGTGTAGCATATTTCATCAGAATTCAAAACAACATTTCATGCACTTATTTTTGCTTTTCATACTAAAAATATTTTTAATTAAACAGATGCTGTAATCTGGCATTAAGCAAGGAGGAAAGTGCCATGTTGCCTTGGATCATTACAATCATATCGGTTCTTTTATTGATCACACTTTGGTTGCATACCGCAAAGCGTGAAATAATTCCTCTATGGGAGGCCGTACAAGGGGCGGATAAGCAAACGAGGCTCTATTGGGGACTCTTAATGGGTGTACAAGATAACCCGGATAAAAAAGCTTATATGCAGGAGCATTATGACGAGTGCTGTAGAGTCTATACTTTACAAGCCACTCGCTATAATAGCAAACTTCATGCAACTTTTTATGCACCGGCAGCATGGTTATTAGGATTTCGATCCGTACCGGATGAGTTGAACATATAATTTTATTTCGGTGTGATCGTAGGTGTCGGAAGTAAAATAAAAATGAGAAAGGAAGTTGACTACATGAAAAAAAGAATTGTCAGTATTGTACTGGTACTATGTTTGCTGGTCACCACATCACCTTTTCAGGTGCTCGCAACAAGTAACCAATCACAACAAACAAATTCCATGCAAAATTCGTTTGAAGACGTGAATGAAAACGACTGGTTTTATGACTCGGTTATGTATGCCGTTCAAAACGGATTGTTTGATGGAATAGGTGAAAAGAATTTCTCGCCAAAGGAGGCTATGACCCGTGGAATGTTCATTATGGTTCTAGGTCGTATTGCAAAGATCAATACAGCTGACTACAAAGGCAAGGAATTTTCCGATGTTCCCCTTAGGAGCAACTACGCTCCTTATGTAAAATGGGCGAAAGGAAAAGGAATAACCATGGGGGTGGGAGACGGACGGTTTGATCCTGACGGATCTCTCACAAGAGAGCAAATGGCAACAATGACAGTTCGCTTTTTTGAAGCATATCAATATGAATACCCCAAAGTATCTGTTGCAGGTAAACCTGCGGACTTTGACAGTATTTCCGATTATGCAAAAGAAGCGGTTTTAAAGTTGTGGAGTTGCGGACTGTTCACAGGCGATGATCAAGGAAATTTTAATCCTAGAAGTAAAGCAACTCGTGCTGAAGCAGTGACTTTCTCCAGCCGGACAGACCGATTGGTAATCAGTTTCCTTGCTCAAAAGGATAAACCGCCGGTTGTCATCTCAGGATCTGTAGATAATTCGGAAAATGAAGATGATGAAGTGGTTGTCAAGACACATGCCATCACTTTTATGGAAGGAAACAACCGAATGGGTCAAGCGGTAGCGCAAGAAGGTAAGCCATTGGACAAATTACCCGGTAATGAAATAACCGCAAAAGACGGATACATATTCATCGGTTGGTACACCGATCCGGAATTCTCCAATCCTTTTTATGCTCAGGATCCGGTTATGACCGACTTAACAGTCTATGCAAAATATGAAGAATTGATTAAGGAACAATTGACATTGTCTTCTTTCGCGCTGACAGATCAAAATCCTGATTTGTCATTTATCATCCAGAGGATAGACAGTGGTGCTGCAGATGTACATAATGGCATTTTGTTGACGGTAATAGATGGCTCGGATCCTGTTGGGCTGTCAATAATCGATCAAGGAAATGGAACATACATCGTTTCAGCAGTGGGAGGATTCAAAGAGGGAGCCTCTTATCAATTGACACTTGCTAACGGATACATATTTAAAGAAAAACTTGAGTCGATCCGCACAGCTTCTTTTACAATTAAAAAGGAAGAAGTGGATAACCTCGCTTTGAACAATGAAATTATATTCATCCAAGACACGGAAGAAATGTACTATACAATAGGAACTGCACAGCCTGTTCCTGTACTATATGCAGCGATTATGAACAGTCAAACCTCTGAAGCACTCACAGGTACATTTGATTTCATTGATGCAAGCTTACTGAAAAGCGGAGATGTTTTATGTATATATGAAATAGTTGATCCTCGCCAAAGAGATTATACAAAGTTTGACTACAAAGATGATGCAGAAGCATATGTAGAAGTTGTTTCCGTAAACGGATTAACAGTCACTTTCAAAAGCCTTGATGAGAGTGATGCCGAAAAGGTTGTCTTCATACCGGATACCATTCCTTTCTCTGTAGCAGAATTACCGACACAAGAAACCGGCGTTGTGGAAAGCACCGCAGTGGACAATGTTGCTCGCCAAGAGATGGAACTTAACAGCGATCCGGAAATAGAGCCGGGTGATTTTGTTGTGTTTTATCAAGGTGCCTTTGCTGATGTCACAGAGGACACACCGGTGGTTTATGGTATCGTAACATCCGTATCCGGTACAAGTGTCAGTTACAAACAAACCACCAAAGAACAAATTGAAAAATCCATGGATACATTCATACAGCAAACACAAGACCCTGAAGAATTACTAGAGGATGTAGACACTGATCTGTTAGTCGGTCAAATTCAAGAGCAAGTTCTAGAGAGTGGATTTGCACGAGAAGCAGCTGAATACTTAGCGCTCATGGTGACTCAAACAGATGGTTTCCAATCTCTTACCGGGTTAAAAGAGTTTTCCATGACCGACCAAAATGGCAATGTCTTGACACCTGAAGAGCTGACGCTAATGGGAATCGGTGCGAATATTGAACTTTCAGATGATGTGAAAGTTCAAGCGAGGGTTGGGAAAAGCTCGAAATATTTTACTGATGGAATTGCTTTGGAGTTAGGAATTTCTGCAGAGTTTACAATTGATGTAGGTGATGGTGGTGAATTGAAAATTGATTTGTCAGCTACTTTTGTAGAAGAGCTGGCAGTGGATATCACCGCATCGGCTTCTGCCAAAGTTAAATGGATTGTGGTCTACCCGAAATTTAAAAAACTCACCTTTAATACAGCGGTTGATATAAAAAATTATGCCGGGGTTTCGGTGGATGTAAAAATCTATACCGTTGAAAAAGAAGAAGAATTCATTTGGGAAAAGTTAAAAGGTATTAACAATGGTAGTTTTAAGGAAGTATTTGAACAAATCGAAGACTTGAAGAACAAAATTGATCAGGCAAAAGACACTGTTGAACAAATAGCCGGGTACAAAGATGACTTGAAAAAGTTGTGGCAGGCAGTTCCTTCAGACTTAACCAACGAAGAAGAATATGAAGGAATGCTGGATACATTAGGTGAGTTAAATGTTACACAAGAGTTGATGGGTATGTTGAACTTGACTAATGAAGATGAGTTGGATGCCGGTGTCCGTAATCTCATGGAACGCTATTCTGAAATGCTGGAAAATGAAAGCGACTGGATTGAGATTGTAAACAAGAAGATATTCGAGAAAGAAATCCACATAAAGATATTTGCCATTGGTATCAGTGCAAGCTTTGTAATAAAAGGAAATGTAAATATTGCATTGGGTGCAAACATGGAATATGTCATAGGGAAACGATATTCCTTCTGGTTTGATATTGTCTCCAAAACAAGCGGCAGTTCAGAGATGGATTTGTTGGATGAGAAATTCGCATTCCAATTCTATGTCATGGGTGAGTTAGGATTGAGGATGGGGGTTGAGGCTGAAATATGTGTCGGTATCATATCGACTAAAATAGGGAGTATTGGTGTTACCGCCGAATTTGGACCTTATGTGAAAATGTGGGGATACTTTATTTACGAGTACACAAAGCTCCGTCCGGCAAATACATCAACATGGGATTATGATGAGCGAATGTTAGGTGCCTTGTACTTGGAATTCGGCTTGTATCTTGAAATAACTTTCAAAGCTACGTTAGTTGGCAAAACCATGTATCAGCCGACACTGCTGGATAAGGAATGGCCTCTTTTGACTGCCGGTACAAGATTGAATGTTTACGACTTTGCATATGAGGTTGAAGAAGATGAATCTCTACTTGTAAAAGATCAAGACAGTAACAGCCAAAACGGTATTGCCATGGTCTTGCCGGAGAGTTATCGTTTGATGGAGTACATGGATTTAGTAGAAGGCGACACTGCACAATCAATTTATGACTATGGCAAGTTCCATTACACTTTATCCAACCGTCATTTTACATTTGATGAGCAAACCGGTCTCATTACGGTTACCGTACCGAAAGATACACAATACATGACATGTGATTTGACACTGACTTGGAAAGCGGATAAGCTTACATTTAGCTCCTATGATATGTCCATAACCATTCCTTTGGTTTGGACCAATCTATCTGAGGACGAGCTTAACCAACGGTTTACAGCTGCTGTTCGTGTAGGAAATCCAAATGATGGATACACCACTGTTTGGAGTCAAAGGGTTGTGAAAAATGCTCCTTTTGATTTGCCGACAGAAGAAAAAATCCGTGAGCTGCTTAGTGTAAGTCAATATGAAGCAGGTATGCAGGGGAACTTGAAATATGCTTCAATATCCGGCTATCAAGATCAAGTTCTAACCGGCTTGACCATATTAAAAGATACAGTCTATTATTTCGATGTAACACCTAGAACATATACATTAACGGTTTTAGACGTGGAAAATTCCGATGGAATAAAGGCAAGCAGACAATATACTGCAAAATTCGGTGATGTGTTTAACCTTTCTGATTTATATGAAAGCGGAAGCGATGATGATGTCACAAAGACTTATACATCTTTCTTAAAGATCGTAGCAAAGGATGGTGCAAACAAAGACATTATCAGAGACTTTAACCAACCCGTCAGCGCGGGATTTGCAGTTGAATTGTTAAGCGGTGCCACCTATACGGCAACCTATGCGGACCATTCCGCAACGGTCATCTTCACATTTGAAGGTGTAGATATTGATCCTATGGAAGTAAAAATGAAAAAGGGTGATGTGCCCACCACAGGGGCATTTCTCAATCTGGTAACTGCAAAGAATGCCATGATCAAGGGCATAGACCCGATTTTAGCTCCCGTAACCGGTGCAACCACCTATACTGTTGTTTGCGAAGTTTTGCAAGTTCCTATCGTTGAGCGGACCATTACATACCAAACTAACGGCGGCAGTGAAATCTTGCAACTGAAAGCACCTGAAGGCTCGATAATTACACAACCTGAGGCTCCTGTAAGAGCAGGATATGAATTTGACGGCTGGTATTCGGACGACATGTTAACACTGGCTTTTACCTTTACAGTAATGCCAAACGCAGATACAACCCTTTATGCAAAGTGGAAAGGCGTAGAAACCACAGTTACATTTGACGGAAACGAAGGTCAATTAGGCCAAGATGTTCCCAATACCAAAACCGTAGTGTACGGTGACCTTTACGGAGTTCTCCCTGTACCTGTACGTACCGGATTTGCATTTGGCGGTTGGTATACGGATCGCACACAAGGGGACTTGGTTACGGCTGAAACAGTTGTGAACAAAACCCAACAACATACATTGTATGCCCATTGGACCAACAAGGCGATTATTAATCCTGACATCATAAGCTTTGTACCGGATCAAAATCATGATTATGATACAAATTCTCATCCTGTTGTGTTCACAACCGGAGAATCCGGAATCGAAGCCGATAGCTTTACTGTGGTATACAAACGACAAAATTTAGACAATAACTGGACAAATGAAGCTGTTAATGCCGGCGTGTATGATGTGAAGATAACCAGAGGGGAAGATGAGGCTTATCAAAGCTTCGAGAAGACATTTACAGGTGTGATGACCATACACAAGATTAACCGTACTATTTCCGCTATACCTACAGGAAGTTCCTACAAGGCGAATATTCTTGTGGACTTGTTGCCGGAAGGAGCTTACCTTGGAGACGGTGTTGTGGAGTATGCAGCTTCAACGACACAAACCGCACCGGTAACCGGTTGGCAAACATCACGTGCCATCATGAACCTCGGCACAGGTAGTTATTACTTGTTCGTCAGAGTCAATGAAGGCGAAAACTACTTGGTTACCCCTGCATCCGTATCGAATGACACTTTCTTCGTAGAGGGTATTGCCAAGAATGCTCTGGGATACTACTTAATGATGACAATTGCTACAAGTAATATAGACAATGCAGGAACAGATTCCATCATTAAGGGACTATATGATTACTTAGATGGCTCTGCATCGACAGTCACTCACTTTGACAAAGATGGAAATGACTTTGAACAAGGTGATGTGGACAATTATAAGGTCGATGCGCCTTTGCATGATCCTTGGATGCTTTCTCAAGTAACTATTTTATATGAGAAAAAGGGTACTAAACCCGGATGGCATTGTAAATCCATAACGCCATATGCCACTCAAGCAGTTGAGTTTGGAAGCATCGTTCTGGAAGGAAAACAAAAGCACACCGGCGATGTTCTAAGTGTAAACCAATGGTTTGGCGCTGAAGATCATGATATGACTTTTGTTACATGGAACGGGGATGTTACCGGTATGGAACGTCAAATTACCTCGGTAGGAAACTTTGTAGAAATACCGGAAAGCTTGGTTTTAACTTCAGGTGACTTAGAAACTTACACATTCACTTATGACGGAATGGTGATCGACCAGTACGCTATACAGGATAAGAATGATGTAAGTACACCATACAATGCTTATGACCATGGTGATGCACCTATGTTGGCTATTAATGCCGACGATGCAATTTACAATAAGGCATTGAGCTACACCATCAATAGCATGACTATTGACAAGGCTGCTTTGTATACCGCCATGAAGGCAAACAATGATACTGAGATGATGATTACTGTGACACTGCAGTTCCCCACACGCTCAACAACACCGGAGACTGCAACTTATACAAAGACAATACTTGTAACTTTAGGTGATTAAACCTTATATCAAGTTGAAGTAGTTGGAGAGCACCCGTGCATATCATGGACGGGTGCTTTCACCATAATCAAAAGTAAGTAGACAAGTAAGAACAAGTAGGAAGAAACAAGGAGAAAAGTCAGTGTTATATTTAAAAAAGGTTTTCATTTTCTTTATTTGTATCATGGTTCTTTTCCTGTTTCCAAATGGCACAGTTCGTGCTTTAGATGATATGGTTGAGAGAATTGTTAAAATCGCCGTCATCGATACCGGCATCTCCACATCAGCCATCGATTCCGAAAAAATAGGCCAAGGATACAACTATATAGAAGATAATGAGGACACGGAGGATCTCATTGGTCATGGTACTGCAATCGCCGGAATCCTTGTAGGAGACCGTTTGGAAAATGTAAAAGGTATTATACCCAATGCCTTGCTTATACCTCTGGTCTGTCAAACAAAAGACCGGGATAATAAGGTGACCGCTGGAAATCATGAAATTCTTGCAAGGGCCATTCGGGATGCAATTGATCTTTTTGATTGTCGTATCATCAATATTAGTAACGGTGTAGTAGAAGAGAGTGCGATTTTACATGAAGCAGTGAAGTATGCCGAAGAAAAGAATGTTTTGGTGATTGCTTCTGTGGGGAACAGCCAAAAAGAAAACCCAAATGCTTTGTATTATCCTGCTGCTTATTCTGCAGTCATTGGTGTAGGATCAGTTAATTCGAGGGGACAGATCTCAACTTTTTCTCAAAGAAACCAATCGGTTAACATCATGGCAGAAGGAGAGAAGATCTGGACCATTTCAAAAAATGGAAAACAGTTAATGACACAAGGGACATCCTATGCAACCGCATATGTAACCGGAGCTGTCGCAACATTATTGTCAACTCGACCGACGTTGACCGCAAATCAAGTGCGTAATATCCTATATGGATCAGCAAAAGATATTCATACAAAAGGTTACGATACTGACAGCGGATGGGGGATCATTCAAATGACAAAAGCACTAGAATGGGCAGAGAGCATCCCATCGTTTCCAAAGTCAATTTTCTTAAAATCTTCGAACACTCAGTTTCAGCAGATGTAACCTTAGGGTCCTGTCACAACATCTCAGTCCTGGCAACAACAAAATAAAAGACTATGGATATTAATGCAAGAATATGGGATTGGTCCAAGCTCTGTTGCCTTGTTCATCAACGACGGAAGCTCTTATGTAATTATAGTTATTTTTAAGATCCAACTCGGCGTGAGTCAACAGCTCACCATCTTTAGCACTAATTTTTCTATTGGGATGTCTGTCTGAGTGAAAAAGGACCTTCTTGCAAGGCTCAGTGTCAATGTATGCAACACCTTGATCCACGTAAAAGTCTTTAATGATCGGTCCGCAAGAAGAATAAAAACTCCCCTCAGAAAGAGAGCGCAGAATAGATTTTACATTTTTCTCGGCATGAACCATGACCCAACCTTTGCAATGCTGGTACATTCGATGTCCGTCATCTGTGGCAATCCCCCAGATTTTGTGACCCATACCAAGCATTTCGTCCCAGTAAGGAGCATTATAGTCCATATCGCATTCCGTCGCACAGCCTGTGTTCCAGACCTCCATACCGAATTGTCCTCGGAGCTTGTCAAAGTACCGGGCAGGAGTGGAACTCCATTGGGGATGGCAATAGAAGGTTATGTTATTCTTTGAGTGCATCCAATCAAGATACTTTTGGAAGTCAAACTGGTCTTTTACCACACCGCTGGCAAATCGTTCACCGTGATTGAAACCGTTTGTATCATCATCGGGTCCGAGACAGACGGTATGAAAACAGCGGAAACCAATGTCAGTATCAAAAGAAGCATCGAATTCCATACCCGGAATAATCAATACATCGGTTTCAGGCGCATAATTTTTGCGGTTATATAGTCTATGATCGGTGAGTGCAAGAAAGTCAAAATCGTTATCAGCGTGAACTTTAATGACTTCTTCAGGTGTACCACTCCCGTCAGAAAGGGTTGTGTGGCAATGCAAACCCCCTTTAAGCATCCTACCTGTGCTTTCAAAAGCTTTTTGTCTGATCATTTTTATTTCTCTCCTTACAATACTATTGGTCTAATTCTATCATATCACCGTAGTTTAGTAGAGGTGATTCTCCTGACTTTACAAAAAAATTGTGGATGGTTACACATCGATCTTGCTATCACTAAGAGAAAGCAACGAAATTATTGTTAAAGATATGAAATTGGTAGCGGTAAAATATTATAAGGAACATAAATTGTCCTTAGGACAATGCTCAGAACTTGCCGAGATGACTAAAGAAGATTTCATTCAACTACTTTCAACATATAAGGTATCGATATTTAATTTCGAAAATGACGATGAATTACTAGAGGATATCAAAAATGCGTGAGATAATGCGAATGCTACTTTTGTCAATTGCACTCAATAAAATCGATAGGTTAGATTTATCCGCTTTTATTGTTTTACAATGTCCTTCATAACAAAGATTTTTAGCAAAAGGGTCATTGGTTTTTTCTTTAGAAAAGAAAAAACCTCGGACTCTCAAGTCTGAGGTTTCCATTCATTTCTTTCTCGTTTTTGGCTATTTCTCTACAACCATGATGACACCTTCTGCGCTCGGAGTACGCTCCGGTAGAACAAGAGTGCCAATTTCGATGCATTTTTCAATCATTGCATCCAGCAGACCACAAGCTGTAAATTCAATAAATAGATGATACTCATTCATCATATGTTTTGGCACAAACTTTTTAATATACCGATGAATTTCGTCAGCAACAGGTATTGCGAGATCTTCAATCTCACTAATAAAGTCCATTACAATATCCCTATAGATTTGGTCAGTTTCACTAACTAGAATTTTAGGATGTAGCATATTACCGACTTTCTGTATATATCCGGATTCAATTGCCTTAGCTGCGATTTCTTTCTCCTCTTCATTTAATGAAGATAGTGCAAGACCGCCGATGGAACGTATTGTCAGTAAAAGTTGGGGGTCTTGTGATATGTTGCGGCCGCAGTCGAAATGCTTTTCAATTCGCCTTCCGTATATATTTGCTAGCCACACTTTTTTGTATCCGCCAATGTCACTTCCATAAATTCCATCGTTGCCGTAAAACCCTATATCAAGTTTTTGATCTTCTTTGGTAGCGATACCGAAAACATAAAAATCACGTTTTGTCTTAGGGTTGTTGCTAAAGTGTTTTTCTTGAACAAGTCTCGATACGGTTCCTTCAAACCACCAGTTTACTCTTGATATTAGCGACCATGCTATAAACCGGATGTCAGTCTGCTTGTTGAGAAAGGGCATGTTTAGTATTTTGTTTTCATTTTTCTTTAAGTATGTGTCGAACTTTTGAACGATGAAGTCGGTATTCTTTTTATACATTTCATTTACTTTCATATAGTCTTCATAATCCACCAGGATAAAGTTTGAAATATACTTACCGGATTCTGTTTTTTGCAAAAGTCCGTAATAACCGTTTTGTCCGTGTAATTGGATTTCAACTTCTTCTTCAATGAATGGCATAGGAACATTCAATAGCTCAGACAGTTCTTTTGTGCTGCGCTCGTGATTCTTGCAAAGGTAAACCAGATTCTTTGAGAAACTGCGTTCTGCTACAACTCTTGGATCGTTTCCTACGGGGTTTCCCGTACCCATGTAGGCGATATCAATAGGTTTAAGTGTAAGATTTTCTGTATTCATTTTTTCTACCTCTTTCTTAATGACACCACGAGAGAAATGAAGTCGTTGCTTGACGGTATTTTCTGTAATGCTCAGTTTAATGGCAATATCTGAGATTTTCAGTTCATCAATATAGTACATAATACATACATCACGGTATATCTTAGACAAGAAAGCGATCTGGCGCATGATGGACCTAAGCGTTGTTTGATCGTCATCGGTATCAAGGTATTCTACAATAGGATGACCGGCTTTGTTCATGCATGCATCATTAATTTCATAGGTAATGTTTGTATCTTGATATCTTTTCCGTTTCTCAGAAAAATCTGCATAAACCCGACGCGCTATAGTCCACATAAAAGCATATGGATTTGTTATCTCAGAATTTCTTCTTATAGCTTTCAGTATAGCCAAAATGATATCCGAGCATAAATCCTCAGCTTCATGGGTACTGTTCGTACGGTTATAGGCAAATCCATATAAACTGTCAAGAAACTCCTTGCTTTCTAGCAAGTTTATGACTTCCGTCAATCGTGTATCCTCGCTTTACTATGTTTTTTGAGTGCGCACTCAACTATATAGTCGGCAGAAAACCGGATTGGTTAGTGAAATTTAAGAAACTTTTGATATAAAAATGAATTACTTATCCAATTCAAAAGAATGAAGTGACAATAACCTGAGGTCATAGATACAGAAGGTCTTGTCAGCTTTATTTTCGGATTAAATCGCGATAACTGCAAAGTCCCCTGAGTATATCAATTTTTCATTGATGTCTTGTGCGTTGTATTCTCTGAATACTTCAGAATGAATACACTTATGTACTTTATCTTCTAAGCAAATCGGTTCATTACAAACGATCTCATAATAACCTGTTTACTCGGCAATGTTTTTCGAATGCCTTGTCCATATACACAAGTTGCGTATCTTTAAGGATTCGATTCTCTCTATTTGCATTCATCTGTAGATCTCCAAGCACTCATCATTCTGTATAGCATCTGCCGCTCATTTGGCATAAGAATACGACTACAAGAGATAATATTGTCACATCAATACTTTTATCTTGAAGCACCTTGTATTGGCCTGTGCCGCACCCGGTTTCGAAATTTGTCCATGAGAAAAGAAACCGCAGGATGCGGCAAAGCAATCGAATAGAAGATCATCTTCTACTGTCTAGTCGGAAACAAGTGCTTTGGTCAAATCCAACGGATCCACAACTTTGCCGTTCTTATAAGCTCGCATATTCCCGGAAGAGATTTCATCCATCAGCATGACATTACCGTTGTTGTCCATACCGAATTCCAATTTGATATCGTATAGCTCCAATCCTTTTTCCTGAAGTACATCTGAAACCAAAGCTGAAATTTTTTGCGTGCTTGTTTTCATATCTTCAAATTGAGCTGCAGTCATGATGCCCAGAGCTTCTAACCCTTCCACTGTAATCAAAGGATCTCCTCTGTCATCATCTTTTAATGTAGCTTCTACATATGCATTCAGTTTGTCCCCTTCTTTGACATAAGCACCGTATCGACGCAGAAAGCTTCCTACAGCCCTGTAGCGACAAATTACTTCTAATCCTTTACCAAAAGGTGTTGCGGCTTTGACATCCATGGTTCCGTTTTCTATATCGGCACTAATATAGTGGGTTTCGATGCCGGCGCTTTTTAACAATTCAAAGAACATAGATGAAACTTTAAGATTTGCTTTTCCCATTCCTTCTATTGAAAGACCTACTGTGTTAGCACCCGGATCAAAAACTCCATCGGTACCTGTTACATCATCTTTGAACACCAATCGATAGCTCCCGTTTTCTAATGCAAATACATCCTTGGTTTTGCCTGTATATACTTTTCTCATAGTTGATCTCCTTTTCTTTTTCAACTTATATGTTTAATTCTTTAATCCTTCGATATCATTAATCGATTTTACCATACTATAGCTTTCTATCGCAACAAAAGTGAAAAGGAATTGGATACCTCTCGTACATATACATCACCTATTTTTTCATTATTAACACCATACTTTCGACAGCAAGCATACCACCGCTCCCTGCGCTACAATCTTTTCAATCCCGAATACCTCAAACGCTTCTTTTTCATCAATCCGCCAAGTCATAGCCTGCACTCCATTAATTTTGATTTGAAAAGTGAGCGGTGGAAAAATGGTAAAACCTATACCTGATTGTCGCGCGTTTGACGGTGTGACGCCATGCTGCTTTTTAAAAGCGCGGATAAAACTGTCCGCACTGTCATATCCGTGCATGACCGCTAAATCAATAACCTTTGCACCGCTATTTTGCAATTCCATAGCCACCAGTGACATTTTACGCTTGCGAACATATTCGGACAGCGGCATATCAGCGATGTAATAGAACAATCGCCCGAAATGAAAAGGCGAAGATGCTGTCACGCTCGATACGTCAGCCAACGCTAAATCATCGGTTATATGTTCTTCAATATATTCCATCGCCCGATTTAGTTGAGTGAGAACATCCATTTTCCAACCTCCTTTCCGAAATCAGCATAACAGGCTTTTCATATTGGCATCCGACTTTTTCAATAGAGTTATGTGAGGTTTTCTAAAACCTATTTTACCTTTGCTTTTCCGAGCTTAACAAGCTCAATGTAATACGGAATATTGTCAATGATAATCGGCAATTTTTGAAACGAAGCCGCCATAGCAAGCGCAATACGATCTATTTTCGCCTTCATAGACATAATCGAGAGCTTTTTCACAATATTGCTTGCTTACGCACTCTGGGGAGGGTTGGCGAGGTTTCGGGGTATTGTTCAAGGTATTCTAAGCAGGGTTCCGCGTCGCGGATACGAAGTTTTAAATTTAAGCTATTTATATTGGACGCAATTTCAAACAGGTATATCGGTTGTTTTTCGTTCTCGAAATAACGGATTAATTCGCCATCGCCATTTCGGAACGTAATTCGTAAAATATTTTTTGGACAGCCCTGAAAGCGGTAGAAAATTCATCCGCTCCCATATTTCTTAAAAAACTTTGTGTATTTCCAGATATTCCAGTAGCTCTACAAATTCGCTTCGGCGTTTAAGGGATATTTCGCTGGCTATATATGGCATTCATTTCACCCTTTTTCCTTGACGGGGATTAACAGATCAAGCTGGACGCCATCATAAACACCGTTTTTGATTAACGCCACATTGTTTCTGTAATTCAAATGCTCCTCCAGACAGCTGAACATATTGTCGCCGCTCCCCGTGCCGTTGTATTCATATTTTTCGTTGTTATCACACCACTTGGACAACCAGCCCCATTCTTCAAACGCTCCCATAGGAATCATGTGAGCGGCATACAAACCGCCGGGAAATTGTTTTTTCACAAGCGGAGCGGGAACATCCATATCTTCAGGTATTGTGACCCACATTTGATAGCCGTGCGCGTTTGTTTCGTCTACGGGATTAGGGCAGTTGAAACCGTAGTGACGCATATCCGGCTTGACGTTCGGGAGGTCAATGTCTATCACGAATTTGTCGATAACCGTTGCAACGGCGTGTTCGGGTTCGTCCCCTTCATATTGATAAGCCGCTACCGTTGCGGGGGGCAGATATACGATCCGCACATCCCGATCCGTCAGTTTGTTCAGTTTTTCGTTTGCTTGTTCCAAATCCGCTGCTGTTTTTTCCTCTTTCAGCAGTATCTTTTGTACGGTCAATGCATCAACGGCTTCCAACAGAGCGGTATCGTCCAACAGATTCAATTTGATTTCTTGATGGATACTCTCCTTCAACCGCGTGACAAACTTGTTGATTATATCCCGAATGGTAGACAACGCCGTTATTTCATCGTCTACTTCGTTCAGGTTTTGCTGAAAGGCTTCAATGATCGCCGCCGTGTTTTCGCTTTGCAAAATCAGACCGATTTGCTTGAGCGGAATCCGTAATTTACGCAAGATAAGGATTTGTTGCAATCGTTTGACCGCATCTTCGTCATAAGTGCGGTAAGCATAGTCTTCTTTTTTGATGCTCTCTATCAGCCCGATTTGTTCGTAATAACGCAGGGTGCGGGTCGATATGTTCATCTTTCTTGAAATGTCGCTGATGGTGGTTAGTTTCATATCTGTTTTCTCCTCTGAATATAGTCCCGGCGAACCGGGCTTTATTCAGTATAAACTGCGACGTCGCGTCAAAGTCAAGGGCTTTTATAGATATTTTTTATTTTTATTATACATCAGGGGTTTTTGGCGGTTGCTACCTACCATACCTACCATAAAACTAACCTTTTAAATGTGTTTCAAAGCGAATAAATTAAAAACACTCGAATCATGCGTTTTTTAATGCGTAAATTCGAGTGCGTGGAAGATATTTTAAGAAATTTGAAAATATACCTTGACAAATGCTATACTCCTATAAAAGAATTCTTAGGTTGAAAATCGATAATAAAGTTACCGATTCCGTTCTTAACAAAGTAGGTTTGTCCGCATTGATTGCAGTCAATATCAGCATTAATTATATGGTTTTCATTTTGGCTTATTGTATTCCAAGATAAGTTACTTTTACATTTAGGACATACAATTAGTTCTTTAAGATAATTGAACATAGTTTTCTCCTTATACCCATTAACCTAACATAAATTTAGGTAATACCAAACACACTACTTAAGTCTATCTCCAGATCAGGGAATATCGAAACCTTCACTTTATCGACATCAGCATACATTTCCGGTCTGCCATATTTACCGTTTGGCTGTATAGTAAATACACTGACAAGTCTTTGATCAGGTTCTACCAACCAATAAACCTTAATACCGGCACTTTCGTATTTGTTAAACTTAATATATCTATCCATTTTGCCCGATGATGGAGATATAACCTCAATAATCATATCGGGTGCACCTTTGCAGCCTTTATCGTCAAGTTTAGATTTATCGCAGACAACGGTTATGTCAGGTTCAACAACATTATTAATTTTTTTTTCGCTTGTTTCCTCATCCAACCTAACACAGAATGGAGCAGGATATACCTTGCATTGCTTGTCTAATAGGTAATTTGAGATTTGTCTTGATAATTCCATTAAAACTTCTTGATGAATTCTAGACGGTGTGGCTTGCATATAAGGTGCACCATCAATAATCTCCCATCGTTCTTCTTCGTCCCAAGTCAAATAATCAGCATATGAGTATTTTTGTTCACATCTCGGTAACGGCATATCAGACACTCTCCTTTGATTTTGGTAAATAATCACTTATCATTGTATTACATTCTATATTATGTAAGATTTAAAATCAATTAATCATAGCTTTTTAAGAGATTTTCAAGTATAACTGAAATAAGTTAGAAGAGTGCGGATACAATTCAACCGGGCAGGTTTATCACCGCCTTAAACCGCTTATCGCAGCAGATTTAATTACGGAATATGAAAAATTATGTTACTAGTCGGCATAAGTGACATGCTTGATCCAAAGTACACACAAGGAAATTGGGAAATAACAGAGTGATATTAAAAAGCTCATAAATTGATACATTCTACCTATCGATTTATGAGCTTTTTTAAGTTGAACGGTGATTTATATAACCGCTTTATGATTCATCAGCTTTATCTTTTTTATGTTCATCTTCATTATCTTCATCGAAATATTCGATCTCGCCCGGGTGCATGCTAACTTGAATGCGAACCATGGACCGATGTATCAATACATGTAAGCCTTGGACATGCTTTTCCTCTGCTTTTTCCGTAATAGTAGCTTGAGCTTCTCGGAGATCTGCTTCGGCACGTTCAAGATCGATCTCTTCCGGAGGTTGAGCAATGGTACTGAAAATATTTACCGTTCTTTTATCAATCTCGGCAATACCTCCGAAAACAGCAAGCTTTTTCTCAATTCCATTGTTTTTAATGCGAAGAATTCCGTCGCCTAGTACTGCTGAAACAGGTTCATGACCGGATAGCACGCCTAGATCGCCATCGATACAACGCATGATAATCATGTCGGCTTTTTCAGTAAATTTAACTCCTCGAGGTGTAGTGATATTAAGAGTTATCTTTTTATCGTTCTGTTTATTTGTCTTTTGTTCAGCCATATAAACCACCTCTTAAGCGTTCTTGTGTCTTTCCACGACTTCATCTATGGTTCCTACATTAAGAAAATAGCTTTCCGGTATGTCATCATGAAGTCCTTCGATAATTTCTCTAAACCCTCGGACTGTTTCGCCGACAGGAACATGACGACCGGGAATTTGTGTAAACTTTTCAGCCACATAGAAAGGCTGTGACAAAAATCGTTGGATCTTTCTAGCTCTACTCACAATCTTCTTATCATCTTCTGATAGTTCATCCATACCCAAAATGGCAACAATGTCCTGAAGATCCTTGTAACGCTGCAAAGTACTTTGAACAGCGCGGGAGACACTGTAATGTTCCGATCCTACGATATTTGCCTCTAGAATACGCGAGGAAGAATTCAACGGATCAACGGCAGGATAAATGCCCTGCTCAACAATGGATCTGGATAAAATCGTCACTGCATCCAAATGGGCAAATGTGGTTGCTGTCGCCGGATCTGTAAAGTCATCGGCAGGCACATAAATAGCTTGTACAGAAGTGATGGAACCGGATTTGGTGGATGTAATACGTTCCTGCAACGCGCCAATCTCCGTCGCTAAAGTCGGTTGATATCCCACGGCACTAGGTGTACGACCTAATAATGCCGACACTTCCGAGCCTGCTTGCACAAATCGAAAAATATTGTCAATAAAAAGCAAAACGTCTTGATGCTCTTTGTCACGGAAATACTCTGCCATAGTAAGCCCCGTTAAGCCAACTCTCATTCTGACTCCGGGAGGCTCATTCATTTGACCGAAAACCAATGCAGTCTTATCAATGACACCTGAGTTTTGCATATCATAATAAAGGTCATTACCTTCACGAGTTCTTTCACCGACACCGACAAAGACAGAATAACCGCCGTGCTCTTTGGCGATGCTGTTAATAAGTTCCATAATAAGAACGGTCTTTCCTACACCGGCGCCGCCGAACAGACCGATCTTACCGCCTTTGGGGAATGGACAAAGCAAGTCAATTGCTTTGATACCTGTTTCGAGTATTTCGGGTTCGGCTATGAGATCGGAAAGGCTAGGCGGATCCCGGTGAATGGGCCATTGCTCCTTGGTTTCTATAACCGGTTTATTATCAATGGGATTGCCTAATATATTCACCATACGACCTAAAACTTCTTCGCCTACCGGCACTGAAATGGGTGCACCTGTGTTTACGGCTTTCATTCCGCGCTTCAAACCGTCTGTAGGATGCATAGAAATACATCGCACCGTATTGTCTCCAAGATGCTGCATTACTTCAAGCACGATCACATCATCGCCAAACTGCACTTCAATCGCATTATATAGAGAAGGCAAGTCGCTCTCAAAGCGAACATCAATAACTGCACCTATGATCTGAATAACTTTACCTACATTTTTACTTGTCATTTAAGTCCACCTTTGTTTAAAATATTTGCACTCCCCACAATCTCACTGAGCTCTTGTGTGATTGCTGCTTGACGTTTACGATTATATATACGAGTCAGTTCATCAATTATTTCATTCGCGTTCTTCCCGGCTGCATTCATGTTGACCATACGTATTGCTTGTTCGCTGGTGTCTGATTCCGAAAATGCTCTAAATATATTCATATGCAAATACAACGGAACCACATGGTTAATAAATACATCGATACTTGGTTCATATTTCTTGTCACTGAGATCTGTGTTATCCATTGTTCGAGTGGCTACGGGGAGCAGTTTTTCTATAATAGGTGTATGACTTAGGACATTCTCAAAGTGTGTATAAGCAATAAACACCTCTTTCGCTTCACCGGACAAATAGAAGTCAGTCAACCATTTTGCAATGCTTTCAGAAAAGTAATACACCTGTGCATCTGCTACACCGACGATTGTACGGATAATATTTTTGTTCCTCTTTTTAAAATATTCATTTCCTTTGGCACCTACCACGAAAATTTTCTCGTTTTTACCTTGCATATGCTCAAAAGATTTTTCTAGAATATTTGTGTTATAGCTGCCGGAGAGCCCTCTGTCACTAGTCAGTATAATATATAAGGAATTTTTCACTTCGCGTTCTTTAAAGAATACATGGGAATGAGCGTCCATCCTGCTGCTAAGCTCATCGACTACTCGTTTGAGTTCATGGTAGATAGGGCGAACGCCGTTTAATTGTGCTCTCGCCTTGACCAGCTTCGTAGAAGCAACCATATCCATCGCTTTAATGATTTGTTCCACTGAACTGACATTTGCTATTCTTTGTTTTATATCTTTCCTTGAACCCAAACTGGTACCTCCTAAGCTCCTTAACTATAGTTATATTGTTCTTTGACCTCGGCGATTACTGCGTCGATATTTTCTTTAAGATGTTCTGAAATTTCACCGCTTTCTCTGATTTCATCCTTGATATGAGGGGCATGGTTATCTACGTATTGAATGAAGTCCCTCTGAAAATTCTTGATTCGGTTAACGGCTATGTCTGTCATATGTTTATTGCTAAGAGCATAGAGAATCAAGATCTGATCCTCCACAGGCATGGGTTTGTACTGCGGTTGTTTAAGGACTTCCATAATGCGCTCACCATGATTCAACCGATTTAAGGTATCTTGATTTAGGTCGGAACCGAACTGTGCAAAAGCAGCCAACTCTTTATATTGAGCAAATTCAATTCTAAGCGGTCCTGCCAGTTTCTTCATAGCAGGATTCTGAGCAGATCCTCCCACACGGGAAACAGACAATCCGGGATTAATAGCCGGTCGAATACCGTTGTTAAATAGATCAGCTTCCAAGTAAATCTGTCCGTCAGTGATAGATATAATATTTGTAGGAATATATGCTGATATGTCACCTTCTTGTGTCTCTACAATGGGCAGAGCTGTCATGGTGCCTCCACCGTAATCTTTACTCATGCCGGCTGCTCTCTCCAATAATCTTGAATGAAGGTAAAAAACATCACCCGGATAGGCTTCGCGTCCGGGTGGACGTCGCAAAAGTAAACTAATTGCCCGGTATGCTACTGCATGCTTGGATAAATCGTCGTAGACCACCAGGACATCCTTACCTTTCATCATCCATTCTTCTGCGATTGCACATCCTGCATAGGGGCAAATGTATTGCAGAGGTGCAGAGTCACTGGCAGTGGATAAAACCACAGTGGTGTAAGCCATGGCACCTGTTTTGTTCAGCACCTTTATGATACGGGCGACAGTAGATGCCTTTTGACCGATGGCAACATATACACAATAAACGCC
Source organism: uncultured Clostridia bacterium (assembly GCA_937894465.1). Taxonomy (GTDB): domain Bacteria; phylum Bacillota; class Clostridia; order JAAYHZ01; family JAAYHZ01; genus JAAYHZ01. Next base: position 23,937 of record CALCRE010000135.1, read on the forward strand.
TTTGTCTTTTTGATTAATGATTGTGTCGATTGCAATTGCGGTCTTTCCTGTTTCGCGGTCGCCTATGATCAATTCTCTCTGGCCTTTACCAATGGGCACTAGAGCATCAATAGCCTTGATACCGGTTTGTAAGGGCTGATTAACCCCACGACGTGTAATGACACTAGGGGCGGCATTCTCAATTTTACGGTATGAATCCGCTACAATGGCACCTTTTTCATCAATGGGTTCTCCCAATGCATTGACGACACGTCCTAGTAAGCCGTCGCCGACCGGAACTTCGGCCATTCTGCCTGTCAACTTAACGGGATCGCCTTCTTTTATCCCAACGTCAGAGCCCATAATAACGACTCCGATACTGTCTTCGTCAAGATTCAGCGCTATACCGTAGGTTCCGTTTGGAAATTCCAACAGCTCGCCGCTCATGGCACTGTGTAAGCCATACACGCGAGCGATGCCGTCTCCAACCTGTATGACCGTGCCGGCTTCAGAAAAATCCAACTCGGATGAGTAAGATTTAATCTGTTGCTTTATTACTTTACTTATTTCATCGGTATTAACGATCATCCCAAATTTCCTCTCTTTAAATGTTCTTTCATCATGTTCAATTCGGATCTTAACGTACCGTCAAATATACGCCCGTCCATTAAGATATAAAATCCACTGATCACGTCAGGATCCACTGCGGTGTGAACCATAATCTGCATACCGGTTTGTCTTGTCAATACAATGCGGATTGATTCGATTTGATCATTAGTAAGTGCTTTCGCTGATACAATTTTTGCTTCTATTCTCCCTGATCGCTTGTTTATACGAACGATATATTCTTCTAATACGGGTATAATCAATGATTCTCGATTTTTACGAACCATCAGATACAAAAAGCCCATAAATTCCTGTGTAATCTTAGTGGAAAAATTATTTTGGAAAAGCCGGTGTTTCGCCGAATCAGGAACATGGGGATGAACAAGAAAAGCTTTCACGTCATCGTCATTTAGCGCATTACGGATCAAGATTGCTTGCTCTAAGTCCTTTTCCAATGTATCGTTTTCTTCTGAAAGCTCTATGAGCGCATTTACATAACGATCCTTTATTTCGGCCATTTTGTGTTCTCCATACGAGCCAATGTTTCTTCGAAGATCCGATCATGGGCTTCGTCGTCCATATTTTTAGCAATATATTTTCCTGCTATATGGGTTGCAAGATCAACGATATAGAGGCGAGCTTCTTCCTTTAGACGTTTCTCATCTGCTGAAATACTCTCTAAGGAGCGTTTTTTTATCTCATTCGCTTCTTGTTTTGCTACTTCCAAGATAATTTTACTCTCATCAGCAGCTGCAGCACGAGCAGCTTCAAGAATCTTTATACGTTCTTCATCGATATCTTTTATTTTTGCATTATACTCATTGATCAGCTCATCGGCTTTGGCCATAGTTGCGTCTGACTCATCAATCTTGTTCTGAATTCCTTCAGAACGTTTATGCAAAAATTCTTTGACCGGCTTATAAAGAATATAACCTAATGCCACGGCTAAAATAATCCCGTTAAGCAATTGAATGCCGATTTGTATTAATGTTTGAGAATCTAAACCGAAGAGACGTTCTTCAGGCACAGCTTATGACCTCCTTTCCTCTTTTCTTGCTTCAAAATATCAATCCGTTCTTTAACCCAAATGGTTGACCATGATTTTTACTAACGGATTGGCGAAAAGCATGATGATGGCAATCAAGAGACCATAAATACCGGATGTTTCAGCCATAGCCAAACCGACGAACATTGTACTTCGTATAGAGTCAGAAGCTTCAGGCTGCCTTGCGATGGATTCAATAGCTTGGGCAGCGATTTTTGCTTGCCCGAACGTAGTGAATGCCCCGTTAAAAAGGGCAACTGCAGCAGCGATATGCGCTATTCCAATAACATATGCCAATGGGTCTTGCATTATAATTTCCTCCATTTAATTCTATATTATTATCTTTTAATATACCATTTATTAATATCTTATTATAACTCTTATCAATTTTATTGACAGTACTTTAATCTGCCGCTCCCTTAATATACATAAGACTTAAAATGACGAATATATATGTTTGCAAAGCACCGAAAATCACATCAAAGAAGGCGTGTAAAAATACAGGAATACCGATTTGAACGAAAAACGGTGTCAATGAATAATAAAGTGTCAAAATAATCGTACCGGAGAGCATGTTACCAAACAGACGAAAACTCAAAGAAACGGGTTTTGCTAATTCTCCGATTAAATTCAAGGGGAAAAATATAAAATGTGGCTCAAAGAAACTCTTTAGATAACTACCTTTACGATGTCTCAAGCCCATGAAGAACATTAGCAAAAGGCTGGCTAGAGCCAGTGCAAAGGTGGTCGCCCAATCTGCCGTAGGTGCTCTAATACCAATTACGCTAAATAAAGCAGATGAGAGTAGAAACATAAAAACCATGAAAAACCAAGGTGCTATATACGAAAGCTTTTTCCCCAGACTGCTAGTTGCAAAGTTATCGAAGATTTCGATGATTGTCTCCACTACGTTTTGAAAGCCTTTCGGAATGACTTTAAAATTTCGAAGTTTAATACGGGCGATGATAGCCAGCACAATAAGAAACAACATGATAAACCATGTGTTGAAAATAGTCTCAGTGATCCAGATTTCAACTCCACCTACGTTTATTACCCAAAGATTAGCTATATTCAGATCCATTGTCTCATCACCACCTATGCATTATACTTTGTTTAATTTTTACTTTTATTCTTGTCCGTATCTTTTGTCGTGAATTTACAACCATAAACAGCGAGTTGGTAAGCTAATATTCCTATAACAACACCCCATAAATCAATTTGTTCCACAATAGCACCTACTGCTAATACAATACCTGATGCTAAAAGTCTCAACAAGTGCTGAAGGCTGACATATACTCCGGCCCTTTTTTGTTCCATGGTGAGTGCTTTATCCACAGTGTGTTCTAGCAAAAGGACTTTGAATATACTAACTGTTGACCCTAATAGGACACCAATAAAAAACGGAATAAAGCCTAATGAACGATAATAGATCACAGACGCCAAAATGCTTACGAAAGCTATGATCAGTATGATATAAATCATCTTCTTTGCGATACTAGATATCTTCATGATGTCTTTCTTCCTTGTTTTTATTTCCATTGTCAGCATCGTTTTTGTTCTTGGACATATTAAATAATACCTTGATTGCAGCCCCCGCGCCTAGCAGCGAACAGATCAATAACAACCAAGGTGATGTATTCAACAAGTCATCCAAGTACTTGCCTAATAAGACACCGACTAACACCGAGGCTGCCATAGTAACTCCTATTTGTGAAAAGGAGGCTAGTGCCCAAATTGTTTCACTGTTCTTCTCCGGGCGTTTGCCCTTATTATCTTCCTTTTTCAAATAGTTCGACCTCACTTTAAAACATAGGTGCCCAAAATCAACCTGTTCTGAAATATTCGCATAATTAAAACTGTATCATAAGCAAGAAGACAGTGTCAAGATTAGCCCGCCAATTAAACATGGGTCTAGTCGATGTTATAATATGACCGGAAGCTGATCATTTTATGTTGTTGACAATAGAAAAGTCGTAGATTACAGGGAAGTCTTAGGTTTGACTGGCAAATGGTCTTACACATATTTCTTCACGCCTGGGGGTAAATGTACGGTATCCTTAGAAAGGACAATTTTCGACCGGTGCGTCATAAATTAGAGTGGATTTGAGTTTGCCCGATTCGACCAGCTGCACAAAGAGTCATAAGCGCGTAATACAAACCTCGGTGGGTTACATCATATAACTTACAGTGCTCAACGATTTAAAAGTATATGAGTCACCGATTTGTTATCAAACCATTGCTGAAAAAGCCCGAAGATGCTGTGATTACTACATCATGTGCAAATGCAAGGCTATATGAACCTGTATAGTTCATAAATTTGTTTTTAAAGAACATAAATCCTCCTGTTACGATCTTCTTAGCTATCTTTGTTTTAACATTTATCTATTAGTAATCAAGAACTTTTGTTGATTTGTTGAAAGTGCTTTAAAAGCTTTATGGATCCAAGCCATCGGCTTTTTTCGGTGATGTAAACAATCCGGCAATCAACAGACCTAAAACTAATCCATATAATGTTGCGATATATGGATTTGCTGTAATAGAACAAGACCTTGTTGAACATCCGATTAATTTGTATAATACAAAATATCCGATAATACTGCCGCCAGACGCTCCGATCAAATACTTCATCATGATTGTTTTGACTCCTATCATTAGAATTTTGAATCTTCCATTCTCAACTGATTATATTGCAAACCGCTGCATCCGACTGTAACTTTATCACCTATGTATGTTATGAGGAAGTGTATTCTGCGCTATTTTCTGACACCAACCCGAGACATGTCGATTTTTTTAAATCCCAATTCAAAAGCAGGGGAGTTCTCGTTAAGTGTGAAGTCATAGTTTCCGGCATCAGCAAAGCAGGGATCACAGATTCTGCTACCTTCCTCAAAGCCATATCTTTGAACCTCGGCGAGGCTCCTAAAGCCTTCAAGGGCCATTAATGTCGGTTCCTTACCGTCTGCAGAAAAGAGCAGATTGTTCCCCGAAACCACTGTCTTTGCTGTAATATGGTTTTCCCTTGTACCGGCGCCGTACCCGAATCCATATACAGGGCTTCCGTCCGTATAGATTATATTGTTTTCAAATAGTATCGAAAGGTGACGCTCAAACCGTGAAACCCGTAGCACCTCTTTTCCTGAGAATGCGAATATATTGTTAAGAACCGTGTTACAAGTTCCATAGTGTTGATGGTAGCAGTTATCCGAAGTGTTGTAGCAGATGTTGTTTTCGAGCATAATTCCTGCGCTTCCTTCGTCTGTGTACAATGCCCAACCACCGTATTCTCTGCTTTTTATATCATGAATAAGGTTGTTTGAGACTACTGTACCCGGTTGTGCCCCTAAAAGGTATACGCCCCCCATATCACTGAGCAACCCCTGTCCTAGGTCATGAATATGATTGTAGCTTATGGTATTGTCGCGAGTGACACTCGGTGTATATCCCCACACCCAACCACAGGAAATGCCGGTATAAAAAAGGTTGCTAATCTCGTTATGGGAGATGGTATTTCCAAAGGTATTCATGGCAAGGATTCCACAGGCTGCAAAGTGACGCCTGCCGCATTTTGATATGAAGTTGTCGGTAATGGTATTTCCGAAGGTTAAGGTATGTTTTGGAGAGTATGCACTTCCGCCGTTGATCTTAATTCCACCTGCTCCACCGTCATAAAAACTACACTTAGTGATTTTAATATTCGAACAACCCTCGTTGACTGTGATTCCATGTAGACCGTAGTTACGGATTTTGCATTTTTCAATGGAGCAGCCTTCTGCACCGGTGAAATTGATGACTCCGTCGGCATTTGATACCCCTTGGGCATCTGATGCGAAAATTTCCCTTTCTTTTTCACTTTGAACTCCGGAGATGCTTTTGTAGTCACCTTTTGTATAAGCAAAGGTGAGACCGCGAAAGTGTATGTTTTTTACCTTGCGTTCATTCTCGGGATGTCCTTTGACATCCACAAGGTATGAAGCGCTCGGTGCGTATACATCAATGTTCTCAGGTTTCTCTTCCTCGTTTCTCGGGATATAGTAGAGCATTCCTGAGGGGCGATCGAGGTACCATTGCCCAGGATTTTTAAACTGCTCGGCGACATTTTCGATGTAATATTCGATATCGCTGTGAATTTGAAATCGTGATCGATATTTCATTGTAAGCCGCCCGGTATCCCTGTCATAGCTTTCAATAGGGGAGTGCTCGTCTATCCAATAGTGACAGAAGCTGACGATGCAGTCGTTTAAGTTTTTAAAATCCGGAATGTCTTCTTTTTTAGCTGTAAACCACTTAGAGCCTGCGAAAAGCTCGCTACTATGTACCTCTTCATCCAGCTTATGAAGGTATCCTTTGTCAGGGTAGCGGGTGATTGATGCACGAAGGTTGTTGACATACAAGTCGGTAAAGCTCCATTTGTCGTTTTTCACATCTTCGATATATACGGCATAACATAGGACTCCGTTGAATATAGAAGGGGTAAAACCGGTAATTTTCCTGCTGCCGCTGATTACGACAGGTGTATCATTGTAAGGCTCAATTGAAACACTGTACACGGGATTTGAAATTATCAGCGGAGATGACATAAAATACGTACCGCCTAGCATACGGATGGTAAGAGGCTGTAGTAGCCCGCCTCCACGCATTTGCTCTACTACATTGAAAGCCGCTTGCAAACCGGGCAACGGACCGCTTTCGACTTCGGTTTTGTACGGTGAGTACCCGTTTCCCGTTCCATCCGGGGATACATAAAGAGTGGTGATCTCGTTATATTTTCTCATAGTGCCACAAACCTCCATATTCTATTTTTTCGTTGGTCGCTTGTTTTAAAAACTGTGTTTTACTTTACCAAACAAACGGAACCAATCGATATTTTACTCGTTTTTTATATTCTGCATATCCTGCTAAACCTTCTTCTAATACTTGTTCTTCGTTTCTTATTCTTTTTACAGTAATTACAGGATAGATTAAGAAAATAAGAAATGAAAAAAATGAACCGAGGATCAAGGGCATTGATAAAAACAGCAGTAGGGTGGACGAATACATAGGATGCCTGACAATGCCATACAAACCTGTATCAATAATTTTTTGGTCTTCTTGAATTTCTATTGTCCTAGATAAATATGTATTTTCATGTAATACCTTTGCATAGAGAAGGTACCCGAATAAAAATATGACAGAGGCTGCTATTGGGATCCATTTAGGTTGAATGAGCCACTGAAAACGGTAATCCAATCCTGCAACAACAAAACCACAAATAAACATCAAGCTTCCAAGTAATATAACACTTTTTTGTTTTGCTTGCTTTTCTTTTGAATTGAGCCGCTTTCTTAAAAGTTCCGGATTCTTCAACATCAAAACGATACCGGCAATCAACATCGGGAAAAAAAGTAACCCCATAAGAAGCCATGCATTCTTATAGCTCAGTGTTCCTGCAGGAATAAACAACAATAGGGATAATAATAAAACACCGGATAAGTATTTTACTAACGCTTGAATAAAAAGCTTTCGACCCATTTGTGTTACCTCCACATTTACTTATAGTAAACCGTATATCGCTAATCAACAGCACCAGCCATAACCTAACCGATAGATGTCATTTATTTATATTTGCTTTCCATTTCCATAACAATCTCATAGATCTTCTTGTTCACTGGTACATCTATATTGTGTTTATTCGCCAAAGCAATTACTGTCCCTGCAAATAATTCTATTTCCGATTTTCTTTGTGCTAAACCATCTTGTCTCATGGAGGGCATGCCACTTGGATTCATCTGATCAATCAGTTGTACATAACCGTCAAAATCCTCTTGAGTTACATTCACATGTTCTTTTTGTGCTAATGTAATTACTTCCTTCATAGCATTTTGCATCAGGTCTCGTGCTTTGCCCGGCTTTTGAACTGTCCCATACGTACCTTTATATATCATAACAGCTTGGTTTACCCCGACATTAAGCATAAATTTACTCCACACTCTACGGATGATATCTTTCTCTAGTGTATAAGGCATCTCAACTTTATTGAATAAATCAACCACAGCTTGTAATTTCTGCTTTTTATCATCGTTTTCTTCTGCTATTCCTATGCAAAATTGACCAAATTGAGAGTGTGTCACTTTATTGTTGGATTTAATTACGTCCATACCTTGGACAACACAATGAATGATCTTCTCTGTTCCGTAAACTTCCCCTATGATTTCTTCACTGGATATTCCGTTTAATACAGACATAATAATCGTGTTTTTCGACACTTTATTTCTAACCGTCTGAATTGCTGACTCTAATCCGGTTGCTTTCACTGCAAATATAAGCAAGTCTGCCGGCTTTCCTTTTTCTTCTTCATCTGTGAGCGTAAAGTCACATGACCGGCCGTTACAAAAAATCCCTTCCTTTTTAAATTTATTGATTCGATCTTTATTAGCAACAAATTCGACCAACTCTATTCCTAACTTTCCGGTCAAATGGTCACCGTACATTACTCCTAATGCACCCATTCCTACGATCGTAATCTTCTTAATTTCCAAAAGTTGTGAATCCCCCTTAATTGTTATCTTAATTTACAATGATTACTTCAACCGTTCTGTTCTAATAAAGTATATCACTTTTATTGTAACTAGCATAGTAAACTCCTTAGTCGCTGCCAAACCTTAAACATAGGGTGTTCCTGTGGGTGAACCACTCTTTTTTGACAGCTGCATTAATCCTTAACGCCTGGTTCTCCATGTTTTTTCTTGGTGTAAGTTACTAAGTATAAGCATCGCATCTACAAGGGCAAACTCACTGTTGGATACATCAGGCGTGCCGGTTGATGTAGAAGCGTAACATAGAAAACTAATAAGGTACTCACATAGAGCGCCTTGTTTTTTTATATATAGCCGGGAGTAACACCGGTTTACAGGCTAATGTTTAGCACTGCTATCGCTCCTTGTAAGCAAATTTTGATAGGAAGCGTCTATGCCGATTGCTCCAAGCGGAGCGGTGATCAGAATTGCTAATACGGCGACAGTCAGAA
>CALCRE010000136.1 GCA_937894465.1 uncultured Clostridia bacterium
GAGCATGCGGCTGTTAACCGCAGGGTCGTAGGTTCGAGTCCTACTTGGGGAGCCAGAAAAAGCCCGTTTAAACGGGCTTTTCTTATGTTAAATTATAAATATGATCAATAAAAATGTTATATAGATATGTCATTGATAGTAGATGTACCTAATTACCGGCACTCCACCACAATGAACGGGACATTCATTTCTTCATCGGTCAAACCGGCATGAGCTGCTTTGAATACATCATGATCTGCCGAGGGGGCATAATCGATACTATAAGATCCGGTGGCAACTCCAAGATAATCACCGATAAATCCTATAGATCGAGGGTTGGGTATACTGTCACCAAACAGTTTATTCTGTAATATCTGTTCTTTTGAAAATAGCAGATAACAATCACCAAAATGTCTGTTAAATGCTGTTACAAACCGATCTTTCATACCTGGCTTTATGAAAAAAGAATATGCCCTTGCCTCTATGGAAGGTACACGTAAAAGACATTCGGTTATATCCGGGTAATCAATTAAGTAACGCCACTTTGTGTCCACAAGGCCGTGGTCCGCCGTAACGATAACCAAAGTGTCATATAATTCTTCACACAATAATTCCACAGCTTCGTTTATATACCATACTTGAGCCTTCACCTGTTCATCGGAGGTACCATATAAGTGCATATCATAATCCGGCTGATCCCAATAGGTATAAATGTATTTTCGTCTGTTTTCTGTACATAAACGCTTGACTGTATTGCAAATTTCGTAGATGCTTTTACTTTTAAAAGATGAAAAGGGAGATACACTATATGCTTTCACTACACTGTTGCTATCCTTGGATATTTTGTTCCATATAGATTCAAAAGGTATATAACGTTGCGCAACATGATAATCTGCAGCAGATCGTCCACCGGATCCGGAAAGAGTGTTCGGAAAGATGTTTACGTTGGCATCAATTTCGTTAAAGTACAGGCTCCAACCCAACCAACCGTGCTCAATGGGTGAAAGTCCTGTTCCCATGGTTGTTGTAGCAGAAGTTGTAGTCGGTGGGAATACCGAGGATATAGTCGAGTGGAGATGGTGACATAAAAAAGCATCGAAAGGAAGATGCTTTTCAAGAATGGCAGTACCTAATCCGTCAAAGAGCATGATAACTACGTTTTTATATTGCGTGGAAAGCAACGAATCAAAAGCAGGTAATGTTTTATGATGTGTTGTAACACCGAAATGTACCAAAACGGATGAAACAAGATTAAGCAAACTAAGGTTGTAATCGGGGTATTTTATCTTCATGATATTTCTCCATAACTTCACTTTTTTCCATCATAACATAGGACAACATAAAAACATAACATAACATAAGATTTAGATATACATTAATCAACCATAATAGACACAAAATACAAATTATGATAACCTATATTCATGCAAACCACATTTCGGTAATATTTATACTGTATCCTACCATATAATCTACAAGAAAGGAGCAATTCTGTATGCGGCATATAAGGTTATTTAATTGTAAGGATCAAGTTGAGTATCGCTTTAATGGTTCGGTGTCGGTTGAAACGGTTTATGAGATCAAGAAAAATGCCGAATTATATTTCAGTATAAAGCCTCTTGTTGAAAACAAAATCTTTCCAAACATAAACAATCCGGATTTTTTGGCATTAGATAAAGACGGCTTACCTGTTGTAGTGTTATTTCAACAAGATGATAATGCATGTGTTCTCTCAATATTAGAATATTATATGGAGTTACCAAAGGAAGATCTCGATGTAGATTGGCAAGGTGCCGGGGTTATTTGTCTCTCTGAGGACTTTCATCCTTATGATATATACTTGGCTGCACAATCAAAAAGAAAAATAGAGTTGATCCGATATGAATCTTACCCAAATGACCTGATTTTATTTGAAACAATCTTTCCTAAAAACAAATCTTCCGAATTCGCTGACCTTTGCGGTACGATTAATTCAACCGGATTATATAGCATCATAGAGATTGAACAAGAAGCGAAAAAAATACATATTAATTTAAACACCGATCCTCCTTCAGTGACATTTTCAGGCGCTGACACCAATAAATTAAAAGCAAAGGGAAACATAAAAGGGGAGAGCAAGGATAAAACTGTTGATAAACCCAAGGTGAAAAATAAGGTGTGGGGTATCGGTTATTGTAAGATCCAAAACAACAAACATTATGCTGTTTTTCCCAATAAGGACAAAGTGGAGATCATGGATTTACCCGATGCAATTTACTTGGCAGAAGGGCAATTCGTTTTGGTTGACCAATATGGTAAGTTTAAATATGTTTTCGGCTCCATGATAGAAAATACGTTTTATAAGAATGAAATTGAATGCTTTGCTCTTGTTGTTGTCCGTGGCAATCAAACTTATATGGATAAAGGTGACGGGATCTATCGAAAGTTTTTCAATGATACCAATATCGAAATCAGGAACCAAACCGTCATTTCCATCGATCGTAACAACCGGTTCGTCCGATATTACAAGCCTGTAAAATTTGTTGCAGACAGTTTTATGTCATCAGTCAAAGCAAAAGGTCATCAAATGGTTTTTGTACTGGATATATCAAGTGAAGGGGTTTTGTTGAGAGATGTGGAGACCGGTAAGGAGTTCACCAGGAAACTGAATCAAGAGAATCAAAAATTACAAAAGCATCATATATTGTGTTTGGATCAGGACCGCTTTATAACGGCTTTTTCCGCAAGTAAGTTTTATACTCTTTCTACCTTTTATAAACAACTTCGGTATGGAACAGTGGAAATTGAGGAGTCTAACGTGTTTCTTAACGAGTTTAACGGTGAAAGGATCATGATTAACAATCCACCTGACAACTTGGAAAACGGAAACATCGTTTGTGTTGATGAATTAAATCAATATTGCGGTAGTGTGACTCATGAAGAACATGAAAATATAAGTTATTCGGGAAAGAATTTGAACAGCAAAGAAAATACTAAGAAGAAAGAGAAAAGTGACAGGCAGGAAAAGATCGAGATAAAGGGGAAAGCATTGGTATTAGGGAACAATGCGTATGCCAATTCTTACCGGCTCAGTTTATTAAAATGTGGATACTACGCTAATGTGTTGGAAGGATACGAGCCTTGGGCAAAAATAAAGACAATGATGCGTGGAGTTGATATCATTGTGGTGGTTACCTCTCATATTTCTCATGAGAACATGCAAAGAATAAAGAAAGAAGTCAATGATATCCCTGTGATCTACTCTGAATTTGATGGTGCAAACAGAGTACAAACACAAATCTTGGTCAAATTACGAGAATCCTCATTAACGGGGAATGCGTAGAAAAAATAGTTATTTGCGTTTATCGCATACTTTTTCCCTATATTCCGACGGACTTAATCCTGTGTGTTGCTTAAATGCCACATAAAAATTATTTTGCGATGCATATCCGACTTCTTCGGCTACAGATTCAATGGTTAATGCGTTGTCCCGTAAAAGATCCTTGGCTACCTCCATTCGCATATCGATTAATTTTTGTTTAAATGTGGTGTTATATAGCTTCTTAATGATACGATTCACCTGTTTACTACTAAGGTTTAACAAGTCTGCAAGTTGATCAATTCTTAGATCGTTACGGTAATCATCAAAAAAAGTTTCAATTAATACGCTTCTTTGATCATCTCTTGATTTTTGAGGGAATATATAGATTTTTTTATGATTATTCGTAGCGCGTAGAAGATACATCAGGATTTGAATAAAAAGAGATTGAATTTTAGCATAGTATCCAATTTCTTTGTTATCCAATTCAGAAAGAATGTTTTGGAGAAGTGAGATGATGTTTTGTGTATCACTCAAATAAACAAAACGTATATCGGACAAGGCTTCTTTAATCCAGGAAACTTCATTTTCCGGGAAAAAAGAATCACTGTCTCTGGTTGTGCTATATGTAAATCTTATATTGTATTTCAAAAGGGGATTCTGATCATCCTGCCAAATGGAGTGGTAGATTTCCGGGCCAATGATAAAAACGTTATTTGGGAACAAGTCAACTTCTTTATTCCCGATCATCAGTTTTCCTTTACCGGCGACGATAAAATGTATTTCATAGGAAGAGTGGTTATGCTTTTGCGCATAAATGATTTTGTCCGTCTTAACAAGACTTGAATCCAGAAAAACATCAAATAACAATGTGCCGATTCTAATTTTGATATCTAAATTCTCAAGGACTTCACTATCCAGCATAAACAAACCCTCGCATTTATTTATTTCATAACCATTATACAACACAATGTACCAATTTTATTTAAAAAGAGACACAAAAGAAGGGAAATGGTCTTTTTATGTAATTGTCATCATGAAAGTTACCAGTTATAGTTAGAATAGGATTATTTAACGATACAAAATGGAGTCTAATAAAATAAGGAGGAGGTTGTTATGAGAAAATTTACATGTCTATTGT
>CALCRE010000137.1 GCA_937894465.1 uncultured Clostridia bacterium
ACTTGTTTACTTGTAAAAACTGTGGTTATAAATCTAATGACGACCGTATTGGAGCTATGAATCTGTATCGTATGGGAATAAACTATCTTGTCGATAGTCAAGTACCTAATACAGTTACAGCAGAGTAAACTCTGTTGTAAAGGGTGCTGTCAATCACCCTATGATGTAACGCCACTTTAGATAGAAATATCTTAAAAGGTCGGAGGCACTTGCCGTTACTACGACCGGGCAGTTGCAAGCCCATGACCTTTAGGTCATGGGTAGTTGACATTATGCATGATATAGGAGGATTTATATGGCATACCGATATGAATTACACTGCCACACAAATGATGGAAGTAAATGCAGTGATATTTCCGTAAAAGAAATGTTTAAACTATACCAAGAAATTGGTTATTCAGGCGTTTGCATCACAGACCATTTTACCAATCCTATGAACCCATTAACTGACGATGCATCTTGGAACAAACGGGTAAATTTATCATTTGATATATATCAAAAAGCATTTGAGGAAGGGAAAAAATACGGTTTATCAGTTTTTTTCGGTATTGAGTATTCCATAACGCCTGATATAGACCATCCTTCACAAACAACAGGCAATGATTTCATTTTCTTGAACTTAGAAAAAGAATGGATAATGGAAAATAAGGATGCATTCCGTGAAAAGACCGAAGGGTTATTCAAAAGAATACATGATGCAGGTGGATTTATAATTCATGCGCACCCGATGTTTGGTAGGGAGTTAAGGCTCTTTCCATATTGTGTTGATGCTGTAGAGATTATAAACGGAAGCGCTAATAGTATTTGCAACGAAAACGCTAAAATCTATGCAAATATGTATGGTCTGACTGAAACTGGGGGTACAGATTTACATCGATATGACCATAAAATAATGTCCGGGGTGGAAACTGAGAAACCATGTTCCACTATTGAAGAGCTTGTCAATGAAATAAACGAAAGAAGAGCAAAGCCTTTTTCTATTACAAGGCAAATAACAGATTATTGGCAACAAAGACAGTACGAAGCTAGTGAAGCGCGCAAAAAAAGAATGAATTTTACTGCACTGTGAGAAAAAAGTGAACTGTCTAAAATTCATATCATAGATGCCCAAGGAAACGCGGAACTTAGGGAAATAACAAAGTTTAATACCCAAAACAAGGGAAACAACCAAATTATCCTGCGCATAGCGGATGAAAGGTTTCTAGGTATATACGGTACTGCGGCGAAAGGGGTACGGGCTAAGGTGGTAAGCAGTCCGTATATTTGGAATATCTATTATGGAAACAACGCCGGTTTTTTTGATAACAATATGTATAGCTTGCGCCCGTCCATTAACACCGGATTGATACTCGTTGCTTCCGGGACTATAGAGGATGGAACACCGGTTATCCTATTATCACAAACAAATATTGACGCACCTCCCAATGTCGAGTTCACATTTTTCTCCACTGATGCACTTAAATCTGATGTGTCCCGGCCCGGTGAAACCTTAGCTTCCACTGGTGATGAACTCGAAGACGATGGCGTTTACTATATCAAAGCTTCAATAAACGCAAACTTCGTCATCAATGTGAATAGTACAAGCAAAGAAGATGGTGCAAAACTCATTTTTTATGCACCGATCTGTTCCCGTAAATGGATGGTACATGCAACGGTTAACAGACATTGATTCTTTCACTCGAGCCACTTTTTGATAACGAAGGTTTAGAACCAGGTGTCAGGAAGGACTTGATAGTGGCCTCTTGCGTGATTATGGAGCGAGAACCTATAATGTGAAAAACGCAATTTTTTGGCTTGGTGGGAAGCATGACCAAACAAGCCTTAATGCTGGTGAAAAAGCAGCTTAGGCGTTATAGTCCGTAGGATTGGTCAGGATGTAAACATATTACTGTGCCACTATTGCGAGGATAAACAAAGAATTTGACGAGTAGATTTGCACTGCGCATTATTTATATGGTGAAAGGTTAGGAAGCTCTTCTGTCTGTCGGTGTGTCACTTCCCCTTTGCCTGTGGGGAAGTGGCGCAAGGAGCAGGGAGATTGGTAAGTACGCAAAATAAAAGAAGGCGAGGTAAAAAATATGAGGTTATTTCATGCCAGTGAAGAATCCGATATTGTTGAATTTGTTCCGCGTATTCCATATAGAAATGATATGGACAAAACAAAGGGATTGGTTTGGTCTATCACGGAACCAAGTGTGCCTAATTGGCTTACTCCGCGCAACTGTCCTCGAGTGGGGTATCGAGCCACCGAACAAACAACACAGGACGACATATCAAGGTTTTTTTCCTCAACCTCACGTCATGCTGTTGCTATTGAGCATGATTGGTATAAACGTATGGCAACGACAACGATCTATCTGTATGAGTTTGATAGTTCAAACTTTCATTTTGACGAAACTGCAGGATTTTATGTGAGCGATCGAACAGAAAAACCGATCGCAGTAGTGAAATATGATGACTTGTTTGAAGAGCAATTTAGAAGAAACGTCGAGTTGAGGATTCTCGATAATTTATGGGAATTAGGTGAAGCGGTTAAGAAATCAACATTAACATGGTCATTATGCCGGATGAAAAATGCAAAGCCTAACCTATTGAATATAGGAGTGTGACGATTGTTGTAATGGAAAATAAAATAGAACAAATAAAATATGTATTAAGCCAAATGTTAGATGCAAAACGATTAGCGCACACTTTCTCCGTGTGCGAAACCGCCGTTTTGTTAGCGGAGCGGTTTGGTGCAGATAAAAACAAAGCCTACCTCGCCGCTCTGCTACATGATTGTGCAAGAGGTTTCAATGGAAAACAACTCATAAAATATTGTAATGAAAACGTTATTGAACTCGACGAATATATGAAAAACGATATAAACCCGGTCCATGCCTTAGTGTGTGCGGATATGGCAAAACGGCGTTTCAGCATTAACGATGAAGAGATTTTAACCGCTATAAAAAATCATGCTGTCGGTTGTGAAAACATGACGATTTTAGATAAAATTATTTTTGTTGCGGACGCAATCGAACCAAACAGAACAGGTAGCGACGCTGACGAAGCACGAAACGCCGCTAAAATTGATTTAGACGAAGCGATTGTTCCTGCTATGCGTATAAAGTCATATTATTTAAAAGGCAAGCCTATGCACCCGGACAGTATAAGAATGATAGAAAAATTGAATAAAATAAAAAGTGAAAAAAACTTTTCGCCTTATGCCCATTGGGTGTAAAGAGTATGTTCCGAAAAAAATATCTGTATCAATGGAGAGATAAAGCATTATCTCTTATGACAAAGCGATTCGGACACGATACACTTTTGTCACTTGCAACGATGGATGGTAATCGTTCGCAGTTATTATGAAGATGGCGCTTTTTATACCGTTACATATGCGCAGGCAAACTAAATGGAACAGAAAAAGAAAAATCCCGAAGTTGCTGTATGCGGTGAATGGTTCACAGCACATGGTATTGGTGAAAACCTCGGTTATGTACGAGATGAAAAAAACAAGTAGATGATGTCAAAGCTTCGTGCTGTATTTGCAAAGTGGTATGACAATGGTCATACCGATGAGAATGACCCGAATACATGTCTGCTCCGTGTTCGGCTGTCGGGTGGAGTTCTGTTTCATGACGGAAAAGAATATGTGATTGATTTAACGGAGGTATCCGAATGAGCATTGAACTCAAAAAATTATCACCCGATCTTGTAGAGGAAAGAACTATGGATATGGGATGACCGGTGAAAGATATTTCTTTGTTGATAAATTCTACGAAACAGACTTCAAGAAGATAAGAGATAATAGATGGGAAGATATAAGACGACTAATTCAAAAGTTCCTGTTGGTACGGCGATTCCTCTATCCACGATGGATGGAGAGGAGTTTTATGTAGTTATTACTCAGGAAGAAAGAAGTAAGAAAAAGCGTAATATAATGTGGTTGTTCCGCAAAGGATGTGGAGTAGCACACTTTTGCGTGGAGACAAGCGCGAATAATGATGATGGTACCATGACACCAGATGGAATTAAAGCATTGGAGCTGTAGGGCGTTTTGATGAAAACAAAGAAATGCTCCTCGAGGAAAACTAATGGCTAAAAGAGATTGTTATAATGTGCCGATTATACTTACAAAGAATGCGGCTACAAAAAAGAGCTGAAAAAGCTCAATGAGATTAGAAAAAGCAACAACAACTATATGAAGAAGTACTTAACCGAAGAAGGGGTTTTTATTGATCAAAAAACGCAACCAAAAATTATGCACAAAGTAGAGTATTTCCTTATTATCCTCTATTTAAAGCTGTAATTGCCTTGCAGTCTACGACTTCTTGCTTATCAGGCAGTTTTAGGTGGTTTTGGGTATTGACACACGTTTTTTATGTGATATCATATTCTAGTGAAATGAGTGAAAAAAAGATATACTCATTAGTGAT
>CALCRE010000138.1 GCA_937894465.1 uncultured Clostridia bacterium
TTACATATTAACGGAAATAGTGTCGATTTTATTTAATTTGATTCTTCACAACTGCGGATCCTGGTATATACTTGACAATGGGCAAGTGAAGGAAAAAGTCGAGTCGGTAAGACACAGCTATAACACGGATTATCCTTGGTCATTGCATATCCCGTATGATAATGCACCTTCTATCGGAAATATGGATTATCCGGCACATACATTTACCTTTTGGGATTCCGTGACAAAGAAAAGAAAGACGGTAGAGTTTGTATATACCTGCGATGGTGCGGATTGTTCTCCTATCACATTAGGGCCGGACGGGATCATATACGGAACCACCAATCACCCGATGAATATATTTACCATTGATCCTAAAACCGATACATTGACGGATCACGGTATCAAAAGCATCGGCACAGGAGTGGGCAACATTTGTTGTTATGCATATCAAGGAGATATCTTGGTAGGTGCTGCTTATTCCGGAGGATATATCTACCGGATCGATACCAAGTTAGGAATCGTCAATGACTTCCTTCAAGTCAGCCCCAGACAGGAAGCCAAAGTGGAACCCATTCATCGCCCTCGTTCAGCGTTGGCCTTGTCCGACAAAGAAACTTGTTTGTTCAGCGGATATGGCGGTTACGGTGTGGTAGGTGCAGGCATTGCTATATACAATGTGAAAACTCAAAAAACTTTTGTGATCGAGAACAAGGATTTATTGGAATACCACGGGATTCTAGGCATGGCGGAACTGCCAAACGGCAATGTTTTGTGCGGCTCAACGGTTTTAGCCTCAGGAGGAGCGTTACCGGTGTATGACACGGCAGCTTTGTTTGAGTTTAATCCTAAGACCTATGAATTAAGTAATATTACATATCCTTTTAAAGGCGTACCGGAAATTGCCCATATAGTATGGGCAGGGGAAGCAGCCCATGGGATCAGTTCCAACGGTGTCTATTTTGTGTATGATTATGAAACCCAAAAAATTGTCCATCAAGAAAGTTTAAAGGATTACGGCGGTGTGGTAAGGCAAGGCATGGTTTATAAGCACGAACGCATTTATCTTTTGATGTCCCGTGCCATCTTGAAAATAAATCCATCGGATTATACCATTGAGGGAGTGATCAAGTTACAAAAGTCTGCCACTTCCGGAATCGCAGTAACCGACGAAGCGGTGTACTTTTGCTCCGGACCGAAGGTGTACAAAGCACTACTAAAGTTTGACTAAAGCTTTTTTCCGCATTCCGTGCAAAAATTTGACCCTTGTAACAGGACCGAGCCGCAGTTGTTGCAAAAGCGGTTCGGTTTCTTTATTGAAATTTCAGTTTTTTTACATTCAAAAGCAGTCCAATCCATGTCGGGAACACTATCAACCCGTATTTGTTTGTTTTGTGCGGTTACAAGCATAAGACCGGACGATGTGACAAGATATGATAATGACAGGTCACCGGGATGGATGCGAATGGTGACTTTTTCAGATAGACCGTCTGCCATGAACCGTTCTTTTGTTGTTTGTGTATGCAAAAAACGCGTATTTTCTTTTGTTCCAGTTGCAGTGATCAGTCCTTTCACATACAGTCCGACCAATGCTTTCTTTAATAACTTATCGTCTTTTAAGAATTCTGCCATATAATCGCGTATATGTTCATCAAATGTACTTGCTGATGTAGCTATATAAGTTTGACTTTCAGCCGAAAACAGATCATCGATTGAAAAGACGGATTCCTCGTAGCTTAATGGCTCTTTCTTTTTTAAAAATTTTTGTATGACGGCAAGAAATGTCATTTCTAAAAGAAACCACTCCGATTCTTCTAGTGTCATGGAGAAAGGTTGGTATGGTGGATAACTCAAATTGTGGAACAGATTTTGTTTTACAAAATTTTTGATATCCTGCTGAAAGACAGGAGAGATCACCGTGAGCAAACCGGTTTCCAAATCTGCTGATATTACCGTCCAAAAACCCTTCTTGTAATAATAAGTAACCGGTGCTTGCTGAATAAGTGCAGTGTTTACAGTTACTACCGTTTTGTCCGGTGACAGTATTGCCTCCGTGATGACAAACCCCTTCTCGGTAAACTTGTCGTTTTGAATGAAACCGATCTTTGCCAATGCGTTTTTTGACTTGTCGATATCGGATTGCGATATAAAACGATGCGGATTCTGTATGGAATTATGCAAAAAAATTAATGTGTCATAGTCTTTTTGTGTCATGATGTAGTACATAGGTTTCTTCCTCCTTACCAGCTGAACAAGCTTTTTATCTTCATGGAAGCGTTTTCATATAAATGTCCGCTGATCTCACCGGTCATTTTTGCCATACTTGCGGCAGTTTCGGTCATGGCGACACCCATTTGTGCAGTGGCTTCCGCTGCTGCACCAAAGTATCCGATATTTCCGTCTTTGTCTCTAAACATGGAGTCTGCCGTATCCTGCATTCCTTTAAAGAATTCCTTGTCATTGCCTACCTCACCTATTTCTTTAATGAATTTAGCCGGATCATCCAATGCTTCTTTGGTCAGTACTCCTGCATCGACCATGTTCTTCATATTTGTCCCGTAAGCACCTGCTTTTACTCGATCCATAGCTTTGTCGGGATCAAGGACCAGGTCGAATACTGCATTGACAGCACCCTTGATGTTGGTTACAGGGCTCATAATATCACCGGCTTCGGTTCCTCCGAAAGCTAGGGTGTTGGCAATTTCCATAACAACGATGCCGGGGTTTTTGTCAGTTAAAGCGGATGCAATCTTGTTGGCCAAGACGGATTTGACGAATGCTTTCGCAATGTTGTCTCCTTCAATCAAACTGCCGTCTGCACGATTTAAATCTTGCATGTTATTCAATAGATCGACACCGATGCCGGCATACTCAAAGCCTTTGCTGATACCGCTTGTGACATTCTTAGCATTTTCTGCGGTTTTTGACATTCGGAGCATCTTGGTAAAACTCTTAACGGCATCATCACTGTCTCCTCCGGCAAAAGCGAGTCTTAAGCGATCGGCGGAGGCCTCCAAACCTTCTTTTACCACCTTCGAGAGATTTTCAGCTTTTTCCTTGATCCCGGATAAGCCGTATATATTGGCAATGGTATCAGCGATCCGTAAATACTCAGCGGCATGATCATCCGATTCAATTTCCGGTGCGGAAGCCTTTTTACTGTCGATCATATCCGATTTTTGATTTGTATGCAGATCGGTGATCTCTTTTGTACTTCCATCAACGGTTTTCAGATGAGTTTTACCATCTGTCGTACAAACTAAGATATTACCGTCGGGCATGGACACCTCTACTGTTCCGTCGGGTCGGATCACTGTATCCTCAAGAGATTCACCGCCTAAGTCGGTCATGTCATTATCTGCATTAAAGTCAGAAGCATATGACGAATCATCCGATGTGATTTGTTCAGGTTTGTCTTCTTCGAAGATGATATCATCCGATTGTTCATAGGTATTTTGGTTGGTGACATCCTCCTTTTCGTTATCACCGATGGACAAGGCGTCACCTTCATCCGGATTATCGGTACTTCCCATGGCATCCCCTAACATAATCATAGCAATTTCTTTTTCGCTTTTGCCCGGATATTTTTTCATATACCATGCTTTATCACGGACTTTGGGTTTTATCATATCACCTAATACATTAACCAGTAATCCTGCCAAGGGAGGAAACAAGATTCCTGCAACTGCTTGATTTGTGCTATCCGGTCCCGGGATGTTACCGACACCGCTTCTTTTGCCGAGTGCAGTGACAACAAACATAGGCAGTTCCTCACTTTTTCTCGAGCCTTTTCCTATGATATCGTATGTATTGAAGTCAGCACCTTTGGATGTGCTTTGTGTCCGCGAATAAAAGGCGGTACCCTTGATGTCGATGGTGGGATTTAATCCGGAAGGCTTGATCAGTGTAATGGTTGCATTGACAGATATGTCCACCTTGTACGGCAGGTTGGGCATTTGAATGGCGAAAACAAATTGGCATTCGATCTTATCGTGATCTGTTGCAGTTAATGCACAAGCTTGGGAGAAAGGGATTTCCTCATATTTGCCGATAACTTCGATTTCATCTTCTTTTTCCAATAGTACCAATTCAAAATCTTTTAATTGAAATTCACTGAAGGGATTTAAAATGTTACCGGCTAAAGTACTTGACTTGTATGCATCCAAATTGATGACGTAGGTTCCTGTACAATCAAAGTGTTTGACTGACTCTTCATATTCCTTTAGGGCTTCTTCATATTCGAGTATGGCGGCTTCGTTAACACCTTTTAAAAGAAATGCACCGGATGCACTTTGTGCATGGTCGAATTCAATGGTATATGTGCCTTCAGGTAGAAGATTTCCTTGGTCAACGGTGTAGATGTAGTTGGTGGGATTGACCGGTTTTTCTGATGTGAAAAAATCCACAAGACTGTTATTGCTTTCAGCTTTTAATGCCGATGCTTTGTACTCACTGACAATCTCATTGTCATGGAGGATTCGTATGGACAGTTCCTTGGATACTTCGTCGGAAAACGGGATACAAATACCGTTTAAAAACATCGGTTCATCAATTCGAAATTCATAATAGGCCGTATCCGTCGGTGCGTAAGAACCGGTATATGCAAAAACGAGCTTTGCACCAAGTTTATATTTTACCTGTTCTACATACCAGCTCCCGCTTTTAGCTATGATTCGGTCATAAGGTTTGATCGGAGGTTCTTGAAGGGATGAATCAGCTTTTACTGTCACCGGTAAACAGAGGGATAGGAATATGATGAGTATATATATACACTTCACCACAGAAAAATGAGTATATTTTCCTGCAGTAATCTTACATACACTTCTCCACAGAAAAATGAGTCCATTTTCATGTAGTAATCTTGTATAGCATATGCTTAATAATCTTTTCATTTGACACCTCCTATTTCATATTTGCCATGACCACGGTTACCGCTCCTTGTATCACGGAAGGAACCGAGGCGATATAGACAAAGGATGAAGTCCACAAGAATGAGAAAAGGAAAGATACCAAGGATGTGACGATGGTGTCCCGTATCTGCTGTTTACCTTTGATATTGGTCATTTCTATTGCTGCAGCTGTTCCTGCTGCCATCACTCCGGCGCATATACATTCCCGTGCAACCGACCAATTCAAGTAAAACGTTGCAATGGTGAGCATTATGGCAAAGGGAAGGGTAAACAATAAGCCGGAATTGACAGCTCGGCGTAGGTTGGTTTTTCCTTTTTCTTTGACCGATTTTCGGTTGAAAAGATTTAATAAACTATTAAGAAACAGGCGTAACAGAAATCCGAATAAAAGACCGATTAATATTCCGAACAAGATATTATAGGGATTCCATTTGTCAACCGGATTATAAAAAGCGCATATTCCAAAAAGGATGAAGGAAAACCTTTGGATCAATCGGTTTGGACGTTTACTTTTTGTAGATATTTCTTGTAGCATTTGGATCCCTCCTATAAATTCCCCAAAATGGACCAGGACAGAAGAACGAATGCACTGATGATTGTGGCAATAGATACGGAAAGGCCATTTTTCCCGTTTGTCATCTCCCGTATCCCGACAATCATAGGGCCGATAGCCCAAAGCACCCCTGTTACACCGAACGCAACAGATGTTTTCCAGCCTAATGCAATAGAAAAAATGAATCCCAACAAACCATATACCAATGTGCCGCTATAGCTTAGGCAGAATGTGGAGATTACCTGCGGGAGTGAATCCCTTGATTTAGCAATTTTCAAGATAATCCATATGAAAAATGCAAGAATCGGAATGAGCATGAATCCGTACAGAAAGCCTGCGACGCTCAAAAAAGCCACAAACTGTAATGATTTTTGTCCGGTTTTGTACAAGTCAAGTCCTGTTTGAAGAAAAAACAAACCGAAAGCAAGTCCGGAGACTAATATGGATAGGAAACGTTTCGCTCCTGATAAGGATTGCTTTATGGCGGAAGAAGGATTCATCATCATTCCGAAAACAGTTTTTAATATAGAGGGATTATTGTGTTCCATATAACATCAAATTCCTTTCTATTGGCTATTTTAAAAGCGGGCATTTGCATCGGTTACATACATTCTCACTGATATCGTGAAAGGATAAACACGCTGCACACATGATTTGATTGTCTTTGGATTTGTCATATTTTTCGTAATAGTAGAAGCCTTTGTGATGGCGGATTTTGTCACCTATATTATAATAATGATAAGGTCCCGGGATGTTTCTCCATTTGTGTTTCTTTGTACCGCCGGTATCTTTTTTGATTTTTAATATGTAGATGTTGTTGTATTGTACATGTCCGTCACGATAGCGTGTTTTTTGTCTATACGCATCTTTGTAAATGACTTCCCCATCCCAAGTTTTATCAAGTCTCTTTTTAAGGGTTTGCAATAAAGCGATCAAGAGGAACATACCTCCGATCCCCATACCATAAAAAAGAGAAACCGGCCAATCGATATCTCCGCTTGCATTCCCGTAGATTGGAAAAGCGATGATTGCAATGACTGCCAATATACCGGCGAACAAGAAGGACCACGTGGTTGACTTTTTTGAATATTTATTGAATGTAGGGTCGTTAATTTTACTTGAGTAGCCAATCAAAACACTTGTGCTTTGACGGGGTTGTACAACGGTTTGATTGCTGGTTTTACCTGTCGGTGCACCGCATTGGTTACAAAAAGCAGGGTCGTCAATGAACTTATTGCCACATGTTGTGCAATACATATATTTACCTCCAAAGGAATAAAAATTTCATCCAAATGATCTATGAATCTGTCTTATAGTTGGGAAAATAGTCTTTACAATATAAATTATACGCTTTTTGCGTCGATATGATCATGATGACATGAATTTGTCATTGACTCTTTCATCAAAAATCAAATTGAATAGAATGTAACTTGATTTTTAATGAAGTATGATACTATAATAACAATCACAATAATTAATTGGTTGCTATTGTAGTTTGTATTGAAAAGAGGGACGTTTCATTGAAAAGATTTTTATGTATATTTTTGGTCATGATGTTGGCTTTATCACTATTGACAGGATGTCAAGAAGATAAGACTGTAGAGGCAGTGGATATACGAATCGGGGGATTAAAGGGACCTACATCCATGGGATTGGTGAATTTGATGGATTCTTCTGAAAAAGGGGAAGCTTCCAATCGTTATACATTAACTGTTTCAGGCTCCGCGGATGAAGTGACACCCAAGCTGTTAAAGGGAGAACTGGATATCGTTGCCGTACCGGCAAATTTGGCTGCAGTTTTATACAACAATACCGAAGGAAAGATCAAGTTATTGGCTATTAACACACTTGGTGTGCAATATATTGTGGAAAAAGGGAATACCGTTCAATCTTTTGCTGATTTAAAAGGTAAAACCATCTATGCAACCGGAAAGGGATCCACCCCGGAATATAACCTCCGTTATTTGCTCAAAGAAAACGGAATTGATCCGGATAAGGACGTTACCATTGAGTGGAAATCCGAGCCTACCGAAATTGTTGCACTGTTTTCACAAAGTTCCGAGGGGGTGGCTTTTATGCCTCAACCTTACGTTACGGTTGCACAGGGCAAAATAGAAGGATTGCGCGTCGCTCTGGATTTAAACAGTGCATGGGATGAATTGAACAACGGCAGCATGATGGTTACCGGCGTGCTGGTGGTCAGAAGTGATTTCGCAGAAACATATCCTGACCAAATCAACGAATTCTTAAAAGAATACAAGAAGTCTACTGAGTTGGCCAACTCCAATGTCGCTGAAACCGCTACATTGGTGGAAAAATATAATATTGTTACGGCGGCGGTTGCTGAAAAAGCCATTCCGTATTGCAATATCACATATATTGACGGCGAGGAAATGAAGACCGCTTTGGAGGGATATTTGAATGTACTCTACACGCAAAACCCCAAATCCGTCGGAGGAAAGCTCCCGGATGATGACATCTATTTTAAATAAGAAGAAACTTGAATATGTGGCGGCTGTTATGGCCGCCCTCATTTTATGGCAAATCCTTGCGATGATCGTCGGTAACAAGTTGCTTTTGGTGACGCCTTTTGTAGTCTTAAAACGTTTGGTGCAATTAATACCTACAACAGAATTTTGGCGAACTATAGCTTTTTCTTTTTTCAGGATCTTTTTAGGATTTTTGCTCGGAGCTGTCACAGGATCCGTTTTTGCCGTTTTCGCCGGTCGATTTCGCATTGTGGAGATATTGCTACGCCCTTATATGGCGGCGATTAAAGCCACACCAGTAGCCTCCTTCATCATTCTTTGCCTTATTTGGTTAAATGCAAGAAGCTTGTCGATTTTCATCTCTTTTCTGATGGTTTTACCGATTGTTTACACGAATGTATTGCAGGGGATCATAAGTACCGACGCCAAGCTATTGGAAATGGCGGATTTATTTGATGTGGGCCGGTGGAGGAAACTTCGTTACATATATGTTCCACAATTAAAACCCTACATTATTTCTGCTTGCAGTGTATCCATCGGTTTGTCTTGGAAAGCCGGAGTTGCTGCAGAGGTCATCGGTATCCCTGAAGGCTCCATCGGAGAACGGTTGTATGAAGCCAAAATCTATTTCAGTACAGGAGACCTTTTTGCTTGGACATTGGTGATCATCTTTTTAAGTATTGTGTTTGAAAAGCTCTTTGTGCGGACTTTAAAAGCCCTTTTGGATATGAAGGAGAAAGATTGATGGATATACAACTGAAAAATATATCGAAGAGCTTTGGGGAAAAAGATGTTTTAACAAACTTTTCTGCAACGTTTCGTAAAGATAAAGTCACATGTCTCATGGGGCCTTCCGGGTGTGGAAAAACCACGCTGTTGCATATCATGGCGGGACTGTTAACTCCGGATCAAGGTGTAATGACGGGTATCCCCAAAAAGAAAAGTGCTGTATTCCAAGAGGAACGGCTCTGCGAATCCTTCAATGCCATCTCCAATGTGCGTTTGGTGTGTCATAAGGATGTCAGGAAGAATATTATTCAAGAACATTTGGAGCGAATCGGCTTATCGGGCAGTATGGGTAAACCGGTCATTCAGCTAAGTGGAGGGATGCGCCGTAGAGTTTCCATTGTCAGGGCCATTTTAGCTGACGGGGACATCCTCTTTTTTGATGAGCCTTTTAAGGGTCTTGACTACGAAACAAAGCTATCTGTTATAAAATATATCAAAGAGAATACCAAGAACAAAACCGTGATCATGGTGACCCACGACAAAGAAGAAGTGGCTGCCATGGGAGGGGATTTAATCCCCATGGGCTAAAGCAAAAGATGCCTGAGCTTGTTGTCAGGCATCCGGTTAGATAAAATATGAATCGTTCACTTACCAACCATATTTTCTTAGAGTTTCACGACTTAATGCGGCATCCTCAAGACTGGTTCTTCTGATGGATTGATCTTGTTCTACCACCACATATTTTGCTTCTACAAATTCTGCAGCTTTTAATAAGGACGGTATGTCTTGTTTTCCATAACCTAGAGGTTGGAATTCAAAGGATCGTTGTTCTCTTGTTGCGGCTTTAGGTGCATTCTCCATGATCAAGTCATAGGGTGTTTCGGATGAGGGAGCATCTGTTGCTGTGAAATCCTTCAAGTGGACCACAGGTGCTCTTCCCTTATACTTTTTCAAGTATCCGGCAGGTTCCACACCGGCATAATGAACCCAACAAGTGTCAATTTCAGTTTGCAGAATATCCGAAGGTATGGTTTCATACATAATATCCAAAGCATATTTTCCGTCGATTTTGACGAATTCAAAATCATGGTTATGGTAAAGCAAAACAATCCCTAACTCTTTTGCAACTTTTCCAACCTTTGTGATGTCAGCAATGGTAGGCTCGAACCCTGCATGACCGGGTCGTCTTTCTTTTTCGATCCAAGGAACGGCTACGTAGGAGCATCCGATGGTTGCATAGTCGGACAATGTCTTTTCTGTGTCGTTCAGCAATTCTGCCAAGGGCACATGGGCAGATATAATTGAAAGGCCTGCATCTTGATAGAGTTTTTTAATCTCGCCGGCGCTTTTATTGGCCAATCCGGCCAATTCCGCATAATCATATCCTATGGCTTTCACCTTTTGAAGTGTTGCCACATAATCCTTACTTAATTGGTCTCTTACCGAATACATTTGCAATGCTACAGGTAACGGCATAAAATCATCTCCTTTATATAGATAAACTATTTTAATATCTTTCCACTCTTATTCTAGCATTCTCAGGAATTTGATTCAACTTAATTCAAGAGAAAACATAGTTGCCGTTCCGTTTATAATACTGTTTACCATTTCATTGACGTTCTTTAAAGGCTGGGGTGTTTGGATCCCGGCAAGCCTTTTTAAAGGTCCGTGGTGATTATCAGATCCTGCCATTTTTAATAATCTATAATTATCAGCATATTGATCCGCCATATCGTTTTCAAAATCCGTTCTGCAGGAATTGTCCACCTCAACGGCATCCACCTTTCGAGGTAATAGACGTATCATATCGATATATCCTGCTTCTCGAAAGGGATGGGCGTGTGCGATAAAACCACCGTTTGCACGGACAATATCACTATAGGCATTAAGATCCATTTCGGCTAATTCAGGTCTTTTCAACAACCATTCCATATCAAGACCGTAAGTAAGAAAATCCGTACCTCGAAATGAGTGCTCCCATCCGAAAAAGACGTCAATCCCTATTCGTTTTCCTTCTTCGTTTGCTATTTCAAAGCCTTTACAGAACAATTCGATCCGTTGCTCCCAAGGTAACTTTTTCGAAACGGTTGTGTTTCCGGTGACAAAGTGATCTGTAACACATAATCCGCTGTATCCTTTCTCTTTGTAAAACCTGACTAAATCCACTGCACTGATTTTCCCACACAGACTCACTTCAGATGTATGTGCATGGGTTTCGTATTTATATAATTGCATTTTAATTCTCCTGTTTTCCTTTGTTTAATGATTCAATATTGTAATAAATTTTTTAATCGTATTCTATATTACCACATCAGATTCGTTTTTGTGCTAATCGTTTCTTCCATCATAAAATAAAGTTCCTGTAAACCTGTTTCTATGCCCCTTTGAAGTGCTATACTTAAATAGAGGTGTTGTTATGAAATATGGGATCTATTACGCATATTGGGAAAGACAATGGGGAGCTGATTATATACCGTTTGTTGAACGAGTATCTAGTTTGGGCTTTGATATCTTGGAGATATCATGTGCCGGTATATCCGAAACAAGCAAAGAAAAAATCTCGGAATTGCGTAGTGCCGCAGAATATTATGGAATCACTTTGACAGCCGGCTATGGACCGAAAGCAAGTGAAAATATTGCATCGTCGGATTTGTCTGTAAGACAAAATGCGTTCAAGTTTTGGGCTGATACTTTCCCGGTGCTATATGGGCTGGGTATTACGACTGTCGGTGGTGGACTGTACTCGTACTGGCCTGTGGATTACAGCAAGCCCATCGATAAACCGGCTGAATTGCATCGCAGTATTGAAAGCATGAGAACCTTATCTTACATGGCGGAGAAATACGGCATCTTTTTGCATATGGAAGTTTTAAACCGTTTCGAAGGTTTTTTGTTGAACACAGCTGCAGAAGGTGTTGAGTATGTAAAAGCCGTAGACAGGCCTAATGTGAAAGTTATGCTTGACACATTCCACATGAATATAGAAGAAGACAGTATAACGCAAGCCATACGAAAAACCGGAAGCTTATTGGGTCGGTTACACATCGGAGAAGCCAACCGCCGGTTACCGGGTCAGGGGGAGAGAGTTCCCTGGTACGCCATCGGAAAGGAATTAAAAGCAATCGGTTATGAAGGCGATGTAGTGATGGAACCTTTTGTTCTTCAAGGTGGGCAAGTTGGAAGCGACATCAAGGTGTGGCGTGATCTTTCAAATAGTGCCACCATAGAACAGTTGGACCAACAAGCAAAGAAATCCCTGGAGTTTATAAAGTACATTTTTGAATCTGAATAAAAAAAGATGCTCAATGTTTTATTAAAGTATATAATGGTTAAAAAATAAGGGAGTTATAATATTATGGACAAAACAATAGAAGAGATTATCCAAGGGTTAACTTATTTTAATAAGAAGTTTCCAAGAACAGAGTTGGAGCAAGCGATTGAAAGAAAAGATGAAATCACACCTTTTTTGCTTTCTGCATTAGATGAACTAAATGATGATTTTAGCATAGCCGTTGAAAATCCTGATTATATGTTACACATATACGCAATGTATCTGTTGGCTCAATTCAGGGAAAAAAGGGCTTTTGAAAAGCTTGTTAAGCTGGTGACCAATTCTTCCGGGGATGTGGATGTTGTGTTAGGAGACATGTTAACAGAAGATTATGGATCCATTTTATACAGCACATATGACGGAAATGTTGAGTTGTTGAAAAAGGTCATAGACGATACGGATGTATGTGAATATGCACGTGCAATGGCAATGAGAGTATATTCAAAGCTATATTCAGAGGGCTTGGTCAGCAAAGACGACTTCATCGCTTATTTAAAAGATTTAGCCGAAGTAAGTATTGCGATCGATGATTATATTATAGGCACATCAATAGTAGGTGTTGTTTTAGATCAGCATCTGCTTGAAATGATTGACGATGTACAAAAGCTCTATGAAACCGAAAATGTTGAGATCGATATGTATGGTGACTATGACAGATTTATGGATCGCATGAACGGTTATAGGCATAAGACATCATATGTTAAATACATTGATGATGTGATAAAAGCGATGCAATGGTGGGCTTGTTTCGAGAGGGAAGATAACGGTAAAAGAAAGCACGGAGATGAATTCGAAATAGAACAGGTGGTCAAGGATTTAGTGGAAGATGTGGGGAAAGATGTTCGCCAAATGCAAATCATCACTGAAATAAAAATAGGGCGAAATGACAAGTGCCCCTGTGGAAGCGGGAAAAAGTATAAAAAGTGTTGTCTTGACAAAGAAACGGTTTCGCAAGGAGTAGATTATGGCGGAAAGAGTATATAGAAAATGTACGGTTTCTGATTTACAATTGGTTTTACAAATGGAAAATGATTTCCGCAGCAACTTTGTCTGTATTGAAAACGCAAGGTTGTTTTTATCCAATCCGGCAAATTGGATTTTTGCATGTATTGAAAACAATAAAATCATTGGCTTTGCGTACGGATATGAATTGAATCGACTAAATGATATGGGTAATATGCTGTATATACACGAAGTGGGCGTTCTACCGGAGTATCAAAGACAAGGTGTTGGCAAACAGATCCTACAGAATATAAAGTCTTTGTGCAAGCAGACGGGTATTTGCAAGATTTTTCTTTTTACAGAAAAGTCAAACCGTACAGCTTGTGCTTTATATGATTCAGCCGGTGGAGTGGCTGCTCATGATGATGATTTAGCTTACTTCTTTAACCTGATGGATTAATCCGAGGGATCATGTTAAAATGAGTTGTGTTTTTCAACTGATTTGGTTAAGCTATGTGCAAGACAGTTGATATGTTTTAAATATGGCAAGAAATTTTAAGGAGCATGTATGAAACGTTCTAAATTAATCGGAGGCAGCTTGATCGCTATACTGATTGTATTAGCTTATGTTATGCCCTACACAGTGTTTTCAGATGTCAATGCATGGTATGGAAGCTTTTTATGGTGGAGTTTAACTGCTTTAGCGGTTATCACCATTACTTTCTTTATGACAAGAGATTGGAGCAGATAAAATGAATACAACAATGGTTTGGGCAGGTATGGCCATATTTTTCGTTTTTTCGTTTTTGACTGCTATGTTATCCCGCCAAGGTAAAGCTAGCAGTATGGACGCTTACTTTTTGGGAAACCGTAAATTGAATGGATTTGTTTCGGCATTAAGTTACAGCTCTACAACCTACAGTGCTTTTATGATGGTAGGCCTTGCCGGCTTAACCTATACAGGTGGTGTGGGTGCATTTGGTTTCGAGATCGTTTATTTTATCGGGGTAACCCTCATTCTAATATTCGGCCCGAGGTTTTGGTTGGTAGGGAAAAAGTTTGGCTACATCACACCTTCGGAAATGATCGGTGACCGTTACCAAAGCAAATTAAGCGCATCTGTGATTTCTTTGGTCAGCTGTCTGTTTTTAATACCTTACAGTGCAGTGCAACTAACCGGTGTAGGATATTTGCTTTCAGGCATCACTAATCAAGCCATTCCTTTTATGGCCGGAGTCGTTATCGCCACTTTTGTTGCGATCCTCTTTTCTCTTATTGCGGGAATTCGCTCTGTTGTGTGGACAGACTCATTGCAAGCTTTGGTTATGATTGTATCCTCCACCGTAGTCGTGCTTCTAGTCGTGTCCAAACTAGGGGGATTCGGTGCATTTTTTCAAGATTTGCAAAGCAACCATCCGGAAAAACTGTCTGTTCCCGGAAACGGCTACTTTAACATATATACATTCATTAACTTGACTGTTCCGTGGTTTTTCTTCAGTATATCCAATCCCCAGGTCAGCCAACGATTGTTCATGCCTTCCTCGAAGAAGGCTATGCGTCAAATGCTGTTGGGATTTTTAATATTCGGATTTATTTACACACTTGTTTCGGTTATGTGGGGTTACTCAGCTTTGATTAAGTTTCCCAACCTTGAAAAGCCGGACCTTGCAACACCCATGTTGCTTTCGTCAGATTTGGTTCCGTCGGTATTAGGATTGATCGTCATGATCGGCATATTAGCCGCAGCAATCTCGACCATTGATTCAATCCTATTGACACTGTCATCACTTTTTTCCCGTGATATCTACGGATACATGAAAAAAGATACGGATGACCGTCAACAATTACGGGTTGGGAAAATAGTGATTCCCATCATCGCAGTACTCGCATTTGTTTTTGCCACTTTGGAATTGGATTTGATTGCGGTGCTGTCAGTAGCCTCTTCAGCAGGTTTGATTGTTTCTGTTCCATCTATCATAGGTGCCTTCTTCTGGAAACGTGGAACTTCAGCCGGCACAACCGCTAGTGTTATTGTGGGAGCTGCAGTTGTTCTGTTTATGCAATTTACCGGAATTGCACCCTTGAAATTCGGTGCAGGTGTTTGGGGATTGACGGTATCTGCAGTTGTGTTTATCGTTGTCAGTCTTTTTACAGAACCACCTAAAGAAAAGGCTCATGCTTTCATGGATGAATTAAGAGAAAAGCTACGAGAGAAATCTTGATTTAGAGATCCGGGAGGTCTTTATGAAGAATGTTGTGATCACGGGCAGTACGCGTGGTATCGGTTTTGCCATGGCAATGGAATTTCTGAGAGTCGGATGGTATGTTACTTTATCCGGTAGAGGTGAAGTCCTTGCAGAAAAAGCTCGTGTTGATCTATCTCCATATGAAGGGCATTATATCTATGTGCCGTGCAACATACAAGAGAAAGAGAGTCTTCAAAGGCTTTGGGATGTGTCACTGACACAATGGGGTGTTATTGATGTGTGGATTAATAATGCAGGGCAAAACGCACCTCACGTTTTTTTATGGGAAACAGGTGAATCCTACACTGAGAATGTTATAAAAACCAATATTACCGGTATGATATTCGGCTCGCAAATTGCTGCGACAGGAATGATAAAGCAGGGTCATGGCGCTATATTTGGTATGGAGGGCCTTGGTTCTAATAACATGATCCAAGTAAAAACCATATTATATGGTACCTCCAAATGCGCTTTGACATACTTTTTCAAGGGGCTGGCCAAGGAGCTAGAGGGTACAGGAGTCATCGCCGGACGATTATCTCCGGGCATGATGCTGACTGATTTTATTACAAAAACCCCGGACGGTGATCAATCCGAGGTCATATACGATGAACGATTCAAAAAGATATTCAATATATTAGCTGATCGACCTGAAACGGTAGCTAAGTTTTTCGACCTGTGCGGTTGCATGTACCACAATTTACCTTGTCAAGCTGCTGGATCT
>CALCRE010000139.1 GCA_937894465.1 uncultured Clostridia bacterium
TATTACATACTGACGGAAATAATGTCGATTTATTTAATTTGATTCTTCACAACTGATACACAACTTGTAAACTTTACTTTCGACGTTTATAATATGGATGAATAACTTTTGTTGTTATTTATTGATTTTATCTTATTTTTGTGGAGAGTATATGAAATTATTTGCGACAGTTTTAATGGTAAAAATTCTTGTAAAGATGCTACAAATCTTTAAATCAGGTGGTACATCCCTTCCGGGTAAACTGGCAACAAGAATATATCCGAATGTTCTATCTGTCATTTCTCGTCGTATTAAAATTGTGATGGTCACAGGTACGAATGGTAAAACCACAACTGTCCGCATGATTGCAGAAATTCTGGAGAAACACGACTTTTCCTTTATAACCAATAAATCAGGAGCAAATTTGCAAAGTGGTATTACTACTACTTTACTAAATGCCATGAAATTAGACGGTCGATTTCAAGAGGAATATGCGTTATTGGAAATTGATGAGGCGGCTTTTAAAACTGTCTGTCCTTTGTTAAAACCGGATTTTGTTGTTGTCACTAACTTTTTTAGGGACCAGTTGGATCGTTTCGGAGAATTATACACCACCCTATCCGGTGTAAAAACCGGCATAAAAAATAGTGAAGAAACTGTCTTGATTTTAAATGGAGACGACTCGTTTTGTTCTTCCATCGGAAAGGATCTTCCTAATAAAGCTTATTATTACGGGACAAGTAGTATTTTATCCGATGATAACGATTATGGTGTAACCGACGGAAAGTATTGTATTTATTGCAAATCCAAGTATTCCTATCATCATCGTACTTACGGTCATTTAGGCAACTTTTATTGTCCCGAATGCGGATACCGCCGCCCCGAGCTTGTAGTAAGCCTCAGTGAACCACCGATCATGTCAGATACTGTTACTAAGATCAGGTTATCCGTTGCTCGACAAGACCATGAACAGACGCTAGAAGGAGTTATTCCTGTTCCCGGTAAATACAACGTCTATAATGCCGTAGCTGCCATGACTTTCAGCTTAGCTGCCGGGATGGAACTTGAAAAGAGCATGGAAGCCATATCGGAATTTGAAATTGGATTCGGCAGAATGGAGGACATTGCAATTGGTAATAAGACACTGAGAATTGTATTGGTTAAAAACGCAATTGGCTTCAACCAAGTTTTGGATCTGTTTTGCTCGAATAACAAACCTTATCCTGTTGCTATGATTATCAATGATTTAATCGCAGATGGAACCGATGTTTCATGGTTATGGGATGTTGATTTTGAAAAACTCACTGTCGTTCAGGATTCTATACCGGCATTTTATGCATCCGGTATCCGAGGAGAAGATATGATGATACGTTTAAAATATGCGGGTTTGAATATGAGAAAAGTATCATTGATCAAAGATTATATCATGTTGGTGGACAAGGGTTTAAAAGCCACTCCAGATAACGGTTATTTTTATGTATTCCCTACCTATACCGCATTAATGGGATTTAGAAAGTTATTAGTTAAAAAATTTGGAATCAAGAAATTTTGGAAGTGAGGAATCGGATGTATTCAATATGTATTTGTCATTTGTACCCTGACCTATTGAACATGTACGGTGACAGAGGAAATGTCATTGCATTACAAAAAAGATGTTTATGGAGAGGTATTGATATCGTGCTTTACGATATCGCTTTATACCAATTATTTAATCCTGATGAGTGTGATATCCTTTTTATCGGAGGCGGACAGGATTTTGAGCAAGAAATTATTATGTCTGATTACATGGAAAAAAGTACAGATATAAAAAGCTATATAGAAACTGACGGTACTGTATTGGCCATTTGTGGCGGTTATCAAATGTTAGGGAATTATTATAAAACCGGTGATGGAAAAACCATTGAATTACCCGGTTTAATTAATATAGAGACTGTCGGCACAAAGAATCGCCTGATCGGTAATCTTGTTTTTGAATGGGAAAATGACGTAACGGGACAAACGCACCGTATGGTCGGTTTTGAAAACCATTCCGGATTGACCTATTTAGGAGAAGGTGTTCAACCTTTGGGAAAGGTGTTGAAAGGTTTCGGAAACAACGGACAAGACGGATTGGAAGGTGCCCGATACAAGAATGTTTTTTGCTCTTATGCTCATGGAAGTCTGCTGCCCAAAAACCCTCAATTGGCTGACTACATTATCGCTTGCGCTATGAAAAGAAAGTATCCGGATGCACCTGACCTGATTGAATTAGATAACCAATACGAAATGCAGGCCAATCAATCCATGATTAAAAGAATTTTAGGATAAAGGGCTTGATATTATAGATACAAGGTGTTAAAATATCTCTGTTGCTCTGATGCGGACTAGTGTAACGGTAGCACTAATGATTCTGGATCATTCTGTGAGGGTTCGAATCCTTCGTCCGCAGCCACCATAATTTGTCGTAAGAAGTCGATTGTTTTGCAGTCGACTTCTTTTAATTTATATGATAAAATATTTTGCTATATTTTTTTATATCAAGGGAGGTAAACACTATGGATTTTAGAAAGGTTTTTGATAGTATCCCAAAACAATTTGATGAATGGAGACCACGATATTGTGATGAACTTTTTGCAGATTTAATAGAATACGCAAAGCTTGATTCTGAAAAAACTGCTCTTGAAGTCGGTCCCGGTACAGGTCAAGCCACTGAACCTATATTAAAGTCAGGTTGTTCGTATTTTGCGATAGAGTTAGGTGAAAATTTTACGAATTTTATGACAAATAAGTTCAAGCATTATAAAAATTTTCATATCACAAACGCTGACTTTGAAACTTATAATTTTATAAGTAACAGCTTTGATTTGGTATATTCAGCCGCAGCTTTTCAATGGATACCGGAGAAAGTCGGATATCCCAAAGCGTATGATATATTAAAAAGTAACGGAACGTTTGCTATGTTTATGATGCGGCCTGATATACAGCCCGGTGGTGGATATACTGATGAGCCGTTATATACCAAAATACAAGAAGTATATTCCGCTTTCTTCCATCCGGAAACGAAATATAAATGTAATTTGGATTATGATGCACGTGGCAAATACGGTTTTGTTAATCTTGAATGTCGTGAGTACCGCAAAACAAGAGAGTATAGCGCCGATGATTATGTTTCTTTAATTAGCACTCACTCCGACCATATAACGTTAAAAGAACCATACAAGACAAAGTTTTATGAAGGAATTAAAGAGGTAATACGTAATTTTGGCAACAAAATAACGTTATATGACAAAATCACAATGTATTTAGCGAGAAAACCATAACTTTGCAGTATGAACATAATGTTATGCTGATGACTGCATCTATTTCGTTACCTTTTACAAATAACCTGCAAAGAAAAAGTGCCGATAAGAAAATTATACGGCATATTTTTTAGGGTTTTATATAAACGAAACCCTCACTTTGTCGCTTTACAATTTCAACAACTCCGGATGGTACGACTTCCACAAGAGGTATAATCCTTTCTTTCTCGAGACCTAAGCTTTTTAATGCATTATTACAAGCAACGAATTTTACTCCTTTTTTATGTAAGGTTATCATTAAATTTTTATTTGCATAGAGTTCTTGATTCAAGTCATAATATTGAACAGCTTCCCCATTGGCCACAACCTCAATATGTAATTCATCATGTTCCATTCCGGCTAACAAATTACTGACATTAGCTAATAAGATCTTCCACTTATTCAGTTCGTCTATATGAAACAGCACCTTATACTCCGACATAATACTCCAATCCCCCTTTAGGTTTTTTTATAAAGTTTTACAGAATAGCTTTTACTTTTTTACAGGTATTCTGAGAACTTGTGTAATATAGATAACATCCGGATCTTTTATAATACGTTTATTCAGCTCAAATAATTCTACATACCTTGTTCCGTCTCCAAAATATTTAACAGCAATACCCCACAATGTATCACCTTTTACAACCGTGTATGTCACATCGGATTCTTTCGGATCCTCTTTTGTACCGGGTTCATTTGTAATGGTAATCCGTCCTACCGGTTTACCATACTTTTCTTCGCTGATGACACCGTCATATACTTTCTTGGTATAGTTGATCAGAGCATCTTCAAGCGCGACATAAGTATTATAACATTCTAAGCTCTTAAACAAATAGTAGGTATCGCCGCCTGCTGCAAGAAAATCATTTGTCGCGACGGTATAGGTCTTGTTAAGATCCAATGCCTCACCGGCAATTTTCACATCGGTGATACGTGCTCCCGGTTTCGCGGGTGCAAAATAGGTTGAATCCGGATATTGTTCTCCATTGATATAAGGAATACTTGTGTTAAGTGTAAACTCTATACCTGCCACCTGTGGGAATGCACCTAAAGAAGCAGGTGTACTGAATGTGGATGCTTCAAGGATTTCCAATAATTGTGCCCCGGTGACCTTCACAGTGGCAATGGTATTACCATAAGGGAAAACAGTTTTCATGTCCTTCATGGTGACATGACCCTTCTTTATAGAAGCTCTGATACCGCCACCGTTTGTGATTGCCGCATCAACCTTATCACTTACTGCTTGTTGCGCACTCCATAAAATGGCGTCTGCTGCATAATCACCTAAGTTTGTCTCTTGAGTCCTAACACCCGGTGCTCTGTTTCCATCTAAATAACTCTCTGTTTTTGCAAATACTTCAGAAAGTTTAGAATCAATTTCTTCTGCTACCATCCTTATTTTAATATCTACGACTTGATCTACACTGTGATAGTCTTTTGCAGATATGAGTCCGGACTCTATATTTTTATCATCGATGATCACAACACCGGCATGACTTAGCTTTGTTCCTGCTGATGTTAAAATGGTATCATTTTTCTTCTCTCCATCTAAAACACTATGGCTGTGACCATCGATTACCACATCAATTCCTTCTACATTTTCTATGAGATCAACAGATGAGTTTGGTGCACTACCTTCATCTATGCCAAGATGGGCAATTGCAATGATATATTTTGCTCCTACTTTTTTCAATTGTTCAACTTGTTGACGAGCTGTCTCAAACATTCCATCTCCTGCGAGGAACTTGAGCAAAGCTACATTTTCCGGACTTGCCTTTGTCATGGTTTCCGGAGAAGTTAAGCCAAATATACCTACTTTACCGATTACAGTTTCAACGATGATGGAATCATCAAAAACAGGTTCTCCGGTGGCTTTATCTAAT
>CALCRE010000140.1 GCA_937894465.1 uncultured Clostridia bacterium
CTTCAAAAATCGCCATTAGGTGTTACTGGAATTTTAAGAGGCTGTGAATAGTAACATTTATCTATAAAAAATAATGATTTTTTGTTGACAAGCATTGACTTTACCGGTACAATGAAGAAAACACAGGGAGAAGGTGAATCTATTGATACAGAAAAAAGACTTTTCGCAAATAAAGAGAGATATTGAGACCTGTGTAGGAGAACGCATCAAGTTAAAAGCAAACAAAGGTAGAAGCAAAACATTTGAAAGTGAAGGAATTATCGAAAAATCATATCCTTCTGTATTTGTCATACGACTAGATTACGATTGCCGATCCGCCCGAAGAATTTCATACAGCTATACTGATGTCCTGACAAAAACGGTGGAAATTGTTTTATTAAAGGATAATAAGGCCATTGATGTTTGCTAAATCTTAAAAACAGATATACAAACGCAATGGTTTTTTAATTTGTATATCCGATAGCCAAATAATTCTCTTACAATAAGCGGTTTGGGGACACAATTATTTTGTTAGAAGTAATAGAAACTATTTTATACGAAAGTATAAAATAGTTTTTTTTGATTTATTCCCGGTAGTGTGAATATTCTTAGTCTCGGACAAATATATATGAATAAAAAGTATACTGCTAAGGAGGTTATGTATGGAGATTAACTATCTGTCTGAAAATATAAAGTTGTACGATTTGTCCAAGGGCTTAAAAAAGACTGTATTCATGGAAAGCGAGCATGTGGTTTCAGATTCGAGAGCTGATGTTGCTGCCGTACTAAAAGCAAATGCACATGTCACCGAGGATGAAGTGATATTAGACAATGGTTTGTTAAAACTCAAGGGCAAAATGAACATTATCGTCTGCTTGAAAAGTGTCAATGGAAATCTGTTCAATGTGCAACAAATAATGGACATCAATGAAAAGTTGGACACCTATGAAAATGGCCGGGATGTCCTTCCGTTATCCAGATGTGTTATAGAAAAAGTTGATTGCCGTATCA
The DNA here is from genome assembly GCA_937894465.1 of uncultured Clostridia bacterium. Taxonomy (GTDB): domain Bacteria; phylum Bacillota; class Clostridia; order JAAYHZ01; family JAAYHZ01; genus JAAYHZ01. Next base: position 991 of record CALCRE010000140.1, read on the forward strand.
TCAACGAAAGAAAAATCGGTGTTCGTGTTCAGTATGATGTGTATGTGGATTGCAATGTGGAAAAAAGCTTGGATATGGTGTCCGGATTGGAAAGCAATGAAAACGCTGAAGTTAAAGTCAAGGATATGGCGGTAAAAAAATTCGCCGGTAATGTTCAAAAGAACATAGAAGTGTCGGATACATATTTAATCCCCAACGACTACCCTGAAGTGTTTGAATTGCTGTATTACGAAGCTGTGCTCCGTAACGTCGACAATTCCATGAATGATAACGGAAGTATGGTTTTCAAAGGGGATGTATGCTTCAGATTGTACTATTCATGCGGTGAACGCGGTGAAAATGTCAACTATATTGAAAACAATGTTTCTTTCAGCGAAGCACAAGATATACACGATATGAAAATTGATAAGATGTTCTGCAATGTTAAAGTTGCAAACTTCACAATGGATGCATCGCAAGACAGTGACGGAGAGTATCGGTTGGTTAACAGTAACGCTATGGTCCATGTTACGGCCTTTTGTTTTGAAGATGCAACCGTCCAAACAGTGGAGGACCTGTATGGAATCAATAAAAGACTTAGACCGGTATCCGGTCGGGAAGCATTTACTTATCCGGTGAATGTAAGCAAAAGCACTTGCCAGGTCAGTGATACCATGAATGTGGGGGTTGATCAGCAAATTGCCGAAGTTATCGGTATGGATGTATTTGCATATGTAACAGAGCAAGTTTATAACAATAACGGTGTGTTAGGGGTTAAAGGTATTATTCCGGTGAGCATGCTCTATAAAGATGCAAACGGTGAAGTCAATGCATTTCACCATCAAATCCCCTTCCAATATGACGAAAAGATCAATATTAATCCGGATCAGACGGCGAAGGTATGGGTGGATCAGACAACTGCAGGATATAACTTATTATCAGGTAACGAGCCGGATGTACGGGTTAATGTAAATTTGAGCTTTCGTGTGTATGGAACAGATACACTCACCTATATCGAAGATATACAAGAGAGTGAATACGGCAGTGATACTACTCGCGCAAGCCTTGTTTTACATTATTGCTCGGCTAATGACACGATTTGGAACCTCTCGAAAAAATATCGTATCCGCCAAGCTGTGCTCAGGGAAATAAATGATCTTGACGAGGCGGATCTACTACAAGACGGTCAACAAGTGATCATCCCTATGTAGCAGCTTTATACCTTCCCCAAAATGCATTATGGATGTCTATGAATGAAAAAGCTTTTCGAATGTCGGAGAGCTTTTTTACTTTTGTTTTTGTAATACTGTATACAAAAACTCTTGAAACACTTTGATCCTTCCTATATAATGACAAGAGTTGGAATCATAGAGGTAATATATGCAAGAAAAAGCTTATGCAAAGATCAATCTGTGCTTGGATGTGGTTGGTAAAAGGGCAGACGGATATCATGATTTGAATACGGTTATGCAAACGGTGGATCTATATGACACCCTCTCTTTTCAAATACGAGAATCCAATGAAAAGAGGATTCATATTACATCTGACCAAATCGACTTACCGGCAGATGAAAGTAATCTTGTGTATAAAGCGGCCGACTTATTTATGCAATGGACAGGCCTTTGTTTGGATATATCGATCCATATTGATAAGAACATCCCCATAGCGGCAGGGCTAGGCGGTGGCAGTTCCGATGCGGGGTGTACACTTCGTGTTTTGAATGAATTTGCCGGTGAACCGATGGATTTACCATCCTTGAGTGCACGGTCTAAAGTCATTGGAGCGGATGTCCCTTTTGCTGTATACGGAGGAACGGCTTTGGTTTCAGGAATCGGTGAGTTTGTGACGCCAATTTACATGAAAGAAGATATGTGGTTGGTTTTGGTTACTCCGAACATTTCCGTATCCACAAAAGGTGTTTTCAAAAGGTTTGTACCGGATCATAATCCCTCCCAAATGAAGATTGACTACGTGGTGAAAGCGCTCGAACTCGGAGATGCGAGTCTTTTGGGACAAAATTTGTTTAACAAGCTTGAAACGGTAACTGTAAAGGATTATCCTTTAATAGGAGCAATAAAAGAATTATTGGTGCATAACGGAGCTTTAGGATCTGTCATGAGTGGAAGTGGCCCGTCGGTTTTCGGGCTGTTTAAAAGTTCTGAAGAAGCGCAAACCGTACATAAAGGTGTGATGGAGCGCTTAGGGCATACTTGTCGGACATTTTGTATTAAGACCGTTAAAAGGAGCAGTGTATGAGTAGTAAAATATCTAAAATAGACATTAATGACTATCAACCTTTGAGAGAAGTCATTTTCAATAGTATAAGAGAAGCCATCATTTTAGGGGAATTGAAGCCCGGGGAGCGGTTGATGGAAGTCCAATTGGCTGAAAAGATGGGTGTAAGCAGAACCCCCATCCGTGAAGCCATCCGTAAGTTGGAACTGGAAGGCCTTGTGGTGATGGTTCCGAGAAAAGGTGCATATGTAGCGGATTTGACAAAAAAGGATATTATCGATGTTCTGGAGGTACGTGCAGTAATGGATGGTTTGGCAACTCAGTTGGCTGCAGAACGAATTACAGAATCGGAAATTAAAGAATTAAATAAAATTACCGAGCAATTTTCCTTGTGTGTTGAAAAAAATAATTTACAAGGGATTATCAAAAAGGATATTGAGTTTCATGATTTGATCTATAAAGCATCACGGAATGAAAAACTTTCTCAAATTAATAATAATATTCAGGAAATGATATACCGCTTTCGCGTTGTTTACCTAAAAAATTACAACCCATTCAGGGATGTAAGTAAAGAACATTCCAGGATTGTGGAAGCCATCACCGAACATAATTCTACAGAAGCTCAAAAATGGGCGGTTATGCATATAAAGAACCAAGAATATACTATTATCAAAGAATTAAAGGATTCCACTTCATGAGAATATCTACAGGCGTTGATATTGTTGAAATACAGCGGGTAAAGAATTTGGTGGAAAAATATTTGAATGATCCGGCTTTGGAAAGAATTTTTCTTAAAGAAGAAATTGCGTACTGCACTGCAAGAGGTCATGCCAATATGCAGAGTTTTGCAGCGAGATTTGCAGCCAAAGAAGCTGTTGCCAAGGCGTTAGGAACCGGATTCGGTGAGAAATGCCAATGGAATGAGATCTGTGTTTGCAATGACTCCGAAGGAGCACCGGGAATTGAATTATTCGGTGCTACAAAGGAAACCTTTGAACGTCAAAAGGGGATTGAGCTGTCTTTATCGGTTTCTCATTGCAAGGAGTATGCCGTTGCAATGGTGGTCATGACGAAAGGCGGATAAAATATTGAAAAAAATTCAATTCATACAATGCGGGGATGTCCATATAGGTATGCCCTTTTCTTCGTTGAAGACTGTTTTTGGGTTACCGGAAAAAAGAAGGAGTCTGATCGAAGACACCTTTTATAAGATCATTCAAAAGGCTTGTGACCAAAATGCCGTTTTATTAATCTGCGGAGATTTGTTTGAGGAAAAGTACATAACAAAATCCGTCATCGATAATATGAACTATGAATTCGGTAAAGTTTCTCATGTGGTGATTATCCCGGGTAACCATGACCCTTATCATGCCGGCTCATTCTATCACCGGTATTCTTGGGCAAGCAATGTTCACATACTTTCTCCTCACAAACCCTTAGTTGAATTTCCCGAGCTCTCGACTGTGATCTATCATTTCAACTCTTTATCGGAAAACAATCAATTACATGATTTAAAGCTTAAAAAAGAATATATTAATATATTGATGTTTCACGGAACCATTGATACTATTTGTACAGACGACCGTTATTGGCCGGTAAAATCCGACGATTTGGAAAAGTACGGATTTGACTATATAGCCGCCGGGCATTTTCATAACTTCTTTCTCGGGTATGGAAAAAACAAAACTATTCATAATGCCGGAAGCCCGGTTCCTTTAGGCTTTGATGAAGAAGGAAAGCATATGATTATCACCGGGGAAATAAAAAAAGAGGACATAACACAATTGTGCATCCAAGGAGAGAAATCATCCGAGAGTTTCTACAAGACTGTGGAAGTAATAGTGGATCCTCAGTGGTCCTTGAATGAGATCATATCTGCAGTACAAGAAACAGTACGGTCTGTGGAAGAGCATTCTTATTGCTTGTGTAGAATTGTTTTGAAGGGGAGAAGAGATCCCGATGTTTATTTAGATGTGCAAAGAATCCAAGAAAGCCTTACGGATATAACGGTGTATTCACAAGTGACAGATTGTTCTTTGCCGGATTTTGATTTGTCCGCCATTTCGAAAGAACCCGGTATCCGCGGAGTTTTTGTACGAAATGTATTAGAAGAGATGAATAAAGATCAAGATCCCAAAACCCGTTCACTTTATCAATCGGTGTTGTATTACGGATTGGAAGCTTTGTCAGGAAACAAACCTACACTGACAGACATCAATAGGCGGTGATTTTATGATTATTCGTAAAATAATGATCAATGGCTTCGGAAAATACAATAATAAGGAATTTGTGTTTCACAAGGGATTAAACTGCATTTTGGGGGAAAATGAAGCCGGTAAGACCACTCTCCTTTGGTTTATCCGGGGGATGTTATATGGTTTAAAGGGAGGAAGAACCAAAGCCAACGGGGAACAAGCACCTTTAAAAAAATATCAACCTTGGTCAAAAGGACCATATTCGGGAACCTTGGAGATTCAAACCGACAAAGGGGAGGTTTTCTACATTTCCCGGGATTTCGACGGGAAAAATTTAAATATATTTAATGATCAATATGTGGATGTCACAAATGACTTGCTGTTGTCCTCGGATATGCAACCGGGGGATGTCTTTCTGGATATGAATGAATCTTGTTATGAAAACACCTGCTTTATCGGATCTTCCGGTAGCGGTTTGTCCATCGGTGATCGAAAGGATGTTGAAAGTAAATTAGTGGATGTCAGTGAAACCGGGTTTTTTGACGTTTCATTGGCCAACGCCATATCTTTATTGGAAGATCTGCATAAAAAGGAAATCGGTGTTACCGGAGACAAGAGAGCGGGTAGAGACAAACCGTTACCGACGGTGTTACAAAGAATCAACGAACTTGACGGCAAGCTTCTTCATTATGAAAAGATAAAAGAAGAAATTATTATTTTGCAGGATGCATTGGATGATGTGCAAATACAGATTAAAGTGCATGAAGAACAAATAGCTTTACTGGCAGCCGAAGAAGAGGTTTTGGATTTATCTACATCGGTTTCCGGAGATTTGGTTACCATCGGGATACTAAAAGATATTGCCTTATCTTTGGGTGAAAACAAAAAAATGTTGGATTGTTTGAAAACACAAGAAAAGGCATATCAAGAGATACTTTTGAAACTTTCGGTTTTTGCAGATGAAACGGCAGAAACGGTGAAAATCCCCGGAAAACTGTTTGACAGGGAACGATTGTATCGAATGGACTATGAAAAGGCTTTGCATGCCATAAATCAATATGATATTGAAAAAGACCGTTTACTGGAGCAATTAAAGAAATATGACGCATTTGAAAACAACAAAGGGGACATAGATACTGTATTTGATTTGGTTCGTCTCCTGCCTGTTTTTGATCGGGATGCTCAAGAAAGTATTGCTGAAAAACGAGAAGAGCAAGAGCAAGAACATCAATTGATTACCGGATCTTTAAAGAAGACGAATACATGGATGGTATTGGTTGTAATCGGGCTTTTAGGTTTCTTGGGTATGACGGTATGGAATCTTTTTAGCCTTATACCGGTAGTTATTTTGTTACTCGGTTTAATATTTCTTCTTATAAGAAAAAGACGTTTGTCCAATAAAAAGAACCACATTGAAAAATTGTCGTCCGAAGAGATCACAACACCGGAAACACTTCGTTTTTCAAGTACTGCACAACAATTAAAGGATACTTTGCGATTGTTTTCATGTCCTACATTCGACTTTTTCAAGAGGCGTTTAAGTGAATATAAATCCCTCCTTAATGAAATCGATGCCATTACCTACGGACAAAGGTTGCAAAATGAAGCAAAAGAAGAAAAATGTGAGCTGCTGTCCGACGCTCGGATTAAATTAAGCCAAGCAATTGCAAAGTTTAAAAAAGATGAAACGGAACAAGCAGAGACCACGCTCCGCGACATTGATTCAGGATGGAACGAATATGTTCATACAAAAATGCAGCTGGATCAATGCTCGAAAAGGAAGAATGAAGTGACCCAAGCACAAGCAGGCTTATTATCCAAAATGCGTGAAGAAGGATACTCGGACTTTGAAGACTTGGATAAAGCTTTGCCCTTATTGGTCTCAAATGTGAAGAAAAAGATTCTTTACGTCAAGGAAAAAGCCTTACATGTGGAAAATCCTGATTTGAAAAGTGTTGTTTTATCTTTGAGTAAAATGGATACCAGATCAGCAGGTTCGTTGTTAGAAGAGTTATCTGTAAAAAACAAAAAAGAACGAGACCGGATTGGACCGATCCACGGTGAGTTAAAGATCAAGGGAACTAAAATCCAAAGGGATCTTGAGGGACTTTGGGCGGAGTATGAGGGATATAAAAATGCGACGGAAGAACTCTTATTGCAAACGGAAACAAAAGAACAACTGCTTTTACAAGAGCAAATTTTACACGAGACAATCCGACAATTGAAACGGGCCGGAGATGATGTAAAAAAGAACTTTTATCAACCGATGTCTAAAAAGTTAAACACTTATGTGGATATCATCACATCAGGCAAACATAATGATATGAAAGTAAGTGAAGAATTGCAGGTTAATGCCTCCGGGGAATCCGGTATTAAAAATGTCATGGATTTCAGCACCGGTACAGTGGAGCAGATTTTTTTCGCATTACGGCTTGTATGCATTGAGATGATTGAAGGAGAAGAAAAATGCCCTGTATTTGCTGACGAAATATTCGCTTCTTTTGATGACAGACGTGCTCTTAACACATTACAGCTATTAGCTGAATCCAATGCGTCCAGACAAATATTCTTGTTTACTTGTCGGATGAGAGAGCCGGACATGGCTAAGCAAGTGCTGCCCAATGTCAATATCATAAGGATTAATTAAATTACAAATTATGACGAACTCCACAATATTTATATATTCCGGATACATAATTTTTGGAATGTTACAGAAAATATAATTGAATATTTTATTGTTGGAGTAATTATGAGTATAAAAGGTAAATTAAAAGATTTTAAACACCGTCTGACCGACCGGCATATGTACACCATCGTCTCATTGGTGTTGATCGGTGTGTTACTGTGGGGTGTATACCAAAACAGACGAGCCACCGACTATAAAAACCAGTTGAATAGTCAATACAACAGAATGTTTTTCGATTTGACTGACAATGTCAATAATGTAGAATCATTATTGGCAAAGTCATTGATGAGTGCTTCTTCTGTAAAAACATCAGAAACACTGCAAGAAGCTTGGGCACAATCCAATATGGCTCAAATGAATATTATTCAATTGCCTATTTCGCAACAATATCTTGACGGCACATCAAAATTTTTAACGCAAGTCGGCGATTTGGCGTTTGTTCTGAACGAACAAACGAATAAGGGCCAAGGAATCTCGGATGAACAATATGATAACATCAAAATGATGTATGATTACTCGAAACAAGTGAATGATAACGTTAAAGCCATGCAAGAGGAGTTATTTTCAGGAAGAATCAAGTGGAATACCATTGAAAAGAAGGGAAAGGCATTTATCGGAAATAATGAAGAAAATGCACCGGGGGGGACCTTTGCCGACATTAATAAATCCTTTGAGGACTTTCCCACATTGATTTATGACGGACCTTTCTCGGATCACATCACGGAAGTGGATCCCGTGGGATTAAAGAATAAAGAAGTGACCCAAGAGGAAGCCCAAGAGATTGCTCTTCAATTTTTCGGAAAAGATCGAGTGGAAAAAATCGAGTTTTTCGGCCATATACAAGAAGATACCGTTCAATCTTATACTTTTGATGTAACATTTAAAGAAGAACAAAACTATATCGGTACCATAGACATTACCAAACAGGGCGGTCATCCCTTGTGGGCCCTAAGTTCTAGACCTGTTTATCAAGCCTTGATCGGTATGGATCAAGCCAAGCAAATCGGTAAAGATTTCCTCACTCAAATGGGATTTGAGGAGATGGCGGATACCTATTATACCGTGAATGGAAATGTGGCCACCATAAATTATGCAGCCAAGCAAGGCGAATATATTTTGTATCCGGATTTGATCAAACTCCAGGTGGCATTAGACAACGGTGATATTATGGGGATCGAATCAAAAGGATATCTTTTCGCACATAAGGAGAGAGATATTCCTGAAGCGTCTATTTCCATTGAAGAAGCTCGTTCCAAAATATCTAACCGAGTTGCCGTCTCCAGTGAGGGATATGCAGTCATTCCCACTCCCTTCAAGACGGAGGTATTCACCTACGAATTCAAAGGGAAATTGGATGAACAAGACTGTCTGATCTATATTGGAATCACCACCGGAGAGGAAGAGGAAATCCTTTTGATCATTAATTCAGAACAAGGTACCTTGACCATGGAAGAATTATATTAAACGGTTAAGAAGGAAAAAAGGATAAAAAGATAGAAGTAAAAAAAGAAGAATAGAGAAAAAAGAAGAGAAAAGGAAAAGAAAATGAAAGAGCAAAGCAAAAATCAGCTGATTTTTGCTTTGCTACTTAAATCTTCAGATTATTCTGATAATCAAATCTTATCTATATCCACCCATGATCTCTCTGTGGCAGACAATTCCACTGCGTCGAGTATGCGGCAACATTCCACCCCGTCGTAAAAGCTAGGTGTGCAAGGTTTGTCTTTGCAGATGCATTCAATGAACTCATACAGTTCGTGAACAAAAGTGTGCTCGTATCCCAGGACATGCCCTACCGGCCACCATTTTTCAACATAAGGATGAATGCCTTCAGTCGCCTGGATCAGTCGGAAACCTTGTAGTCCCGCCGGATCCTTCGCATTGTAGTATTGAAGCTCGTTCATTCTTTCAAATTCAAAACATACACTGCCCTCTGATCCGTTTACTTCGAAGGTCATGGCGTTCTTCCGCCCTGCGGCAAAACGTGTAGCTTCAAAAGTACCTAATGCACCGTTTTTAAACTCACACAAAAACAAAGAAGCATCATCCACGGTTACCGGTACTTTTTTGTTTTGAACGGTTTTTGTAGCGGATAAACCCATCATATCCTTCGCTTCCGGACGTTCCTTTACAAACGTCTTGTTGATTCCCACAACCGACTTGAATTCTCCTACAAGAAATCTTGCCAAATCAATGATATGAGCACCTAAATCCCCATGTGCGCCGGAACCGGCTACATTCTTATCCGTCCTCCAAGTAGCCGGAAAATCCGGATCCAGCAACCAATCCTGCAGATAGGTCCCTCGAAAGTGATGAATCTTGCCCAATTTTCCGGTATCAATTAATTGCTTAGCCAGCTGTACCGCCGGAGCAAAACGGTAATTGAAACCGATTTGATGCTTTATATGATATTTTTCTGCAGCATTCAACATTTCCCGTGCATCGGTCACCGTCATTGCCAAAGGTTTTTCACAGAATACATGTTTGCCGTTTTGCGCTGCAGCCACAGCGATTTCCTTATGGGTGTTGTTGGGAGTTGTGATGTCGATTATATGAATATCATCCATCTTTACAAGAGACTCCCATGAAGTTTCATACCTTTCCCATCCGAATTTTTCAGCTGCTTTTTTAACACCTTCCGGGTCCCGACCGCATATAGCGGTCATATTGACTTTCGCCGAAGGTTCGAAAAACATACCCACCCGTTGCAAAGCATTACGGTGAGCTTTGCCCATGAACTTATAACCTACCAAGCCAAAATTCAACGAGTGTTCCTGTATGTTTACGCCCATGTCATTGCACCGCTTTCTTTGAACACCAAGACGTTTTGTAGGAATCGGACGGCTTTTTCCAGCCCTTCTTCCGAGCTCATGAGGCTGTCTTCGTGTTCGATACTCAATACGTCGTCATATCCGGTCATTCTCAAGGTGCTGACGATGTTATTCCATACTTCATAGCTGTGCCCATACCCAACGGTGCGGAAAATCCAAGAACGTTCCAATTCATCTCCATAATGTTTTGTATCCAGTACGCCGTTGACGGCTGTGTTCAGCTTATCGATACCGGTGTCCTTTGCATGGAAATGATAAATAGCGCCTTGAAGATTACGAATGGATGCCACCGGGTCAATTCCTTGCCAGAACAAGTGGCTAGGATCATAGTTGGCTCCTATGGTGTTACCTACGGCTTTTCTCAACTTTAAAAGACTTTCCGGGTTGTATACGCAAAAGCCCGGATGCATTTCCAACGCTATTTTGTTGACACCGTGATTGTTTGCAAATTCGACGGCTTTCTCCCAATAGGGAATCAATACGTCATTCCATTGATACTCCAATACCTTCAGAAAATCATCCGGCCAAGGGCAGGTAACCCAGTTTGGGTATTTAGCACCCGGGTGATCCCCCGGGCAACCGGAAAAGGTTACAATACGATTCAAGCCTAATTTTTCAGCTAACAACACTGTATTCTCAAAATCGCGGTTGTATTGATCAGCGATATCCTTTTGAGGATGAACCGGGTTTCCGTGACAACTCAAAGCGCTCAATTCCAAGTTGTACTTATTTATGGTATCCTTGAATTTGGCACACTGTTTTTCATCCTTCAACAGAGCCTCCGGATTACAATGGGCATTGCCCGGGAAACCTCCTGTGCCGATCTCCACCGCTTGGACACCCATATTGGACAAGTACTCTAGGGTCTGTTCAAAAGGCTTACCGGAGAATAGAACGGTAAAAACACCTAGTTTCATTAAAAATACCTCCTTATTTGATAATCCTTATATCATTTCCTATAAATTTAAATGCAGAAAAATCTCCTGCTATTCGAGAAGCCACCCTTTCGGTGTACATTTGATACAACTCCTTGATACTGCTGTTTGTCACCATTATGATTTTACAAGGGAAAGACAAGTCGTTGTTTTTTCGTATTTCCAATATGCTAAGCAATTGTGCATATCTGGATTCCGTCATTTTTTCGGTACCTAAATCATCAATGACCAACAGGTTACATTGCTTGATATAGGAATAGACATCAGAATAAGCTTCTTTGTCAATCATATAACCGGAGGTTATTTCAAAGAGGGAAGGGGCGGTTGTAACATAGACTGAATGCTCTCTTAAGAGCAATTCAACCACGACGCAATTAGACATAAATGTTTTACCCAATCCGGTGTTTCCGATAAACAACATATTTTTCGTCTCCGGTTTGTTTATATGGTTGATAAATTCATAACACTTCTCCCGGATGGCTAAGATCTGCCCTCTCGGAGATTTCTTGATCCCGTACAAGCTTGTATTTTCTTCATCAGAATAAACATATTGGTTAAATTTCGTAAAATTCTGGTTTTCGAATATCTTGTAATCGCTTTCGTTTTGAATGATGTGATTGATAATTTGGGCATAGCAAGAACACCGGGGACCGTTTTTTTGCATAAATCCTGTGTCCTGACATGTACTACATGAATAATTAGTATCTAAATAATCTTCCGGGTAGGAATTCTCAGCCAGCAAGGATTTGATTTTGGCATCGGTCTTTTGGAAGGCCGTTTGAGTGGTTTTTGTAGCTTCTTCCGCTGAGATCGATCCTTTTAAAATTTCCTTGGAATATTTTACACCGATTTGTGATAACTCAAAAAAGGCCGATTTTAACTCCGGTATTTGGTTGGTTAATCGGATTTTTCGTTCTTCAGCAATCATTTCCGATTGTCTGTGTAACCGTTGATACTCATTTTTGACTAACTGATGAATCGGTCTCATACCTTACAGCTCCTCATACAGGCTCTCCAAGAAATCCTTATCATATTTTCTTTGAGTAAAGTTTTCCATTTGAGAGGGTTTGTTTTTATAGTCGTTTGTTTTTTCGCTTTTTTTGGTGACCTCCATTTCTTGAATGGCCTGGCAATCTTTCAGGTTTTTATTATACCAATCTGTGATGATCTTATCAAAATAGTTGATATTGGGATTGGTGATCTTGGATACATTTCTTAAAGCCAAATCAATGACATCAAAATCATATCCGTAATCCATAATCCACTTTTCAACGGTTTTCTCTTCATATTCCGTTAGGTTTCTATAAAGGCGAAGCTTCTTGGATATGCGATCTGATATTTTGGCAACTTTGGTTCTAGACTTAAAGTAGCTTTGCAAATCAAAATCCGTCCTGATATTTCTAGAGCTCCAGTCCTCTGCCACCTTGGATATATAGCTGTTGTTGCTTAACACATTCCTTTCATAGCACATATGGAACAATTGATACATCACATCCGTATCAAATTTATATTTCTCAAACCATGTTCCGATATCGGAATACCAAGAAATCCCCATAACTCCTTGAAAAAACTCATTATTAATGGCGCGTATAACTGTTTCTTGTTCTTTGGAGATACGCATACCGGTGTTTTTCGTATCTTGTTTATCTTCAAAGAATTTGTGAATTTGGGTGTCTTTTACATCAACGAGCACCAAGGCATCATGATCCACGGTGGCTAAATTTTGTTCGATAAAGTAGGCAAAAGCATCCTTGACCGTTTCTTTACTCATGTTCAAGCCGCTTGCAATCGTGTTTTCGTTAATGGTTTTGTTGTATCCGTCTAGGAACAAGCAATATATGTACACTTTGAAATAGTCGGAATTCATTTGTGATATGTGTTGACTGATGAAGATATCCGGTACCGGTGTATCGGAATACAACATCTTTTTTGCTAAATTAAAACCTCTGACTTCCATTTATACCACCTTGCTAAAATAAAATAAATCAATGAAATGTTCTATACTAATTGTTTTTATTCTTCTATCAATTTTTTGAAGTTTTCCGGGTTTAAATTCAATAATTCCTTATCCTGGAACAACCCGTCTTTTCGAATCAGCTTGTCATCGAAATAGATGGCCCCCCCTCCGAACTCCGGTGTGTGGGATTGAATAATATCCCAATGAATGGAGGAACGGTTGTCACCACCATCACCCGGTGTAAAGTGAATGCTTCCCGTCATCTTTTCATCAAACAAAGTATCCACGATCGCTCGATTTACATAAGGGTTGACACCGATGGCAAACTCTCCGATGTATCTTGCACCCGGATCAATGTCCAATACTGCGTTGATGCGAGCGGTGTCATTGGCAGTTGCGTGGATGATCTTACCGTCTTTGAACGTCAACGAGATATCACGGTAGGTAAAACCTTGAAAATTGCTGGGAATGTTATATGTGATGGTACCGTTGACAGATTCTTTTACCGGTGCCAAACATATTTCCCCGTCCGGTATGTTTGCATTTCCACAACAAATACCTCCATTACGCCCCTTGATCGAAAACTCCAAATCGGTGTCATTGGCAATAATTCGGACACGATCCGTCCGATCCATCAGCTCTTTTAAAGGTAACATTAATTCCTTCAGCTTTTTGTAATTCAAGCCGCAAACAGCAAAATAGTAGTCCTCGAAGGCCTCAGTGCTCATAGATGCTTGTTGAGCCATGGAAGCCGAAGGATACCGAAGCACGCACCACTTGGTGTTCTTAACACGATTTTCAAGATGGAGCTTTCCATAAAATTCGTTGTACAGATTCATTTTCTCTTTGGATACATCGGATAATTCCGTTATATTATCGGACTTTCTTATGGCAATGTATGCGTCCATTTCTTGCATGCGCAACAATTCATACCGTAACAAGGCATCTTGTTGTTCCTTGGTGGCATTCATTAACAGTGCTCTTTTAATACGATTGGATTCTTGATTGACAAATGGGATTCCGCCAACTTTATAGGTTTCTTCTACGAGCGCAACAGCAAAATCATCGGCATGATCATGTATATCAATTAATATTTTCTCATTCTTTTGTAAACGTACCGAATATTGAATCAATTGTTGGGCTAATTGCTGAATTCTAGGATCTTTCATATCTACTTTACTCCCCTTTAAGCCTTCTTCTTGTTAGTCAGGCATTATCATTATACTACCATATTCAGGTTGAGTGTGCAATTCACCAAACAGTTAGAGAAATGAAAAAGGATGCTCAACAAATTGAATTTTCTATCGGAGCTTTCATGTTATTCTTGTGAAACATTTATTGAACTAGTATAAAAAGTACTTTTATGCACACAATCAAAAACAGATAATCAAAAAAAAATAATTGTTGATTTTTTTAGCGATTTGTATTATTATAGTGTTTGCCGCCATTATGTGCCCATGGCTCAACTGGATAGAGCACTCGGCTACGGACCGAGGGATTGGGGGTTCAAGTCCTCTTGGGCACGCCAAAAGAAGGAAATCGAACATTGTGATTGATTTCCTTCTTTTTATTTACCCTTTTAGTGAAATATGATACAATAAACTTCGGACCCTTTACAAATTAAAAGATAATAAGGAATGTTATGGAAAATATTAAAAAAAGAAAAACATCTATATGGTGGAGTCTTCTGTTAATGGGCATCTATTTATGGACACAGGCAGTCACCGCCATCATTGCAGTATTATTCATCGGTGTAAAAAACGCTTTAAAGGACACGAATTCTGCAGAATCCTTTGGGTTTGATTCATTCATGCAAGAATTCACCGGTCAATCATTATTGGTCGTTTTGCTTATATCGGCATTTCTGTCCTTGGTTTTATGTCTTTTGGTATACAGATTGCGCAAAATGAAAGTATGGAGTTTTATGAAATGGAAACCTACTTCACCGAGACTTATGTTTTTAGCGGTTCCTACAGGATTGTCAGTGGAATTTACCGCCATGCTCATCTTTTCTCTAACTGCGTATATATTTAAACAATCGGCACAGAACTATGAGTCTATGGTAGGGGGGTTGATCAAATCACCTCTTGCAATTTTTATCATAGGAATTGTAGCACCCTTTGTGGAGGATGTCATATTCCGCGGACTCATTTTGAATGAGCTGCGCAGAGACTATTCTGTAAAGACGGCGGTGATTATCCAAGCGGTTCTTTTCGGTGTCATGCATTTGAATATTGCCCAAGGGCTTTATGCCGCTTTTGCCGGGATTATTCTCGGGTTAATTGCGGTTGAAGCTGATTCGGTATTCCCTGCCATCATTGGACACGTGGTGATGAACAGTTCGGCTTTGCTTTTATCTTATGTTAATGAAGAAGCCTTTGCTGCTCTATTTGTTCCCATTGTCATCATTTCATCGGTGTTCATATTAATCACGGTTCGAAGGTCGGTCAGAAACATCAAAAGAACAAATACAGGGGACATAGGTTTTGATGACAGTAACCTTTTGGAATAGAGAACATAGAGAATAGAGGAGTGTTTGAAAAAAAGCGTAAAGGTTTGTAATTGTCATGTCTATGAGGTAGAATAGATACAAAATAACGAGGAGGAGCAATAATGATTAAATACAATCCCGATTTATACGGCATGGCGTTTACTTATGACGAGTTTCACGGTATGCCATGGAAGCAGATAGGAAATTCCGGATTAAGGGCTCCGGTCATCGGATTAGGTGCTTGGAAATTTGGATATCCTGAGACAGGAGACGGTGCACGAGTAACGGAAAAGGAAGCATTAGCCTTATTGGACAAGGCCTGGGAAGAAGGTGTCTTGTTGTGGGATACCGCAAACAGATACAATGCATCTTCGGGAAATTCAGAGCGTGTTTTGGGCACATGGTTTGTAAAAAATCCTGAGAAGAGAAGAGATGTGATTCTATGCACAAAAATGTTCGGTAGTATGGATGGAAAAACACCCAACCACTGCAGGCTGTCTCGCAACAACATAAAGGATGCGGTTTATGCTTGCTTGGAAAGAATGCAAACCGACTATATAGATTTACTATACTTCCATCAGTTTGATGCTTATACCCCGGTGGAAGAAAGTTTGTCAGCCATTGAAGACTTGGTGGCCGGAGACTATATCCGCTATTTAGGCGTATCCAACTTCTCAAAAGAAAATATGGAGTTGTACGAAAAGACGAGCAATAGTATGTCCATTCGGACAAGGGTGGTTGCAGTTCAGAACAAATTTGACTTATTGCACGGGGAATATGCACCCAATGATGGCGTTTTGGACTTCTGTGCCAAACATAATGTTGCTTTCATACCGCACGGGCCTTTGGCTTCCGGGCTTTTGACAGACCGTTATCTGGATGCATCAAAAGTAGGCAAAGGGGATCGCTTATTTGATGAAGGAACCTATGATCCCGGCGCAATGAGGTCTGAGTTGGAGAAGGTTGCGGCTATAAAGGATTTGGCAAGCGAATATGATATGACAGTCAGCGAGATGTCTTTGGCATATATGTTGACATTAGACGGCATGGGATGTCAAATACCGGGTGCAACAAGCACGGAACAACTGGTTTCCAATGCAAAAGCGGGTAAAGTCACATTATCCGATGATGCAAGAAAAGGCATGAAACGGATCACCGGTATCGGTTGACTAAGATAAGTCCTTTGTTTGGAGTAAATATTATATATGAGTGTAACAATAGGAATTGATATAGGGGGGAGTACAACAAAAATTGTCGGGTTCGTAGACGAGACGATGATGACCCCCTTTTTTGTAAAGGCGGACGATCCAATTGCATCGCTATATGGAGCATTTGGTAAGTTTTTGTCACAAGAAAATATAAGTATCGGTGATGTGGATCGAGTGATTATGACGGGAGTAGGCTCGTCCTATTTGGTCAAACCTATATATGGAATTCCTACCGGTAGGGTTCAGGAATTTATCGCCATCGGACTTGGTGGACAGTACATCACTAAATTGGACCGTGTGATCGTTGTAAGTATGGGTACCGGCACGGCTTTGATCAAAGCTGATAAAAAGAATATCTACCATATGGGGGGATCCGGTATCGGAGGAGGCACCCTATTAGGTCTTGCTGATAAAATATTGAAAATAAGGGATGTAAACTCCTTGATAAACTTGGCTTATGACGGGGATCTGTCCAAGGTGGATTTATTGGTACACGATCTTTCCAGGCAAGACATTCCCGGTTTACCTCCGGATACAACGGCAGCCAATTTCGGAAGGATCAACGACATGGCCAATGCTTCGGACTTAGCATTGGGAATATTGAATTTAGTGTTTCAGACTGTTGGCATTATTGCTAATTTTGCATCAAAAGGCGGAGATATTAAAGATATTGTTTTGACAGGTAATTTAACCACGATTCCACAAGCAAAAAGCATCATGAGTCGCCTATCAGACTTGTACAGCATCAACTTCATCATACCGGAACATTCCGAGTATGCAACTTCAGTCGGTGCAGCACTTGCATACAAACATGATGTTCCCATAGAAAAGATTGAATGAAGAGAGGTTTCATGAGACGAATAGCTTTAGTACTCTTTCTTGTTTTAATATGTTCATTCAGTTCGGTCAGTGCAATGACATATCCACCTATTTATGTTTATGGCGCTGAAGCGTATGTTCTGATGGATGCAAAATCCGGTCAGGTTTTAGCGTCATATCAGGCGGATAAGCAATTGTACCCGGCAAGCACCACCAAAATGTTAACCGCAGTGGTAGCCTTGGAAAATGCAAGCTTGGACATGAATATGACTGCAACCCAGGGAGCCGTACATGATATAGGAAAAGACGGTATGAATATCGGGATCCAAGCCGGGGAAATTCTTCGCATGGAGGATTTGCTTCATGCCATGTTGATTGTTTCAGCCAATGAAACGGCTAACATTATCGCAGAAAACATATCTGAAACGAGAGAATCTTTTATGGATCTTTGCAATGAAAAGGCAAAGGAAATCGGTATGGTAAACACTCACTTCACAAACCCCTGCGGTATGCATGATGAAAATCATTATACAACAGCGATGGATTTAGGTGTATTAGCGCAGTATGCCATGAAAAATGAGACATTTCGATCCATTGTTAAGAAAACCAGTTTGAAAATGCCTCCCACGAACAAACATAACTCGTGGAACACTCTGTACACCAGTAATATCCTGTTAAAATCGAATAATTTCGACGGATATGAAATTACCGGTATCAAAAGCGGTTACACTGACCCTGCCGGCCGTTGCCTCATATCAAGTGCAAGGAATAATGACGGGGAGGAATTAATCTTGGTCGTCATGGGAATTCGAGCCGGGAACAGTGGTGAAGTATTGACCGAGGTCAGCATCAAATTATTTGAATATGGATTTAAGAATTTCCAAACGATCAATATGGTTCGAAAAAATGTTTTTTTAGGGCTTCATTCTATGGACACAGCCAAGAATAAGACACCTTTGGTTCTAGTTGCCCAAAATGATTTGGATGTGTTTACTTTAGCAAGTGTCGACCGGGAAAAAATTGAAGCCAAGTTGAATATAGACCGGCAATTGAAGCTCCCTATCAAGGAAGATGACTTGGTTGGAACTGCTGATTACTACTATCAAGATCAGTTGCTAGGCACGGTGAATATCGCTGCAGGCAATGACGTGTATGCCGACCTCGGCGATAAAAAAGGCAACGTAGATTCGACTGATGATATACCGGGAAATGATCCGGATGCCGTCGAACATGAAAAGGATAATAACGGTATTGTTCAAAAGATATTCATTATAGGGAAAGTTGTATTAGTGATTGCAGCTACTCTTGCAGTAATTTATATTCTATTGATGATTATTGTAAATATTAAGAAAAGGAAAAAATATAACCATATAAGAAAAAACCATAATAGCCGGGATCAATGATGAAATACATTATAAAAGGCACCGTTCTATATGTGAACGGTTGATATATAGTCGATTTTATAAAAGGGAGGAAATGCTATCGGTGTCTTTTGGTAGCAGATGAAAGCCATGTATTTTATTGACGGGAAGATCGCGAAAACCTGTAAGGATTTAAACGATGTTGTTAAAGTAAAAGTTGCGGATGTAAGCCCTATCCATTACGCCAAGGGTAATTACAAAAGCATACAGGAAGCCCGAAACCCCTCCATTGTTTGGCAGCCCTACCGACAGGGTATGGAATGGGCGAAGAGGGATGATCATGCTTGGTTTAAGTTCCAAGTACAAGTTCCTAAAGAGCTTGAAGGCAAGTCTTTATCTTTATATGTAACGTCCTATCGACAAGGATGGGATGCCACCAACCCTCAGTTTATCATCTATATCAACGGTCGGTTGACACAAGGGGTGGATGTGAATCACACTCGAATCATACTGACCCATCGTGCAATGTCCGGTGAAATCTTTTATGTGGATGTCCATGGATACAGTGGTATGATTTCAGGTCAAACTGCTTTCCTACCGGAGTTGTTTGAGGTTCATGAAGATATCATGAAGCTGTATTATGATATCAAGGTGCCGTTGGAAATAACAAGCTTTATGGATGACAATGACAAATCCAAGCATGATATGCTGACGGCTCTGAATCAAGCCTGCAATATCATTGATTTTAGAAAGCCGGGCAGTTCTTTGTTTTACGATTCCGTAGCCCAAGCTGACTCCTATATTCAAACCGAGTTGTATGAAAAAATGAAGGATCGATCTGATGTTGTGGCCACATGTGTGGGTCACACACATATTGATGTGGCTTGGTTATGGACGGTGGAGCAAACTCGTGAAAAAACCGCCAGAAGCTTTTCCACTGTTTTGAGATTAATGGAAGAATATCCGGAATACATCTTTATGTCCAGCCAGCCTCAGCTATATAAATTCCTGAAGGAAGATTATCCCGAAGTTTATGAACGGGTCAAGGAAAAAATCGCGGAAGGACGCTGGGAAGCCGAAGGCGGTATGTGGTTAGAAGCTGATTGCAATGTAACCTCCGGTGAATCTTTGGTTAGACAGATTTTATATGGAAAAATCTTTTTTAAAAATGAATTCGGCGTAGATAACAAAATCGTTTGGTTGCCGGATGTCTTCGGATACAATGCCGCCATGCCGCAAATCATGAAAAAGTGTGGTATCGATTATTTTATGACCACAAAGATCAATTGGAACAGGGTTAATAAAATGCCTTATGACACATTTATGTGGGAAGGTTTGGACGGAACGAAAATCCTGACTCACTTTATAACCACCCAAGACGCCAACCAAAAGAGCTTTTTTACCACATACAACGGAATGCTGAATCCAAGCTCCGCTATAGGGGCATGGAGGCGCTACAGCCACAAAGAGCACAATAATGATGTCTTGATTTCGTATGGTTATGGAGATGGAGGCGGTGGTCCTACCGAAGAAATGTTAGAAAACATCCGAAGAATGGAAAAAGGATTGCCGGGTTGCCCGAAAACGGTACAAGGAACAAGTCTTGACTATTTTAAACGATTGGAATCCAAATTCACCGACCTGCCTAAATGGGTTGGAGAGCTTTATCTTGAATACCATAGAGGAACCTATACATCCATGGGAAGAAACAAAAGAGCTAATCGTAAATGTGAGCTGATGCTTTCGGATATTGAAACATTGTATTCCCTTTTAATGCAAGAAGGTGTTGTTTATCCTCAAGAAAAGATCAATTCTATGTGGGAAACAGTATTGTTGAACCAGTTCCATGACATATTGCCCGGGTCTTCCATTAAAGAAGTGTATGATGTGACACTTAAAGAGTATCAAGCGTTAGCCGAGGAAGGGGAGCAATTGATCCGGGAGGCATTGGATATGATCAGTCGGGCAGTTTCCTGCGAAAAGGACTCCTTGATAGCAGTCAACACATTAGGCTTTAATAGAAGCGGAACGATTGAATTTGATTCAAGTGATTCTATAACCTCATTAAAGGATCCTTTAAAAGGTAAAGTTGCTCCTGTTCAAAAGACGGCAACAGGTTCATACATAGCTTATATAGAAGATGTACCCTCCAAAGGATACAAGGCTTTTGAGATGGGTTCAATTCTAGAAGCAGCCGAAACTGATCTGCATGTGACTGAAAAACGGATGGAGAACAAATTCTTTGATATTTTATTCAATGAAAAGGGAAATATTCAATCCATTTATGACAAAACCAATTGCAGGCAAGTGTTAAAATTAGGTCAATGCGCAAATGTGCTTCAAGTCTTTGAAGACCGGCCCAGGGATAATGAAAACTGGAATATAGAGATGTATTACCCTCAAAAGAAATATGAAATTGACGACGTCCAATCCGTGGAAGTGATAGATAACGGCCCTGTCAGAGGTGGAATCCGAATCACAAGGCAATTCTTCGACTCGAAGATTACCCAAGACATCTATATTTATGCCGATGTTGCTCGTATTGATTTTGACAGTGTGATTGATTGGAAGGAAAAGCAGCTGTTGCTTAAAACGGTATTTCCGGTGGATGTTCACGCCGAAAGAGCAACCTATGACATACAATTTGGAAATGTGGAGCGGACGACCCACACCAACACATCATGGGATGTTGCCAGATATGAGGTTGTTGCACACAAATGGGCGGATTACTCCCAATATGACTACGGTGTCAGCCTGTTAAATGATTGCAAATACGGTCATGATATTCGTGACGGTAATATGAGGTTGACATTGTTAAAAAGCGGAATCGCTCCTAACCCGGATGCTGACAAGGAAGTCCATTATATGAAATATTCTTTGGTTCCTCATGCAGGCACATGGAGAGAAGCCAATATTCCTGCGGAAGGATATGCTTTTAACCAACCGATGTACGCTGTAAAAACCAAAGCATCCAAAACAGGTTGTGGTTCAAATTCTTTATGTTTATTTGAAGTCGATCCGTCGGATCATGTCATTTTGGAAACGGTGAAAAAGTGCGAGCACTCCGATGAATATATCCTACGTTTGTATGAGAGTCACAACGCCAATGCTGAATGCACATTAAGTTCCTTCAAGAATTTAGAATATGCATATGAGTGCGATATGATGGAAGAAAACATAAAGGAAATACCTGTGGAAGCCAATCGGTTGACATTCAAGATTGCACCTTATGAAATCATTACATTAAAGGTAAAGCTGTGGTAATACGTTTAACAAAAGGGGACTAAAATGGTCCCCTTTATATATAGAGGCTCGCCATGGAGAAACGATTTATTGATTATGTAAATGTTTTTATCGGAACGGCAGGAAGCGGTCATGCGATAGTGGGTCCGCAGCTTCCTTTGGGCATGGTGAAGCTGTGCCCGGATACTGATCGATTGCCTTGTGCGGGATATGATTACACTGATCTTAGAATCTTAGGGTTTTCTCATACCCACACAGAAGGAGCAGGGGCTAGCGGAGGAAGAGGAAATATATTAGTGACAGCTTCTTCCGGGAAGGTAAAAACCGACGAAGACGAACATTCATCCGGGTATTCCCATGATCGGGAAACCGGCAAGGTAGGGTATTATCAGGTTTATCTGAATGACTGCAATGTGAATGTGGAATTGACATGTACCAAGCATGTCGGGTTTCATCGATATACCTTTTGCAATCTTGCAGATCAACCTTATATCATTCTTAATATCGGCCATACATTAGGAAGAAAAAACAACTGTAACGATTTGATCTTGCAAGTAACCGATCCTTACACGGTATGCGGATACGGTGTTTATCCCATTGTACCGGGTCATAATAAACCATACACCGTCTACTATGTAATTCAATTCAACCGACCGTTTGTACGATACGGGACATGGAATGAAAACGGTTACACAGTACATAAACCCTATACGCGAGGAACCAAAGGAGGAGGGTGTTTTTGGTTCGGGGATCAAGCCGGTCAAGTATATGCAAAAGTAGCCTTATCTTATATCAGTATTGAAAAAGCAAAAGAAAACATGCTTCACGAAATACCCGGATGGGATTTTGAAGGTGTTGTCCGTGATGCTCAAGATCAATGGGAAACAGTGTTATCCCGTGTAAAAATTGAAGGCTCAGACGAAGATAAGAAAACCATATTTTATTCCGGATTGTATAGAGCCCTCAACCAACCGGTTGATTATGAGGAATATGGGCAGCAATTGAACCTGTTCGGTGATCACCCTCGATCATCCGGAGGAAGAGGTTTCTTTTTGGATGATTGGGCTATATGGGACACTTTCCGAACCACGCATCCTTTGCAGACGATTGTACAGCCGGAAACCCGAGATGATATGGTTCATTCTCTTATTCAAATTTATGAGGCCGGAGGCTGGCTTCCGGTTTGCACATCCCCAAATAAAGGATACCATCCGGAGATGATCGGACATAATTCGGTATCGGTTTTACTGGATGCTGCTGTAAAAGGATTCAAAGGATTTGATATAAAAAAAGCATACCAGGCTGCGAAAAAGACTGCAATGGAATATGATCCCTTGTTACATCGATTGGGTACCCCCAAAGAATATATGGATTTAGGATACATTCCCGGTGGTGAAAATCAAAAGGACGATGCTTTTAGCGTTTCCATCACCATGGAGTTTGCATATGCAGACTGGTGTACTGCCTGGCTGGCTAAAATGGCAGGTTTCGAAGAGGAAGCTCGGGCTTTTTTAAGTCGAGCCATGAATTATCGCAATTTGTTTGACACTCAAAGTGGTTTTTTCCGTAGAAAGGACAAAGACGGCCGTTGGATAGAACCTTTCGACCCGGCCGACTCTTTTAAGAGGGGCTTTTGCGAATGCACTTCTTGGGAATACACCTTCTTTGTTCCTCATGATATACAAGGCCTCATCAATCTCATGGGCGGAAAAGAAGCCTTTGTTCAAAAGTTGGATGATTTTTTTGAAGGGGAACATTTTAATTATTTAAACGAAACAAGCTTACAAGTTCCTTATTTATATACATATGCCGGGGCATCATGGAAGACCCAATTTATAATAAAGGAGTACCTGAACAGGATTTATAAGAACAGTCCGGACGGTTTGTGGGGAGAAGACGATGCCGGTGCAATGTCCGCTTGGATGGTTTTTTCAGCCATTGGCTTTTATCCGGTTTGTCCCGGTCAGGGTATATATGTGTTGGGTACACCTATGTTTCCTGAAATAGCTATTGAAACAGGATTAAAAACAAAATTTGTGATTAACACCCGACATTTTGACGATCAGAACAACTATGTTCAAAAAGTGCTATGGAATGGTAATGATTATGACAAGAGCTTTATTACCCATGACATGATTCAAAAAGGAGGAACTTTGACCTTTGTTATGGGAGATCAACCGCAGATACACCTGTACAAAGAACTGCCTCCTTCCTTGACATTAGAAGAAAAACCGACTCCGTTGGATACAGATAAAATCAAAATGGATCCTCCAAGTTTGAAATTCTATCACCACACATTAGAGGAAATCGAAAAGCAGAGGTTAGATCCTGTTTACTGTGATTTAGCAGTGCATAAAACCACGGAGACTTATTGTTGCCAAGAGAACAACAGACTATTTATATATGCCCGTGGAAACATGTCTAGAAGTGAATATGGCATCTTATACCGAAAGATACCGGTGATCGGCGATTTTTCTGTGGAAGTAACCTTAGAGCAATATGATTGTTCCAGTCCTTATGCACCTGCAGGGTTGATCATTTCAAGCTGTATCACTGATGTGGACATATACGGGTTAAAAAACGGAGATATTGTCGCAGGAGCCATGGCGAAAAGGGGATATTATCTGTACGGGACTGGAGAACACTACATATATCCTGATGGATATCAATATGCCAAGGATTGCCCGAAACCGGGTTGTAAAATAAAAGTGGAGAAAACAGGATGTGATGTTGTTGCTTGGTATCGGGAAAAGAGTATGGATGATTGGATGATGATTAACCGGTTAAGGGTGAATGATAAAAATAAACCGAAATATATTGGTATTTATCAAGGATCAAGCAGCCCCGATTTAAGATTGGTGGTATTTAAAAACTTCGTGGTAAATGTGGTAAAATAAAAATGGTTTTTGAAAAAAATTTAGGAGATGATTTTATGGCTATTGGAAAGTTTAATTTTCTGTCCCGAAAGTTGGGATTTACTACATCATTTAATGTGTTACTGCCGGATTCCATTGAAAAAGATGAGAAAGTGCCGGTACTGTACTTATTGCATGGCTTGTCGGATGACCACAATACTTGGTTGGTTCGTACATCCATTGAGATGGCCGTGCGGACTAAAAAAATTGCGGTGTGTATGCCGGAAGCGCATAAAAGTTTTTATTTAGATATGTATTATGGAGATCAATATTACTCTTACATTTCTTCGGAATTACCGGAAATTGTAGCTAAATTCTTCCCTGTGGATCAAAAACAGCAATACATCGCAGGTCTTTCCATGGGCGGATATGGTGCATTAAAGGCAGCCCTTTGTAATCCGGATCAATACAAGGCGGTAGGGAGTTTTAGCGGAGTCGTGGATATGGCGTCTCATGTGGCGGACTCAGGAGAACAAAGACGGGATTTTTTCGTGCGTCTTTTCGGTCCGGACCTTATTGTAAAGGATACATCCAATGACTTGTTTTATGTAACGGAAAAGCTAAAAGAAAAATCTCCACCCATATACTTGTCTTGTGGTACTGAAGACTTTTTGTATGCCTACAATGTACGATTTATAAAGCATTGTGAAGAGCAAGGAATCCGGATCAAATATCATGAAGAACCGGCAAATCATACTTGGGACTTTTGGGACAGACAAATCAAGAGCTTTTTGGACTTCATAGGTGTTTAGTTGTTCGCTTTTTCTGTTATGGAGGTGAGTTATATATGAAAAAAGCATGTGTTCGGATGGTTTTGATCATATTGGCAAGCGGGGTGCTCTTTCTGGCTTCTTGCACCGGGAATGAAAACCAAACCGGTGAGGAGACCACCACCATAACAAAGGCGGAGGTGACCGGGCAGACTTTGGAAACGACACAAGAGACAACCGTTACCTTGAAACCTGTAACAGAGCAAACCGAAAAGAAAGAAACTCAAAGTACTGTTATTGCAGTGACTACAAAACCGGATTTTTCAAAAATGACTGATCTGGAAAAATACCGATGGGAGCGGGAACAATTAAAAAATGATCCCGAGAGGAAGTTTTTGTATGATAATGACGGCAATGAAATTGTGTATAATACGAATGAGGTGACGGTTGAATCGGCTTTGGAAACAAGATTTTATCCCTTGAAGGGGTCTGCTGTGGATACGGTCTTCTATACCCCTTGGTCTTCGGGTTTTCACATGTATACTCATGATACCAAAGTCGGTCAAATCTTTGATACCACTGAATCCAATTTCAGCAACAACAAGGCAAGAGCATTTATTGATGCCGGCATTGATTATTTCGACGCAATGGTGAAGTATTGCCATGGCAACGGCATGGAAATTTTCTTCGGCATGAGAATGAATGACACTCACGACAATCAAGGCGGGTGGTATGGAGAGCTGATGCTTAAGGTAAATAAGTTCAAAATGGATCATCCGGAATTACTGGTGGGCGAAGCCGGTAAAAACCCGATCTACGGAACCTGGACATCGGTAGATTTTACACACAAAATCATTCGGGATATGGTTTATTCCATCTTTGAGGAAGCTTGTCAAAATTACGATATCGACGGGATACATTTGGACTTTTTCCGACACCCGTGCTTTTTCAAGGATGCCGCTAACGGCAATCCTTTAAAACAGGAAACGCTTGATTTGATGACCGATATGATGCGGCAAATCAGGGAAATGACCGAACGGGAAGGAATGAAGCGCAAAAAGCCTATTTTGGTATCAGTTCGAGTTCCGGACAGTGTGGAATTCTGCAGAGCCATCGGGCTGGATTTGGAGCAATGGCTTTCGGAGGATCTTGTGGATTTTTTGTGCACTTCCGGTTATACGCAGATGAATGATTGGGAATACAGTGTGGAATTAGGACACAAATACGGAGCGCGAGTGTACCCTTCCATTGATGAGACCAGGGTTCGGGATGACAATGCCAATAAAAGCCGCATGTCCGTAGAAAGCTATTATGCACGCTTGAGCAATGTTTGGGATGCCGGTGCAGACGGATTTTTGTTATTTAACTTTTACAACTATTCCTCTCCGATTTTTAAAACGGGAAATGACCCTGAAAAATTCTTGAACTTTAACAAGCATTATTTTGCAAGCTACAGAGGCGTGGGCTATTTTTCTAGAACTTGGCCTCATCTGGATTTTATCAACATTCCCACTGTAAATCCATACGATAAGCTTGAGTTGAAAAAAGGACAGCTTGAAGAAGTGGTTTTCCGCATTGGAGAAAACTTGGAGAAAGCAAAGGAAAAGGGAAAAACACCGACTGTTTATCTTAGGATCTCGCTGGAACAAGCTAAGAAAAAGGACAAGATCATTGTAGAATTTAACGATAAGATTTTAGAGCGTCCATTGACCATCCCGAGTATTTTAGCATACAAGCTAGAACCAACGGATATCAGGAAAGGTTTGAATACTTTGAAATTGATGATCCATCCGGAGGGGGATGAAGGACTATTCATCACCGATATTGTAGTTGATTTTTATTATAACTAAAGAAAAAGTAGGACATAAAATAATAAAAAATAGAATAAAAAAGGAGTGCCCTGCACTCCTTTTCAAAGAAAACTTATTTTATTTTTACTTCAATACAAGCACTGCATAATCATCCAAACGATCAATGCTAATGGTTTTGTTTTGCTTATCGTAGGACGCTTTTACCGCATCATCCAAAACTGTCACTTGATTGATATCATCCGGCAAATCCAGCTTTATTGTAAAGTCCGTAATGGGAATCAATCGCTCCATAGGTCTGGTCATTTCTCCGGTCATGTTAATCAAATGCAATGTATATCGATCAGCGTGTTTTTGATATCTTACAACCACTTCCACGCTTTGAGGTGCGGTTGATTTGATTAGTGTGTTTGCATGATTGGAAATCAACCGATTGATTAGTTTCATATCATCGGTATACCCGGTACTGTGAATGAACTCTCCGATATTTCCCGAGCAATAAATGCATTTACCTTTTCCATAGGAATTGATCGTAATCAGTTCAAGCTCCATTTCCGGAAAGGCCACATAGCGTCCGCCCATGGGCTTGTTTATTTTAGCAATCGATTCTACACCGTCTTCGAAAGAGCAATCGATTAATTTCAAGGGCCCTGTAATAACGTCTGAATTCAATTCATCGGCATAGGGGCTTGATACAGTGGCAAATGAGGTTCCCGTGTCATATTTTAATGTCTTGTTCATGCTTTTTATACCGAACAGATCCTTCACACGGTCATAGCCTAAACGGTAACCTTTTTGATCGTAGCATCCGGTGTCATAGGTGGCTATGATATGACCGCCTGCTTTTACATAAGACTTGACACTCTCGAGTACTTCGTCGCTCATACATGCGCAAACCGGGAACAGGATCAACTCATATTTGTTGATTTTGTCCGAGGTCAGGGTTTGTTCGTCGATGACATCAAATTGCACATGATTGCGTTGCATCACTTCGCAAAAGCCATTAAATGAAGCAGAATGATTACCTTTTTCCACGCTGAATCCGATTTGTGCACCTTGTGTGAAATCACTTTCCGCTACACTCGAAGAATAGTAGTTAGCAGTGTCTGCAGACCAAACAATGGCGATTTTATTACGAGATTCAGTTCTTAAGTAGTAGTCGGAATATTTCTCGTGGAAGCGGTTGCATGCATAGGCGGCTTGTCCTCCCGGACTTTTCATGATATAGGTGGGAGCATGGATTCCGTACCAGATGTTAGCACCGTGAGCCACGGAACGGAAGTATAATATTTTTGTTTCCACTGCAGTATGCATGTAATAGGAATTAGGTTTGTTATCTCCTGCTGTGAAAATAACATAAGGTTTACCTTTTGCTTTGGTTTCGATGTATTTAATATGAGGTGTCATATGGGTCATGGAATAGGATTTGTTGATGTATGCAAAACCGGCTTCAGTCCCTAGCATTTCCACATAGGGCTCTACTTGTGTGGTGTTGCTGCCGGTGACGTCCGCCCGTAAGGAAGAATTGTTCAAATACACTAAAATTTCAGGATTGATGCTATTTTTGATTTCGTGGGTTTTCTTGACGTATTGGGTGACTGAAGTTACTTTGAATTCCACCATTTCACGGTAGGTTGCGTCCCATATGGATTTTCCAAATTGGTCGGTGAATTTCTTCTGACAAGCTTCGCAATGACAACCCTGCGGCGTGATCACCGGTCCGTCTAAGAAGATTCCGTCTATGTCTAATGAACATACCTTCTGTAAGTTATCCATAAAGTCGTCCACCCAAGAACTGTTGATACATAACATGTACTTGTTGGTGTAAGCTGTGACTTCTTCTTTGTTTTTGGTCACTTGAATCCAATCGGGATGAGCGTCCCGCTCCGGTTTTTCCACACAGTGGGTATTCCAATACAAAATGATGCGAATATTTCGTTTCTTTGCTTCTACAATGTATTTTTTAAGTTTTTCAGCGTCTCGCTCGTGGTTATAAAAGGATGTATGCCCGTCCGCATTTAAATGTAGCAATTGTTCAGTGTTAAAATGACCTTGGAAAACATGATTTTCAAGAATATCAAAACTGTTTTCACCGTAATTACACTGGACTGCAGAAATCCTTAAAGGTTTTTCATACCATTTCAAGTTCTTCATAATCGGTTGCCTCCTGCTTTTTTAAGACAATGTTTTTTTCTTTATTATAGCATATTGCTTTACTAGATGTGTGAACATCAAAAACAAAGAATTGAGAAAGAAAAGCATAGCGAAGGTTTCCAGCACCTCTTCCACATATTGCTCCAGACGTTGAAACTCCATACTGTACCCCTTGACATGGATGGAATCCATGACAATTGCAAGCACAGAAAAACCCAAGCCGACTAAAAACAGTATGAGGGAGGACTTTCGTTCCTTAAAGATTTTCAGATAAACCGGAAGAAATAAAAGCGCAATGAGAAGTACAGTGATTAGTACAAAGTCCCCGGTGTCTGTCCAAAAGAAAAGGGGATTTTTAATATCTTGAGGTGCTAAAAACAATGTGCGTATGCGCTCATGTATTGCAAACCTTTCGTCTAAGGACAATCCAATAAAAAAGATACCAAGAAGCCCCCAAAGTACAAAGGGCTTTTTTTCATTTTGAAGGTATGTAAACATAGCGTTCAACCAGGCAAATACGGCACATGCAAATAGTAAAACACTTTCAAACCAAGTCATGGGCGAGCTTTCTAATATGATATAGGACCACCAATCCGGTAGTTTGATCACTGTGAGCAAAGTGATAAACAGACAGGAAACTATTATTGTCGTCAGGAAAAAGAATTTTTCAATATTTTTGAACCTGTCCATGATTAATCTCCCCATTTCCGTATAATGTTTCGTGGTTGTCCGGTAGAGGCGGCAATAATGCAGTCTACCCAATCCTCGGTTCCTTTTTTTATGGCTTCCGTGGTATACCATGCAGTATGAGCGGTCATAATGACCCGTCCGGGTTCGAGTGTAGGATCAACCAATAATTCCTCAGGGGTATCGTCCACTGCATAACCATACACCTTCTTTTCTTTGATGGCTTTGATCATAGCTATATGATCCACATGATCGGCTCGGGCGGTATTGATGATAAAACAATTCATTTTAACCATACTTAATTCTTTGTCAGTCAATAATGGAGGAGCATTTCGTATTTTGTTGGCCATAACAACGATATAGTCGGACGTTTTCAACAAATCTTCAAAAGGTGTGTATACTGCAAATTGTGATTCTCTTTGCTGAATGTCGTAATATTGGATATGCATTTCGAAAGGAGCCAAAAGTTTTGCGATTAGATGACCGATTCTCCCTAATCCCATAATACCCACTGTTTTGTCCTTCAATTCAAAACCTCTTAAGGATACATGTTCAGAAATCACTCCTCTTGCATAATCCATGGTAAGATGCAGTCTTGTGGCCAAAACCAGAATTAATCCCACCGTGTGTTCAGCTACCGATCGTGTGCAATATTCAGGTAAATTAGATAATAGGATGTTTTTTTGATTCAGGTAATCCAAATCGATCCATTCATATCCGGTGGAGTATACGATTAAATGTTTTAAAGCGGTCAGCCTGTCGATCAACTCTTTATCCACATCCTTTATGGATCTTCTTGTCACTGCAACAATATCAAAACCGGACGCCTTTTTAATGAAAGTTTCCTTGTCCATGGATTTAATGCTTTCAAAGAAAGATACATCACAATGTTTTTTGAGTCTGATTACTTGTTCCTCTGTAAAACTTTTTTCTCCTAATGCGGAAAATATGACTGTTTTATAACGTTGGTTTTGCATTTATACCATCCTTTCATCTTCATTTAGTTTGTTCGTCGGAGCTTCTGTTATACCTGCTATAAACAGGTAAATCAATTCGGAAAATGAAATACTTTATGTGTTTTATATCACTTAAGACTTTTAACGGATTGACCGAAAGGACAAGTCGTGTTAAACTAAATTAGTTAATAAAGAAAAAACGAACAATATATAGAAATTATCTGTAAAGGGAAGCATCGATGAACATAATTTATGAACAATTAAACGATGAGGACCTTGTACAAATGGGTCGAAATGGGGACTCTATGGCCGCTGAGCATTTGCTGACAAGATATAAGGCTATGGTGAACTTAAAAACTCGGGCATACTTTTTGGTAGGGGCTGACAGAGACGATCTGATTCAAGAAGGAATGATCGGATTGTTTAAAGCCATGCGCGATTTTAATGACACGAAAAATTGCAAATTCGGATATTTTGCCGAATTGTGTGTCACCCGGCAAATTATAACGGCGGTCAAATCAGCAACACGTCGAAAACATTCACCTCTAAATACATACATTTCGTTGAATAAGCCGGTATATGAGGATGAATCACAGACAACCTACGGTGAGATGATTTCTAGCGGAGAATGTGATCCGGAGGTATTGGTTCTTGAAGAAGAAATGAAACAAAATATGAAGAAGATGGTCGTTGATTATTTAAGTGATCTGGAAAAAAGAGTTCTTCACTATTATCTGAAAGGATTATCCTATGGCGAAATTGCGGATAAAACAGGTATCCCGATCAAATCCACAGATAACGCTTTGCAAAGAATCAAAAAGAAGCTAAATCGCGCCATGACAAGTGCGAAAAATTCTTAAAAAAGGACTGGACTTACATAAAGTCCTATGCTATAATCATTGATGTTCTGTTTGAAATGTCTGCGGATGTTATTCAATGGCAGAATATCAGCTTCCCAAGCTGACTACGCGGGTTCGATTCCCGTCATCCGCTCCAAAACTGAAAATATATGCCCTCATAGCTCAGTAGGTAGAGCGCTTCCATGGTAAGGAAGAGGTCACCGGTTCAACTCCGGTTGAGGGCTCCAAAGAGACTTGGAATACAGTCTCTTTTTTATTTGTTTTTAAACGCTAGATATGGAGTTGCCGTGAAAAAAGGAACCTCATGGCATTTGTCCATGAGGTTATATATTGATATGTAACTAAAGGGAGGTTAGTTAGCTAATTAAAATGAACTGTTTTATAAGATCACTTCATATACATAAGCCTGTGTTTCATGATAAGGTTTTCCTTTCACTATATGAAAAGGAGTGATATTTACTTCAATATGGTGTGTAGTTCGATTCTCCTTTGCATAGAAGTTCGAATAAGTCACCATATCCGATTGATTTTCTTCTTTTGTTGCAACAACGGATACTGTATCCTTTTTTAATAATAATGTTTTAAGGTCAACTTCCCCGATCACCAAAGGATAGCGGGGGAGATTGCCAACCGGATTTTTTTCGGTGATGTTGCCAATCCAATAAAGCTTTTGATTTGAATGCCATAATAATTGAGAACATGCAGAAGGAGAAAAGAAATTTTCACCTGTCGTATATGTCCAGGGTTTTGCCGGACACCCTCCGTCTGAAGAAATGGAGTACCAACGGTATCCCGGAATCATCCGATCAACATTGGTATCGTTTCTACCTTGATTGCTTCCTCTCGTTACCATCAAAATCCGACCGTCCGGCATTTCTGCAACCGCAGGTTCTATTAAACCTCTTCGGGATAATTCAGGGGATAATTTTATCGGTTGAGAAAGAGTCCATTGCAACTCGGAACTTTCATCCCACTTTCCGTGTAACAAAGCACAATAGGTATATGTAAAACCGGAACCGGGATTGTAGTAGTTGCCGTTTTCATCTGTATTGGATATTTGAACTCCTAATATAATTTTATTGTTTTCAAAAGGATCTGATTGGAATTTTGTTATGCAAGCAAGCTCCGTGTGATCCCCTAGCATGACGGCATTTTTTCCGGTGTTAACTCCCTCTAAGGAGTGCATGGCGTTATACACTTCACCCTTTTGAATGACTTGCTTTTCATAAGCGATGGTTCTGCCGCCGTCGAAGGAAACTTGATACCACAAGGTCCAATTCATCATTCCTTCTAAAGGGTGATCGCCGGGCAACAGTGCCTTGGTGGAAAACATCAGCAAACGTTCTTTGCCATCCGGGATACCGGAGCCCGGGCATACAAGGCTGATCCTGTAGTAATCACGTACCGTTCCTTGGGGGATGGTTTTCACCGGTACAAAATCCCTGATCCGCTCGTAATTCTTTCCATCCTCCGCGATGCTGATGATGGAAGTGTCCACTGTGTCCGACCGGCTTTGAGTGCTCGAAAGCTTTAACATAGACAGTCCGGTGCTTTTGTTATAAGACGTGATCTGTGTCGGGGCTATTCCCGGTGCAGGCGCTTGCTCAACAATAATTTTGTTCACTTTTCTGTTGTAGTTAAACATATTTATTATTCCTCGTTTTCTTGTACGTGTTCGGAGAACCTTTCCATTAATTGTTCATATGCCATTCCGTACTTGTATGCGATATCATTTGCGTAACTTTTGCCATCTGTAACGGCAGGTATGATTCTGTATGTGCTCACATGCTTCACCTTACCGTTTTCCTTTATTTTTTCTACTTGGGAAACAAGACCCACGACCTTGCTGTCACCGGCTGTCTCTGTATTAATCTCATCGACTTTGTAAGCCAACTCGTGAAGGTGGGTAGAGAAAACGACTCGAAGGCCGATGGAGCGGAAAGCCTTCATCAAGTTTTCGCAAATGACCAAGCTGTCATATGCACTGGTGGAAGATAGGGATTCGTTCAACAGCACCATGCTGTTGGGAGTTATTGAATCCACAATTTCTGAAAGCTCCCTGAGTTCCTCGCCCAAACGTCCCTCGTCCACTCTTCTTTCCTCTTCCTTGGGAAAGTGTGTAAACAATTTATCCACCGGGCTCATCCTTGCTTTTGTTCCCGGCACATATAATCCGGCTTGGAAGAGAACCTGAGCCATACCGATGGATCGGGTGTATGTGGTTTTACCACCCTGATTAGGACCTGTGATGATGAAAATTCTACCTTGGTTGTTCATGTTAACTTCATTTTTTACAATGATATCACCGGGTCTTTTCAGCGTTTTGTCATCGTTTCTCATTCGAACGGCCAAAGACAAGTCACATATGTTTTGGATCTCACAGATTCTTTGATCCTTATCCACAACCTGGGGTCTTACCATTTCAACACCCATTTGCAAAGCCCGGTCCACCAATTGGTAAGCGGCCATATAAAAATCGATTTCCAAGTCGTAATCCAATAATTCTTCAATGCTGTCGACAAAGTATTCATCTAACAATTCTGCGACCTTTTCCAGACCTAAATTGATGATCTGTCCAAGATCCTTCAAGAAAGCGCCTTCCACACCGCCTTTTGAAACTTTGGCAAGGCTGTAGAACTGTGACTTTTTCAATATTTCTTCACTGTTATCCGATGTGTTGAAAAATTCAGTTAGAAAAGATCTCTTCTTAAAGGGTTTCGGTTCAAATGTTAATATAAGGGCTTCGGAAGGTTCTAGAAGCTTGTTCATATTGACACCGATGGTTATGCCCTTCATGTTTTCTATGTCCTTTTGATATTCGGGGAGTTTCTCAGTTATGAATTTGTAGTTTTCACTATGGTATATGTCGTGTATGTATTGGATGAAACTTTTTAAGCCTTCACTTTTTACATCGTTTTTGCATTCTTCCATAATAACACGAATCTCATCAATACATTTGACGTAGGACTGCATGACGCTGAATTTCCAAAGAATGTCCTTGTGTGTGTCGTCGAATTTATAGGTCTTTACGCCGAATTCATTTTTCAAGGAGATGAGTTTGATGAGCACATTGGTGGCGCACTGACGTACCGATTTGTTTTGCATGAAGTCTTCCAAAATTTCAGAACGGTATGAAATATTTTCTCCGTTTGTCTGCATAACAGATAATAATTTCATGCATTTGTAAGCATTTCTGTCGGTATTTCTAAACATATAATTTATGTCTTCAATACCCAAGTCTTTCATGATATTTCCTTTTAATTCATAAACTTGATCTTTGTGCAAATCATCTTTGTATAACAAAGACGGTCTTTTTGGTATATCCATGATTTTTCCTCCCATTAAACGTCACCGATGGAAACGGTGCAACAAAACTTGTATTTTGCAGGTTATAACTTGGGTACGCTTCTAATAACATTAATATATATAATGTTTTCCTATAATAAATACCTTAGGAATATTATACCATGGAAGATTCATTATGTCCGGTATTTTATTGGAATTGCTAAGCGACAGTTTTGAAGAGCGAGCGTGAAATATAGAGCAAATCGGCGTTTTCAAGCGTA
>CALCRE010000141.1 GCA_937894465.1 uncultured Clostridia bacterium
TATACCGGATTTTATTTTCGATACAAGGTTTCGTCAAGAATAGACAGTATACAACAAGATACGACAGGTTAATTACATGTAAATAATGATATAATATATTGACAATAAAGTCTGAGACATGTTATAAATAGATATAACATTGTTATCATTTTAACAATAAAAGGTTTAGGAGGTTCCAAATGTTTAAGATACTAGAAAAAAAGGCTTTAAATGAGCAAGTAACCCGCATGGTTATTGATGCACCATTGATTGCAAAAAAAGCGGAACCCGGACAGTTTATCATATTAAGAATCGATGAATACGGTGAAAGAATACCGTTAACCATTGCAGACTACAATAGAGAAGATGGTACTGTTACTATCATATTCCAAGAAGTCGGAAAGACCACCAAGCAGTTAGGCGCTTTGAACGAAGGGGATGCTTTGCTTGATTTTGTGGGACCTTTAGGAATGGCTACTGAATATGACCGGGATTTAAAAAGAGCGGCTGTGATCGGTGGAGGTTTAGGTACTGCCATTGCTTATCCGCAAATTAAGAAACTGGCTTCTATGGGAGTGGAAACAGATGCTATTATCGGTTTTCGTAATAAGAATTTGGTCATATTAGAGGATGAGATCAAGGAACATGCTTCCAATTTGTTTGTTACAACAGATGACGGATCGTACAGTCATAAAGGTTTTGTCACGGATGTTCTGAAAGATCAGATAGAATCCGGTGTCAAGTATGATTTGGTCGTAGCGATCGGTCCTTTGGTCATGATGAAATTCGTTTCCAAATTGACAAAGCAGTATGGGATAAAGACCGTCGTCAGTATGAATCCGGTAATGATAGACGGTACCGGTATGTGCGGTGGATGTCGTATTACGGTTGACGGAAAAACCAAGTTCGCGTGTGTAGACGGTCCTGATTTTGATGGCCATCAAGTTGATTTTGACGAGGCTATCAGAAGATCTGCTATGTATAAGGACAAGGAAAGAGATGCCGAACATTATTGTCAATTGGAGGGTATGAATAATGGCTAATATGTCAAAAATTAAGGTTCCTATGCCGGAGCAGGATCCTCAAGTTAGAAATAAACAATTCCAAGAAGTGGCTTTAGGATATACAGAGGATATGGCGGTGGAGGAAGCCACAAGATGCTTGAATTGCAAGCATAAACCATGTATCAAAGGATGTCCGGTCAGTGTTCAGATTCCGGAATTTATATCATTAGTTGCAAATAAAGATTTCGAAGGTGCTTATAAAAAGATCACCGAAACGAACAGTCTGCCGGCTATATGCGGCAGGGTGTGCCCGCAAGAAACCCAATGTGAGCAGGTTTGTGTTCGTGCGATCAAGGGGGAATCAGTGGGAATTGGCCGCTTGGAAAGATTCGTCGCTGATTGGATGATGAAAAACAAAAACAAAGAAGAGGTTCAACATACTGAGTCTGTGGAGAAGAAGAGTAAGAAGGTCGCTGTCATCGGATCCGGCCCTGCAGGCTTAACCTGTGCAGGGGATTTGGCCAAGATGGGATACCAGGTAACGATATTTGAAGCCTTCCATACTCCCGGTGGTGTTTTGATGTACGGAATACCCGAATTCAGATTACCTAAGGAATTAGTACAAGCTGAGATCGATCAAGTAAGAAAATTAGGAGTGGATATCAAGACCAATATCGTAGTTGGTAAGACAATAGACTTTAATGATTTGAAAGAAGCAGGATATGAAGCTATATTTATCGGAAGCGGTGCAGGGCTACCCGGGTTTTTAGGAATCGAGGGAGAAAATCTGAATGGTGTTTATTCTGCAAATGAATTCCTCACAAGAGTCAACTTGATGAAAGCCTATAAATTCCCGGAGTACGATACACCGGTTAAACTGGCCAAAAATGTGGCTGTAGTAGGCGGTGGAAATGTTGCGATGGATGCCGCAAGATCAGCAAAAAGATTAGGTGCCGAACATGTATATATCGTGTATAGAAGATCCGAGAAGGAACTTCCTGCAAGATTAGAAGAAGTGCATCATGCCAAGGAAGAAGGAATTGAGTTCCGTCTTTTGAATAATCCGGTGAGAATTTTAGGAACCGAAGACGGTTATGTAAAGGGTATGGAATGTATCAAGATGGAATTAGGCGAACCTGATGCTTCCGGCAGAAGAAGACCCGTTCCCGTTCAAGGATCGGAGTTTGTGTTGGATGTAGGAACAGTTATTGTAGCTATCGGACAAAGTCCTAACCCCTTGATTAAAAAGACCGTTCCGGAACTTGAAACCCAAAAATGGGGAGGAATCATTGCCGATGAAAAAACCGGAGCAACCAACATACCCGGTGTGTTTGCAGGTGGAGATGCAGTCACAGGTGCCGCAACCGTTATATTGGCCATGGGTGCCGGTAAAGAGTCTGCAAAAGCCATTGATGATTACTTAAGCAAGAAGGATTCGAATTCGCAAGTATAAAAATAAATTAAAATATATAAAAATACGGCAGTTCATGCCGTATTTTTATTTGTTTTAATCATTGAACAGCTATATTGAATCGCTTCTTTTCGTTTCTTCAGCCTCATTCCGCCACTTGAGATCTGTCCATTGCTTAACACAAAAGCCGTCATCTCGCGAAAAGAAAGTTTCAAAATTGTTTTTGTTTTTGTCGATCAATGTTCGTGTGATCTTTTGTTGACCTTGCTCATCTTGTTTATAAGTTTCCACAATGATATACTCGGTACCGGTTTCAGGAACGATGGATTTTGGTAGCTTTCCGGGAACATATTCTTCCTGCAATATCTTTGTATGATCCTTGCTCATATATGAAAGCACGATTTTCTCCGGGGGAATCATAACGGATAAAGAGATTTTCACGGAGAGGTTGATTCGTTTTTCATGACCGTTTTCTACAGTTGTGATATTCTCTTCAAGGGTTTGGGAAAAAACAGCTCCTTCGCTCCTGATACCTCCGGTCATATGACCACCATTTCCGGAAAGAATGTAAACACTACCGTCCGCACTTTGATAAACAGGGTTGATGTAATAGGTATGTTCTTCCCCGGCAGATACATATAAGGTTCCTTCCAGGGAGGTGCTTTCTTCATCATCTCCATAATGAAGTGCGCTGTGCCCGTCACTTATGGCTTCATCCGAGCCTGTGGAAGTAAATCCGGGATCATCCAAACCTTCAGGTACCCTGGCGGAGAAAAAGGGTATGCCTTTTACATCTTCAAATACAAATTCTCTTATATTGAATGGTCTTCCGGTGATTTCATCCGTTAATCTCCGTTCTGTTAACACGGCATACAGGCGTCCTTGATACTTGTTATTGGATGTGTCGATTATGACAGGGTCTTTCGTACCCTTACCGGACAAATGGTCCATAAGATAGCTTTCAGTATCGAAAAGATCCAAGTACTCTTGGGTGATGAAAATACCGATGAGTCGATCTTGCTTACCGGTTTCTCCCGCATCCTCTAAAGCAAGCTGAATGCAACCTGTTAATGATATGACTATACATAATGCAATACATGCCGCTAATATATTTTTAAGTTTCATCATCTTCCGAATCCTCCAAATTTCCATCAAATTTTAAAATATCACCGAGTTCACAGCTGAGGTAGTAGCAGATTTTATTCACTGTGCTGAATCGAACTCCTTTTGCCTTACCGCTTCTTAGAATGGATAGGTTAGCCTCGGTGATCCCTATTAATGAACACAACTCTTTTGAAGTCATTCCCCTCTCCTTCAGCACATCCTCAAGACAGACTTTTATAGCCATACCCAAAGCCCCCTCATATGAATGTGTCGTTGTCGTCTTTGAGTTGCTTGTTTTCCCGGACAAACCTTGTTAATAGCAAGACGGCTAAAACAAATGTAACCGAAAGCAAAGGAATCTGCACTGTGCCGTGTATCGACCTTAATGCCTTTGCAAACAGCAACTGCAAGAGATTAAAACTAACATTGGCAAGTACTGAAATGGCTAATGTTATTCTGCAAAGTCGGGAAAGGTTATCTGTAACCGTGACGGTCTCTTCTGAATAACGGTCATTTCGGAGTTCTTTTAATAAAAGGATCGTGGAAAACACCACGGTGATGTTCAAGGCATAAGGAAGTGTTTCGACTACATACTGCAAAATTAAAAATACATAACTTGGCCCAAGGGACCCTTCAGTACCGATGTTGCCCTCTCGAAGGGTTTTGAAGGATTCAAAAAGATTATTGAATCGGACACCGAATATCAAAGCCACAAACAACATATTTAATATGAAAAGCAATGCTCCCATGTATTGAAAAAGTTTGCCTGTATCCGCTTGAAAAAATAGTCGCAGCACACGAAGGATGATATAAGTAAACAGTATGGAATAAACAATACTTCCTAACAAAGCTTTTCCCACATTGGAACCGGCGACACTAATGTGCGCCTGAATAAGACCGGGGTTAATCATAAAGTAGTAAGTGACAAAAAGAACAATACTCAATATTCCCAAAAGCCAATCTTCGGGAAACATTTTTTGCTTTTTGTAAAGAAGCAACACCGGTATAACAGGAACCAAGCAAAGAATTGTATAAAATATGATGGCCAATGTGTTTCCTATGCTGCCGGATAAAGATAATGTTCTCAAACCTATGCCGATTTGCTCGAAAGGAAACGCCATGACCGTGGAAAAAATCCAAGGTGATAATGCTTGTACACAAACTAACAGGATACAAAGTAACGCTTCTATACCCAAAAACAATTGCATGGTTTTTATCTTCATATAACCTCCTGAATTATCGTATTACAATAATTATGTGTGTATTATATGCAAAAGATTATCGTTAGTCAATAATTATTTTCCTAAAAGCAATAATATTTATGACACTTAGTACCACATGTTATGGTAACCAATCCCGAAAGGAAGTCATATATTAAATTGTGTTGCTTATTCTGTACATAACTTTTTGGGAGGTGATACCGTGAAGTACAAAGAATTGTTGAACCAATGCAAGCATCAACCCGGATGGTTGGCATCAAGTGATGAAAAAAACAAGCTTGCACAAGCCAAGTATGTAGAATGGGTAGGAAAGCTAGATCAAGAACATAAAAAAGACAGAGCAACACAAAATAAAGGCCGGAATTAATGACATAGGATCCGTTCCTTCATAATCAAAAAGGAAAACCGCATTTTGCGGTTTTCCCCTTTGATGTAAAAAAACCTATACTATGTACAGGTTTTTTGGAAGGTGGAGCGGGTGAAGGGAATCGAACCCTCACAATCAGCTTGGAAGGCTGATGTTCTACCACTGAACTACACCCGCGAAAATGGAGCGGGTTACGAGATTTGAACTCGCGACTTTCACCTTGGCAAGGTGACACTCTACCACTGAGTTAAACCCGCGTGTGCCTATTATACCGGCATATCGGTTTTATTGTCAACGATGAAGTTTATAAATTCACAAGGAAATCACCGGAACTCACCGGAAGCTATTAGAAGTCGCCGGTAATCATTTGGCAAAACACTTACTTTCATCTTTATTCTTAAAATAAAAAATTATTCAGAGCATTGCTTTTGTGCGCAAAACAGTTTAAAAAAGATGAATCTTAAAGTTTTTAAGAAACATGAAACGGAGTAAGCGTGATAAAAGCTTACTCCGTTTTTATTAGATGATGTGATATAATACTTTACGCGTATAATTTGATTCTTGAATGTATAATATGTATTAGGATCTGTGTTAGAAGATATCGGAGGTTTGGACAAATTTTATGGAAGTAATGGACAACATGA
Source organism: uncultured Clostridia bacterium (assembly GCA_937894465.1). Taxonomy (GTDB): domain Bacteria; phylum Bacillota; class Clostridia; order JAAYHZ01; family JAAYHZ01; genus JAAYHZ01. The sequence continues at coordinate 5,730 of CALCRE010000141.1, forward strand.
ATCAGCATTTTAATGAATTGCGGGGAATTGTCGGGGACTCATATATCAGTACCCGGGTTCCTTTAAAGCAATACACTTCTTTTCGTATAGGAGGTCCTGCAGATATTATAGTTTTCCCTCCGAATATCGAATTATTAAAAAAGGTGGTATCGTACCTTTCTCAAAATCAAGTAACCCGTTTATTGATCGGAAACGGGACGAATTTGCTGGTTTCAGATCAAGGCTTCAGGGGTGTCGTGGTTCATACCGGTAAAAATCTTAAAACTATTCAGGTACAAGAAGATGAAAAATGCATTTACGCACAATGCGGTGCATTGCTATCAGCGATTGCCGCTGCCGCCTTGAAAAATAACTTAGGCGGATTTGAGTTTGCCTCCGGCATACCCGGCACGTTAGGTGGTGCATTATTTATGAATGCGGGTGCTTACGGCTCTACCATGAGCGATGTTGCGGTATCTACCACGGCATTAGATGCACAATGCAACGAAGTAACCGTTAATGGAGCTGATCATGATTTCGGATACCGTTCAAGTTGCTTTCGCAAAAACAACTTGTTTATTTTAGAGAGCAAATTACAATTGTATAGCTGTGATTATGATACAATAAAAGAAAAGATGCGTGACCTCAACATGAAAAGAAAATCGAGTCAGCCTTTGGAGTATCCTTCGGCAGGAAGCGTTTTTAAAAGACCGGTTGGATACTTTGCCGGCAAATTGATTGAGGACTCGGGATTAAAGGGTTGCAAAAAGGGCGGAGCTTGTGTCAGCGAAAAGCATGCCGGTTTTATCATCAATTCCGGAGATGCTACGGCTCAGGATGTCGATGAATTGATCAATCATATTATATCGGAAGTATACAACCGTTTTAGTGTGAAATTAGAACCGGAAATCATACGGATCGGGGAGTTTTGATTTTATGGATGGCAAAGCAAGGTTAATTATCATTACAGGTATGTCCGGAGCAGGGAAATCCACTGCTGCCAACTATTTTGAAGACAAAGGCTTTTTCTGTATAGACAACTTGCCTCCTTTTCTGTTGCCTAAAATTGCGACTATTAGCAGTAATGGAAAAGGCAGGTATACGGACACTGCAATTGTTGTGGATATACGGGAACGAGATTTGTTAAAGGATCTGATACCTGTTTTGGATGAAATGCAGCAAGAGGATATTGAGTTTGAAGTGCTTTTTTTAGATGCCGATGACAAAACCATTATAAAACGTTATAAAGAAACAAGAAGAACACATCCTTTCAGCGGTGAAATGAGTCTGCCGGAAGCCATTGCCAAAGAGCGGGAAATATTAGCCGATATAAAGTCCAGAGCCGATTATGTGATCGATAATTCACAACTGTTGACGAGAGAGTTTTTGCAGGAATTGGACAACATGATCCTGAATAAACAATATTCCAGTCTGGTGATTAATATTATGTCCTTCGGCTTTAAATACGGTATTCCCGTGGAGAGTGATTTGGTGTTTGATGTTCGATTTTTGCCCAATCCCCATTATGTGCCCTCTTTGAAAAATTTGACCGGGAAAAGTCAAGCTGTAAGGAATTATATATTCCGACATGAGGAAACCGGCATATTTATGGATAAACTCACCGACATGCTTCAATTTCTAATACCACAATATATTAAAGAAGGCAAGCAGCATCTGATCATTGCGATCGGTTGCACCGGGGGACGACACCGTTCAGTGGCTATATCAAACGAAATCGCAAGCCGTTTAAAAAAAGAAGGTCATTCTGTGGTATGCAGACATAGGGATATTGCCGGCAAGTAACATATAAGTAGAAAGACATGTAAAAAGAAACAGGAAGGTTGATTATGAGCAATATAATTTTAACTGCTTCATGCATATTTGGTGTGGAAGCTATTTTAGCCGGAGAAATTAAAAAGTTAGGATTCGAAGATGTCGAAGTCAAAGACGGGCGTGTTTCTTACGCTTGTCATTTTTCGGATATACCCAAGGCAAACATTCATTTAAGGGTAGCCGAGCGGGTTTTAGTGAAAATTACCGAATTTCAAGCCAAGACATTTGATGAATTGTTTGACGGAATTAATGCAATTGATTGGTCCTTTTATTTAAGTAAGGATGCCTCATTCCCGGTGGATGTCACAAGCATCGATTCACAGTTGTTCGGAATATCCGCTTGTCAGTCCATTGTAAAAAAAGCGATTGTGGACAAGCTTAAGTCTGTTTATCATATGGAGGTTTTCCCGGAAACCGGACCTCGTTACAAGGTATCGGTTTCTTTGTTAAAGGATTTGGTTACCGTTTACATTGATACTTCGGGAACAGGCTTGCACAAAAGGGGGTACAGGACACTGACCGGAATTGCCCCTTTGAAAGAAACATTAGCAGCCTCCATGATTATGATCAGCCGATGGAAAAAAGATAGAGTTTTATATGACCCGTTGTGTGGAACCGGTACGATCCCCATCGAAGCTGCTCTGATCGGGAAAAATATCGCTCCTGGACTAGGAAGGCAGTTCATATCGGAAGGATGGCCTCAAATATCCGACAAGGCTTGGGTTTTAGCTCGCGAAGAAGCAAATGATCTGATTGAACGTTCCGTCAAGCTGAACATACAAGGTTCGGATATCGACGAAAAATCGTTGGATATGGCAAGGTATCATTCTCGACAAGCCGGAACGGAGATAGATATACATTTTCAGAAAAGAGATGTCCGAGAAATATCATCATCCAAACAATACGGGTTCATCATATGTAATCCGCCATACGGGGAGCGGGTAGGGGAGAAGGAAGAGGTAGAAAAACTCTATGTAGACATGGGTAAGATCTTCGATCAGTTCCCCACCTGGTCCAAATACATTTTAACGGCTTATAAAGGATTTGAAAAGTTTTATGGAAAGAAGGCCGACAAGCGAAGGAAATTATATAATGGTATGATTAACTGTACCTATTATCAATATTTCGGATTGAAGCCCCCAAGATAAGCATGATCACCTGATCATGGTTCAATGAAAGAAGGAAAACCATATGAATATCCCAAATATCATTCCGTCTGATTTTTCCGGTTGTGTTCTGGTAAGGAAGAATAATGAAGTGCTCTTTGAAGAAGCGTTCGGTTATGCTGACATGCAGAACAAAATACCTAACACTGTGAATACAAGGTTTGCAACGGCTTCCGTAGGAAAAGTCTTTGTTGCCGTAGGGATACTTAAGCTGATTGAATCCGGTAGGCTTTCTTTCGACAGTACGATCGGTTCGTTGCTAGACTTTGATTTAAAAGGCATTGACCCGGATATCACGGTTGAACAGTTGTTGACACACACATCCGGTATTCCGGACTATTTTGACGAGAGTACCATGGAGAATTATGATGAGCTGTGGAGAGATTACCCTAACTACAAAATACGCACTTCGTCGGATCTGATACCGCTGTTTATTGATAAGCCGATGATGTATCCGAAAGGTGAATGTTTTTTGTATAACAACACGGGGTTTGTTGTTCTCGGTTTGATCATAGAGGCGATCACCGGTACCTTGTTTGACGAATACTTGCGCAAAGAGGTGTTTATCCCCGGTGGAATGAATGACACCGGTTATTTTGAGCTTGATCGCTTACCGGAGCGTTGTGCAAATTCATATATATATGATGGTAAGAGTGGAGGCTATTATACCAATATATATAGTGTTGATGCCAAAGGAACCGGTGCCGGCGGTGCTTTTACCACAGTTCGAGATATAATGAGTTTCTGGGAGGAACTTTATAACGGTAAGCTTATATCTCCTGATATGCAGGAGAATATGGTTTCTGTCCATGCAATCGGAGACAACGAATATTATGGTTACGGGATTTGGCTTGACAAACAACCTGATGGCAGCTTTACTTCACGTTTTGAAGGTTGCGATCCCGGAGTGAGTTTTGTTTCAACAAGGAATGCTGATGGAACCATCATCATTATGGTCAGCAATATGGGGCAGAATGTATGGAAAATCAGACGGAAACTGTTGGGATATTTTTCATGAATAATTTTTCAAAATAATTAAAAAAAGTTCTTGCAATGTGAACATTGTTGTAGTAGAATACTATTTGCTGTGATAAGACATACGATGATTTGAGAGATTGCTACTTATGTAGGTAACTTTCAAGGAGAATGTCCGATTCTTGAAACCGGGCGCCAAGTCACTGTGCAATTATGATGCGGTAGTATTTATAAAATTGCCCAGGTATGTAAAAACCACGATAATCCTGGGTTTTTAAATTGCCTGATATGATACACCCGGTAGAGTGTAAAGAACGAAATATGGAACAGAGTGAACAAGGAGGCAAAATAATGGAACAAAAAATCAGAATCAGATTAAAAGCATTCGATCATAATTTGCTTGACCAGTCTGCTGAAAAGATTGTTGAAACCGCAAAAAGAACGGGAGCGAATATATCAGGACCTGTACCGCTACCCACAAAGAAGGAAATCGTTACGATTTTAAGGGCACCTCATAAATACAAAGATGCTCGTGAACAATTTGAAATGAGAACACACAAAAGGTTGATTGATATATTAAGGCCTACACCTAAAACCATAGATGGTTTAATGAGATTGGATCTGCCGGCAGGTGTGGAAATCGAAATCAAGCTGATATAAGCTTAATTATAAAGGTTAAGTTCATAAATAAAAATGAACCTCTGGCCTAAGGGAGGTAAACTAGTGAGCAAGTATATCCTTGGAAAAAAGGTCGGAATGACCCAAGTGTTTGATGAATCAGGATTATTGATTCCTGTAACGGTTGTGCAAGCAGGGCCTTGTGCAGTTGTACAAGTTAAAACACCGGAAAATGACGGGTATTCCGCATTGGGAATCGCTTTTGAAGACGTGAAGGAAAAAAGGGTGAACAAGCCCCTTCTCGGCTTTTACAAAAAAGCCGGTGTGTCCCCCAAAAGATTTTTGAGGGAATGGAGAACCGACAACACTGCAGATTATACATTAGGTAAGGAAATTAAATGCGCTGACATGTTCCAAGAAGGTGACAGAATTGATATAACCGGAACCTCAAAAGGCAAAGGTTATCAAGGCGTTATTAAAAGACACGGGCATAGCAGGGGTAGAGAATCCCATGGTTCCAAATTTCATAGAGCACCGGGTTCTTTGGGCGCTAACAGTAGTCCTAGCAGAGTTTTCAAAAACAAAAAGTTACCGGGACATATGGGAAGCGAACAAGTAACGGTAAAGAATTTAAGAGTTGTCAAAGCAGACAATGAAAATAATGTTTTAATCGTTAAAGGCGCCGTACCCGGACCTAAAGGCGGTTTGTTGATTATTAAAGAAACAACCAAGTCTTAACGAAGGAAAGGAGGAAAGAATATGCCTAAAGTTGATGTATATGATATGAGTGGTAGCGTTGTAGGAGAATACAACCTGAGCGATGATATCTTCGGAATAGAAATCAATCAAGACGCTATTCATCAAGTAGTTTTAAATCAGTTGGCTAACAAAAGACAAGGAACCCAGTCCACCAAGACCATCAGCGAAGTTCGTGGTGGAGGAGCAAGACCTTGGAGACAAAAAGGAACAGGACGTGCAAGGCAAGGTAGTACTCGTTCAGCTCAATGGGTAGGCGGCGGAATATCTTTAGGACCAAAGCCCAGAAGCTACAGCTACACTGTGCCTAGAAAGCTGAAAAGATTGGCTTTAAAATCGGCTTTGTCATCCAAAGTTGCTGACAAGGAATTGATATTATTAGAACAATTGTCTATAGATGAGATTAAGACCAAGTTAATAGTGGAAGTTTTGTCTAATTTAAATATAAATGAGAAGGTGCTTGTGGTCATCGATCAACCGGATGAAAAGATTCAAAAATCAATTCGTAACATACCGGATGCCAAGATTGCTTTTGTTAATACCATTAATGTATATGACATTTTGAAATATGAAAAGTTCTTGGTTACAAAAGCAGCCGTCTCTAAAATAGAGGAGGTGTACGCATAGTGAGAATCGCGGAAGATATTATTATCAGCCCATACATTACCGAAAAGAGCAATGATGACATTGCAGAAGGTAAGTACACATTCATTGTTGATAGAAAAGCTACTAAAATCGAAATCAGACAAGCGATTGAAAAATTGTTTTCTGTTAAGGTGGTTAAGGTTCATACGATGAATTATCAAGGAAAGAAGAAAAGAAGAGGCGTTCAACAAGGACGTACCACCCATTGGAAGAAAGCGATTGTGAAGATTGACACCGATGCTAAGCCTGAGATCTATTTGACGGAAGGCGGTAAGGAAGTAGTGAACAATCGTAAATACAAAACCGAAATCGAAGATTTCGGATTTAGTAAGTAGTTTTCGATAACAAAAAGTGTTCACGTTGGAATAAGGAGTGAAACAAATGGCAATTAAAAATTACAAACCTACTACTCCTGCAAGAAGAGGGATGATGGTCAACAGCTTTGAGGAAATTACAAAGAAAGCACCTGAAAAAGCCCTTCTTGCTCCGTTAAAGAAAAGCGGCGGTAGAAATGTTAACGGCCGTATAACGGTTCGCCATCAGGGCGGAGGAGCAAAAAGAAAATATAGAATCATTGATTTTAAAAGAAATAAGGACAATGTTCCTGCAACGGTTAAGGCAATAGAGTATGATCCGAATCGTTCGGCTTTTATTGCTTTGTTGTATTATGTAGACGGTGAAAAGAGTTATATCATTGCTCCGGACGGATTAAAAGTCGGAGACACAGTTCTCTCCGGAAGAGATATTGACATTAGACCGGGAAATTGCTTGCCTCTTTCGAGTATGCCGGTGGGTTCCCTCATACACAATGTAGAAATGAAACCTGGCAAAGGCGGTCAAATCGTCAGGTCAGCCGGTAATTCTGCTCAATTGATGGCTAAGGAAGGAAAGTTTGCTCAAATAAGGCTACCTTCCGGTGAAGTGAGAAAGGTACCTATTGAATGCAGAGCCACCATTGGTTCCGTAGGAAACAACGAACATGAAAACATTTCTATCGGTAAAGCCGGAAGAAAACGTTGGATGGGTGTTAGACCTACAGTTCGTGGTGTGGTTATGAATCCTGTAGACCATCCTCACGGCGGTGGTGAAGGTAAATCTCCCATCGGAAAGCCGGGTCCTGTTACACCTTGGGGTAAACCGACACTCGGTTACAAGACCAGGAAGAAAAAGAAGAGTTCAAGTAACTATATTGTAAAAGGCCGTAGAGGTTAACACTTGAAAGGAGGATGAAGAATGAGCAGGTCACTAAAAAAAGGACCGTTTGTAATGCCCCGATTGTTGAATAAGATTGAGGAAATGAACGCAAACAACGAGAAAAAAGTTATAAAGACTTGGTCAAGGGCATCGACCATTTTTCCGCAAATGGTAGGTCACACCATTGCAGTACACGATGGCAGAAAACATATTCCCATTTATATAACAGAGGACATGGTAGGCCACAAGTTAGGCGAATTTGCTCCTACCAGAACTTTCAGAGGCCATTCCAAGGACAAAGGTGAAAGATCCAGCGGCTAATCGCAGGAAACTTACCTAAAAGGAGGTATTGAATTTGGAAAGGAAAGTAATGTCAAAAGAAGAACTTCTGGAAAAGAAGGAATCTTTGATTAAACAATATAATGCTACACATGCGAAATCGAGGAAACCTGTCATCTTAACCAAGAAGGAAAGAAAAGTCCTTGGCATCGGCAAGGATCAAGGTCGTGCATCGGTTGACGGCATTCGCATTCCGGCAACCAAAGCCAAATTGGTTATAGATTTGATCAGAGGAAAATCCCTGGATACAGCGTATGGAATCGTAAACAACTTACCTAGAGCAGCTTCAGATATTCTTTTCAAGTTGCTACACTCAGCTGAAGCTAATGCAGTAAACAACAATGAGTTGGATAGAGATTTGTTATACGTAGCTGAAGTGTATGCAAATCAAGGTCCTACCATGAAGAGGATCAGAGCACGCGCACAAGGAAGAGCAAATAGGATTAAAAAACGCACAAGTAACATAACCGTGGTTTTAAAGGAAAAGGATGCATAGGAGGGTGAAGCATGGGACAGAAAGTTAATCCGCATGGTATGAGAATTGGAATTATCAAGGATTGGGATACAAGATGGTATGCTTCAAAGAAAGATTTTTCAAACCTGCTAATAGAAGATGTGAAAATTCGTAAGTATATTAAATCCACTTTATACCAAGCCGGAATTTCCAGGATAGAAATAGAAAGAGCTGCAAACAAACTCAAGCTGAATATTAGCACCGCAAAACCCGGTATTGTAATTGGAAAAGGCGGAGCCGGTATTGAACAATTAAGAAAAGAAGTTGAAGGCCTAACAGGCAAAAACGTCTTGATTAATATCACAGAGGTAAAAAAGCCTGATATCAATGCACAATTGACAGCCGAAAACATTACCCAGCAGATTGAGAAAAGAATCACTTACAAGAGAGCAATGAAGCAAGCCATGATGAGAACCATGAAGGCCGGCGCAAAAGGAATTAAGATTCAAGCTTCCGGACGTTTGAATGGAGCTGAAATTGCCAGAAGAGAGCATTACAGTGAAGGAACTATTCCTTTGCAGACATTGCGTGCCGATATCGATTATGGTTTTGCCGAAGCTAGCACCACATACGGAAAAATCGGTATCAAAGTTTGGATATTCAAAGGTGAAGTTCTTCCTGTTAACAGGGAAGACAAATCGGAAGGGGGCGTTTGATTATGTTAATGCCCAAAAGGGTTAAATACAGAAAGACTCAAAGAGGAGTCATTAAAGGAAAAGCAAATAAAGGAAACACCATAACCTTCGGTGAATACGGTCTTGTTGCAATGGAACCCGGATGGATTAAAAGCAACCAGATAGAAGCAGCCAGGGTTGCGATGACAAGGTTTACGAACCGTGGTGGTAAAGTTTGGATTAAGATATTTCCTGATAAACCCATTACTCAAAAACCTGCTGAAACCAGAATGGGTAGCGGAAAAGGCGCACCGGAATATTGGGTGGCAGTCGTTAAACCGGGCAGAGTAATGTTTGAAATCGCAGGAGTTCCTGAAGAAGATGCGAAAGAAGCGTTTAGGCTTGCAATGCATAAACTTCCCATTAGATGTAAAGTGATTGTGAAAGAAAAGGAAACGGATGGTGAAGCGAATGAAAGCTAGTGAATTAAGAGAAAAGTCAATGGGTGAGCTTAACGAAGAATTGAGAGAGCTTAAATCGGAATTGTTCAAACTGAGATTTCAGCACGCAACAAGTCAGTTAGCAAATCCAATGCAGATAAAATCGGTAAAAAAGGATATTGCTCGGGTGAAAACCATCATGAGGCAACGTGAGATGGAAGGTATCAAAGCATAATTGTTGCTATTAATCCCTGTACGAGAAAGGGAAGGAGGAAGAAACCAAGTGGCTGAAAGAAATTTGAGAAAAACCAGAGTTGGAAAAGTTGTCAGTGATAAAATGGATAAGACCATTGTTATATCCATAGAAGACAACGTAAAACACCCTCTGTACAAGAAGATCCTCAAAAGGACATATAAACTTAAAGTGCATGACGAGCAAAATCAATGCGGTATCGGAGATAAAGTATTAGTAATGGAAACCAGACCGATTAGCCGCGATAAAAGATGGAGACTGGTGGAAATAATCGAGAAAGCCCGTTAAACGGCGATGGGAGGTATTATTTATGATACAACAGCAAACGATGCTTAAAGCCGCCGACAATACCGGTGCCAAAGAATTGATGTGCATAAAGGTTCTCGGTGGTTCGGGCAGAAAATATGCAAAAATTGGCGATGTCGTGGTGGCTAGCGTAAAAAGTGCAACGCCGGGCGGTGTTGTTAAGAAAGGTCAAGTAGTTCGTTGCGTGATCGTACGGACCAAAAAGGAATTGAAGAGAAACGACGGATCATTCATCAAATTCGATGAAAATGCCGCTGTTATCATAAGAGAAGATCAAAACCCGATGGGAACCAGAATTTTCGGTCCTGTGGCCAGGGAGCTTAGAGATAAAGACTATATGAAGATATTGTCTCTTGCACCTGAAGTACTGTAGGGAGGAGGAAACCATAAGTGAATATCAAATCACATGTAAAAGTAGGTGACACTGTATTGGTTCTTACAGGAAAGGACGAAGGGAAGAAGGGCAAGGTTCTTGAAGTTCTGCCTAAGGACGGTAAAGTGCTTGTTGAAGACGTAAATGTCAGAAAAAAGCATAAGAAGCCCAGAGGTGCGAACCAACAAGGTGGAATTATCGAACAAGCCAGCCATATACATTTGTCCAACGTAATGCTTGTTTGCCAAAGCTGTAAGCAACCTACCAGAGTAGGAAAGAGGTTTTTGGATGACGGTTCCAAGGCTAGAGTATGTAAGAAATGCGATGAAATCATCGATATTATCAGTAGCAAAGGAAAAAAGGAATGAAGGGAGGTTTCGGTAAATGACAAGACTAAAAGAAAAGTATGTGAATGAAGTAATGCCTGCTTTAATGGAAAAGATGAAGTACTCAGGACCGATGCAAGTGCCCAAGCTTGAGAAAATCGTGATCAATATGGGTCTTGGGGAATTGAAAGAAAACCCGAAAGCCCTTGAATTTGCTATAAATGACTTAATGGTAATAACCGGTCAAAAACCTGTGGTTACCAAAGCAAAAAAGTCTGTTGCAAACTTTAAATTGAGACAAGGCATGAATATTGGGTGTAAGGTAACTTTACGGGGAAGCAGAATGTATGATTTTATGGATAAATTGATCAGTATTGCTCTTCCTAGAGTAAGAGACTTCCGTGGAATAAACCCTGCGTCATTTGACGGTAGAGGAAATTACTCTTTAGGAGTCAAGGAGCAGTTGATATTCCCGGAAATCAATTACGATAAGATCGACAAGATTAGAGGTATGGATATCACTATCGTTACAACTGCAAAAACGGATGAAGAATGCAAAGCTTTACTTGATGCACTCGGAATGCCGTTCCGAAAGAGTTAAGGAGGTATGTAGATGGCAAAGAAATCTTTGATCAACAAACAAAATAAGACCCCTAAGTTCAGTACACGTTATTATAATAGATGCAAAATTTGCGGCAGGCCGCATGCTTATATACGCAAGTACGGGATATGTAGGATATGCTTCAGGGAATTGGCATATAAAGGACAGATCCCCGGAGTACGTAAAGCCAGTTGGTAAGCTGAATGCCAATTTGTGTAAGGAGGTATATTAAATGCAGATAACTGACAGTATTGCCGATATGTTGACCAGAATCCGTAATGCAGGTTCTGCTAAGCATGAGTTTGTAGATATTCCGTCTTCAAACAATAAAAAATCCATAGCAGAGATATTATTGAATGAAGGTTTCATAAAGAAATATGATATCATTGAGGACGATAAGCAAGGTATCATCAGAATTACACTGAAGTACACCAAGGAAAAGAAAAGTGTAATCACCGGAATTAAGAGAATCAGTAAACCGGGTCTTAGGGTATATGCTTCAAAGAACGATATTCCTAAGGTGTTAGGCGGTTTGGGGATTGCTATTATTTCTACGTCTAAAGGCGTTGTTACCGATAAGGTTGCAAGAGAAAACAACGTAGGCGGAGAAGTTATGGCTTATGTATGGTAATTAAGATCCGCACCAAGCGTATCTGAAAAGAACCAAAAAGGTTTTCAATATTAAGAACAGGAGGTGTTGAATATGTCAAGAATCGGTCGTTTACCGGTTAACATCCCCAGCGGAGTTACGGTTAAGGTAGATAACGATAACATAGTCACAGTAAAGGGGCCTAACGGAACCTTAACACAGGCTGTGCATCCGGATATGACTATTGAACAAGAACAAAACACTTTATTAATAAAAAGATCATCAGACAACAAGAAGCAAAGAGCGTTGCACGGATTAACCAGAAGTTTGGTTAATAATATGGTGATCGGGGTTAAAGATGGATTTTCAAAGAAATTGGAAATCAATGGTGTCGGTTACAGGGCACAGAAACAAGGTAAGAAACTAGTTTTGACCATAGGTTACTCCCATCCCGTGGAAATGGAAGAACCGGCCGGAATTACTTACGAAGTACCCGATGCGAATACGATTATTGTAAAAGGTATCGATAAACAACTCGTAGGTGAAATGGCGGCTAAGATCAGATTCAAACGTCCGCCTGAACCGTATAAGGGCAAGGGAATCAAATATGCAGATGAAATCATCTTGCGTAAAGAAGGAAAAGCCGGTTCGGCATAACGGGGTTTTTTGATAAGAAAGGAGTGAAACCGAAATGTTAAACAAGCCTGATAAAAACAAGGATAGATTAAGAAGGCATGATCGGATAAGAAAAAAAATATCGGGTACGTCGGATAAGCCGAGATTATGTGTATACCGAAGTTTAAAACATATATACGTTCAAATTGTGGACGACACTACGGGAAATACCTTAGTAGCTGCTTCAACTCTGGATAAAGAATTAAAAGGCAATTACGGCGGTAATGTTAAGGCTGCTGAAGCTGTTGGAAAATTAACCGCTCAAAAAGCTGTTGAAAAAGGCATTGTCGATGTAGTATTTGACAGAGGTGGTTACTTGTACCACGGCAGGATCAAAGCGCTGGCCGATGCTGCAAGAAGCGCCGGGTTAAACTTTTAATAAAAAAGGAGGGAAAGTACTTGCAACGCATAAATTCAAATGAAATAGAATTGAAAGAAAAGCTGGTACACGTGAATCGTGTTACCAAAGTTGTAAAAGGTGGAAGAAACTTTAGATTCAGTGCCTTAGTGGTTGTAGGTGATGAAAACGGCCATGTGGGAGCAGGTTTGGGCAAAGCAGCCGAAATTCCTGATGCCATCAAAAAAGGTATTGAAGATGCAAAGAAACACTTGATTAAAGTTCCTCTAGTTGAAACGACAATCCCCCATGAGACTATCGGTGAGTACGGAGCAGCAAGAGTGCTGATCAAACCGGCTAAGCCGGGTACCGGTGTTATCGCCGGTGGTGCAGTTCGTGCTGTCATTGAATTAGCCGGTATCAAAGATATCAAGACCAAATCTCTGGGATCAAATAATCGAAATAATTTGGTAAATGCCACAATCGTTGCGTTAGCGCAATTGAAAAATGCTGAAGAGGTTGCCAAGCTCAGAGGAAAAGCTATAGAGGAAATTACAGGGTAGGAGGATTCTGAAAGTGGCAAAGTTGAAAATAACGCAAACAAGAAGTATAATAAAATGCAAAGATAATCAAATCGCTACTTTGAAAGCCCTGGGGCTTAAGAAGATTGGTAGTGTAGTGGAACAAGAGGATAACGCTGATATTCGAGGAATGATAAATGTAGTTGATCATCTTGTTAAAGTGGAAGAAATAGGTTAAGGGAGGTGCGCATCGATGAAATTGACTGATTTGCAGTCCCCTGTAGGCAGCAGAACAGATGGCAAACGTAAAGGCAGAGGCCATGGTTCCGGAAATGGAAAGACTGCCGGCAGAGGACATAAAGGTCAAAAAGCTCGTTCCGGCGGCGGCACAAGAATCGGTTTTGAGGGTGGTCAGATGCCTTTGTATAGAAGAGTTCCCAAGAGGGGATTCAACAACAAAAGGTTTGCTGATGAATATACCGAAGTTTGGCTGTCAGCTCTCAATTACTTTGAAGACGGTGCTGTAGTGGATGCACAAGCATTGTTAGATAATAAAATTATTAGTAAATTAAATGACGGTATTGTTATCTTGGGCAACGGTGAAATTGAAAAGAAAATTACCGTAAAAGCCAACAGATTTACCAAGACAGCAGCGGAAAAAATCGAAGCTGCCGGTGGAAAGGCTGAGGTGGTATAACATGGCAGGTACTCTGGAAGCAATAAAAAACGTATGGAAAATCAAAGAGTTACGCAAAAAGATTTTGTTTACTCTGATGATGTTGCTGATATACAGGATCGGTTCATTTATCCCCATTCCGGGTTTGCGTGCAGAGGAATTTGCAGCACTGGTTCAAAGGGGACAATTGTTTGGTTTTCTTGATATTGTTTCAGGTGGAGCGTTCCAGAATGCGTCTATCTTTGCCATGAGTATTACCCCATATATCAACTCGTCCATTATTCTGCAGTTATTGACCATTGCTATTCCTGCTTTGGAAAGATTATCGAAAGAGGGAAATGAGGGAAGAAAGAAAATACAGCAGTACGTTCGTTATGGAGCGGTGCTGCTGGGATTCTTCCAGGCATCCATGTTATATATTGGAATGAGAGGTGCTATATCCGACGGCGGATCCGTATTATCCTTTTTTACAGTAACCCTAACATTTACAGCGGGAACAGCATTCTTGATGTGGTTAGGTGAACAGATTACTGAAAGAGGAATTGGAAACGGTATCTCTTTGATCATTTTTGCAGGGATTGTGTCCAGAGGACCCCAAGCTGTTGCAACGTTGTATAACTTATATGTAGGAGGCAAACTTGGTGCCGGTATTCTTGGGATACTCGGAATCATCTTCGTCGTAGCTGTGTTTGTAGCGGTTATAGCTGCTGTTGTATATATACAGCAAGCTGAACGCAGAATTCCTATTCAATATGCGAAAAGGGTTGTAGGAAGGAAGATGTACGGCGGACAAAGCACCCATTTACCGATTAAGGTGAATATGTCCGGTGTTATGCCTATTATTTTCGCCATGTCAATTATGGCATTTCCCCAAACCATCATTGGATTGGCTGCGCCAAACACGACGAATAAGATCCTTCTTGCTCTATCAAAGCAAGGTGGACCAATTTACACCATCTTATATGCATTGTTGATCATATTCTTCACTTTCTTCTATAATGTAATCCAATTCAATCCGATTGAAGTGGCTAACAACTTGAAGAAGAACGGTGGATTTATACCTGGAATCAGGCCGGGAAAACCAACATCTGATTATATTACATCCATTTTGAACAAACTGACTTGGATCGGTGCTATATTCCTTGCCTTGATAACAATATTTCCCAGCTTAATGGGTATTATATTTAACATCCAGGGTATTTGGTTTGGTGGTACTTCGGTATTGATCTTAGTAGGCGTCGCTTTGGAAACCGCACAGCAAATAGAATCGCAAATGCTCATGAGGCATTACAAGGGATTCTTAGAGTAATGTACATTGGCAGGTGATATTTTGAAAGTTATAATGATGGGACCTCCCGGTAGCGGTAAAGGAACGCAAGCGGAATTGATAAAAAATCACTTGGGGTTACCTCATATCTCTACCGGAGAGATCTTCCGTGAGAATATACGGAAAAACACACAACTCGGTCAAAGAGCCGGAAAGTATATAGAAAAGGGACAATTAGTTCCTGATGAACTGACATGTGAAATGCTTTTTGATCGAATAGAAGATGAGGATTGTAAGGAAGGTTATATTCTTGACGGGTTCCCCCGAACCATTGAGCAAGCGGAGAGGCTCGACAAGTATTTGACTGAAAGAGGACATAAAATTGACAAAGTGCTCAACATGAGTATTCCTGATCAGGAAGTAATAAGACGTTTAAGTGGAAGAAGGGTATGTTCGAATTGTGAGGAGATTTATCACATCGATGACAATCCACCTGCTAAAGAGGGTTTATGCAATGTGTGCGGATCCTCGGTAATACAGAGGAAAGATGATTTGCCTGAAATTATAAAAGCGCGTCTTGATACTTATTATGAGATTTCCCAACCACTGATCAGTTATTACAACCGGAGCGGTTTGGTAACAATAGTGGATGGAACCATAGGGAAAACGAATGTAACACGATTCATATTGTCGTTATTTGGTTAAAAAAACTAAAAGCGTTAATAATAGTATGATACAGTTATATGCGGAGGAAATAAGAATGGATTTTCAGCCTGGCGACGCGGTTTTATCCAAGGCGGGAAGAGACAAAGGTAAGGTCTTTGTTATCTTGGCTGTACGTGAACCGGACTATATCGCCCTTGCAGATGGGGATCTTCGAAAGATTGAGAACCCTAAACTGAAAAAGGTGAAGCATGTGCGCCATACCGGAATTCAATTGCCGTCAATAGTTGAAATGATAAATGCCGGTGAAAGGATATCCAATTCTGCTATTAGAAAGGCATTGGACATCGTTAGAAAAAACGGTGTGACTTAAAAGGAGGGTTATAGTTTGCCGAAGGAAAATGTTATAGAAGTTAAAGGCACGGTGACCGAAGCATTGCCGAATGCTATGTTTAAAGTCAAATTGGAAAACGGTCATGAGATCCTTGCTCATATTTCCGGAAAGTTAAGAATGAACTACATCAAAATTTTGCCGGGTGATGCAGTCACAGTTGTGCTGTCACCGTATGATCTGACAAAAGGAAGAATTGTATGGAGAGGTAAGCAATAAAATACCTTAAGGAGGTTTTGAAATGAAAGTTAAACCGTCTGTAAAAAAACGATGTGATAAATGTAAGATTATCAAGCGCAAAGGTAAAGTGATGGTTATATGCGATAAAGAACCAAGACACAAACAAAAGCAAGGGTAGTCGACATATTGCATTGCAGTATGAAATGTATCACCGTATAGCGCGGCTGCGGAAATTCTTTATTTTCCGGCTATTGGTGTAAATATAAAAGTAAAGTCAAATAAACGGAGGTGCTGATTTAATGGCTCGTATTGCCGGGGTGGATTTACCTAGGGAAAAGAGAATTGAAATAGGTCT
>CALCRE010000142.1 GCA_937894465.1 uncultured Clostridia bacterium
GATAATGGTGATTAGCCAACTATGGAGTGTCTAATTTATCGGGAAAGGCTCACATTCCGGTGATTATTCTGTCATCTATATTGGCTAATTGGTTGACTAAAAAAATTATTGTTCCCATCAACAACTTAAATCTTGAAAATCCGTTATCCAATGATGTATACGATGAATTATCTCCATTGCTGAACCGTATGTCAAAGCAAAATAATCAAATTGAGAGTCAGTTTAAAATGTTGATGGAAAAACAACTTGAGTTTAATGCCATTACTGAAAATATTAGCGAAGGGATTATCGTATTAAACAGTAAGGGGCAGGTATTGTCCATAAATAAGAGCGCTGCAGATATTTTTGGTGTCAATGCGACCTATAACATCAATAAGCATATTTTGACATTGAATCGAAGTCTTACCCTTCAAAAAGCCGTGAGGACAGCGCTGGATGGCAATAACTTTGAAGACGTGTTCTCAAAAGGTAAAAAGACGTATCATTTGCTAGCGAGTCCCGTTATGTCCGATAATCCGGTAAAAGGAATTATTCTGTTTGTTTTGGATATCACCGAAAGACAGAATGCTGAAAAAATGAGACGTGAATTTTCTGCCAATGTGTCTCATGAGTTAAAAACCCCTCTAACTACCATTTCCGGTTATGCAGAACTATTAAAAAATGGAATGGTTAAAAATAAGGATGTAGCTGAATTTTCCGGTAGAATCTTAGATGAAGCCGGACATCTAATCAACCTTGTAGATGATATCATTCGAATTTCCAGGCTGGATGAAAAAAATATCAAGCTCTCTTTTGAGAGTGTTGATTTGTTGGAATTGGCTCAAGATGTGGTATCCAGATTGATGCCCTCCGCTCATAAAAAAAATATCACTATACATGTAACCGGAGATCATGCGATTTTGTCCGGGGTAAAACAAATTCTGGATGAAATGGTGTATAACTTGTGTGATAATGCTATAAAATACAATTATGATTTTGGAAAAGTGGATGTGATTGTGAGTAATACGCCGGAGAAGATTATTTTATCCGTAAAAGATAACGGAGTCGGCATTTCCAAGGAGCACCAATACCGTGTATTTGAACGGTTTTACAGGATTGACAAATCTCATTCGAAAGATACCGGAGGAACCGGTTTAGGTCTTGCCATTGTCAAGCATAGTGCTGAATTTCATAATGCTAAAATTCAATTGGAAAGTGAACCGGAGAAAGGCACTACCATTTCTATCATCTTCAATAAAAACAATTAATCAAAGGATAAAAACTACATGAGAAATATAAATACCATATTATTTGATCTGGATGGAACGCTGTTGGATACCCTGGAGGATTTGGCAGACAGCGTGAACTTTGTTTTAAAGGAGTTCGGGTACCCGAGTGTTTCCTTGGAAAATGTGAGAAACTATGTAGGAAACGGTGTGGCACGGTTGATGGAATTATCTCTACCTGACGGTAAAGGCAATCCGCAATTTGAGGAATGTCTGGCAAAGTTTAAAGAACGATATGCAGGGCATATGCAAGATAAAACAAAGCCATACCAGGGGATCCCGGAATTACTACAACAGTTATGGAGAAAATATCATATGGCCGTTGTGTCAAACAAATTTGATTCGGCGGTAAAAGGCCTGGTAAAGGACTATTTTCACCCCTATATCACCGTAGCATTGGGAGAATCCGAGAAGATCAAAAAGAAACCTGCTCCGGATATGGTTTTCAAAGCATTGGAAGAATTGAATGCTGATGCAAGAAACGCCATATATGTCGGAGATTCCGAAGTGGATGTTCAAACTGCTAAAAATGCCGGATTGATATGCGTTGGAGTCGCTTGGGGATTTCGAAACGCAGAGGTGTTGACAAGAGCAGGTGCTCACATGGTCATCAACAAGCCAAACGAATTATTGACACTTTTGAACAGATAAATTTGTTCATGAAAAAAGAAAAGGAAGAGGGAGGGATGATGCCCCTCTTTTTTATTTTAATTTGAATAGATATATAAGATTACTACAGAAAAATGTACTCATTTTTATGTGGAGAAGTGTGTATAAATGAATAAAGGTTAATGTAAAAAGTATGTAAAATAATCTATTTTTAATTGACAAAAGAATAGACTTAATATAATATTGTAACGAATACAATTGATAGGCGACAGATATGAATCAAAAAATGAGTAACATTGCAAATGAATTAACGAAAAACAATATAAAACCGTCTATACACAGGATGAGAATACTAGAATACCTTATGGATAAAAGGGATCATCCGACGGTAGATGAGATATATATCAACTTGAAAAAGGAATGTCCCACACTGTCCAAAGCCACTGTTTACAATGCAGTAAGCTTGTTTGTCAATGTAGGCTTGGTCAAAGCCCTAACCATAGAGGGAACCGAAGTCCGATATGATTATACCAAGAATAATCACGGTCATTTTAAGGGTGAGCAATGCGGATTTATATGTGATTTCGATATTAACATAAATCAAATGAATTTCGATGGATTGGATCATTGTGAGATTTTGAGCAAAGATGTGAATTTTAAAGGTATTTGTTCCGAATGCCTTTTAAATAATAAACGTTAATCATGAAGGAGGATTTAAAAATGGCAGATCGTCAAAAGTTTTTCGTGTGTGAGAAGTGTGGAAACATGGTAGGTTTCATAAAATTCTCGGGTGCTATTCCCGTATGTTGTGGTCAAGACATGAAAGAACTTGTACCGAACACTGTGGATGCTTCGAAGGAAAAGCATGTTCCGGTGATCAAGGTAGACGGAAACATCGTAACCGTTGATGTCGGTTCAGCGCCTCATCCTATGATCGATGTTCACTATATCGAGTGGGTGTACGTAGAGACGGAACAAGGTGGACAACGCAAAGCTTTGTCTCCTAACGACAAGCCGTCTGTTGTGTTTGCTCTCACTGACGATGACAAAGTACAAAGTGCATACGCATATTGTAATTTGCATGGCCTTTGGAAAGCATCGGTTTAAAACCGAAAAAATGTACGTAGAAGGAGAGTTATAAAATGGTAAAATATCGTTGTACTGTTTGCGGCTACATCCATGAAGGAGAGTTGACTGAGGATTTTGTATGTCCGAGATGTAAAGCACCTGCTTCTAAATTTGTTAAAGTTGAAGACGATACCCAAAAAAAGAATCGATATGCAGGAACCAAAACTGAACAGAATTTACGAGATGCATTCGCAGGGGAAAGCCAAGCGCGTAACAAATATACCTATTTTGCAAACATAGCATCGCAACAAGGTTTTGACCAATTAGCCGAAATCTTTTTAAAGACTGCAAGAAACGAACAAGAGCATGCACGTATTTGGTTTGAAGAGTTAGGCGGCATCGGTAACACTGCACAGAACCTTAAAGATGCTGCAGCGGGAGAAAACTATGAGTGGACCGAAATGTATGCAGACTTTGCAAAGGTAGCTGATGAAGAAGGGTTTGCCGATTTGGCTGCACGCTTCCGCAGAGTGGCTGACATTGAAAAGTCCCACGAAGAGCGTTATCTGAAGCTGTTGAATAATGTGGAAATGCAACAAGTTTTCGAAAAGAGCGAAGATATCATGTGGGAATGCCGTATTTGCGGACATCTTGTCATCGGTAAGAAAGCACCGAAGGTATGCCCTGTATGCAAATATGCACAAAGCTTTTTTGAAGTACGTAAAGAAAACTATTAAGCAAATCACTAATCACACCTTTTCGGTTTTTTAGGTATGTTG
>CALCRE010000143.1 GCA_937894465.1 uncultured Clostridia bacterium
AATGTCTCACTTCCTTGTGTCATTTGTTCAATCAACGTTTCCTTCTCCTTGGTTTCTCTCGGGAAAAACCCTTTAAAAACAAAGGAGGAAGTATCCATTCCGCTGATGGACAGTGCTGTGATTACCGCAGAACACCCGGGGATACCCGTCACATGAATACCGTTTTTACGAGCGGCATTGACGATTTCAAAACCGGGGTCGGATATGCAGGGTGTTCCTGCATCCGAAACCAAAGCCACATCCATTTGTTCCTTGGTCATTCTTTCGATGATCTCCCCGGCGCGTTCCTTCTCATTGAATTTATGGTACGATATCATTTTCGTTTTAATATTAAATCGGTTTAACAATTTGATGGTGTGTCGGGTGTCTTCCGCTAAAATCAATTGACATGCCGAAAGCATCTCCAATTGCCTGTTGGAAACATCACCTAAATTACCAATCGGTGTTGCCACCACATATAATGTTGACATAATTACTCGCTTTCAATTCTTACTTCTTAACATTCATCCAATCGGATTTCCCCGTCTAACACGGTCATCACAGAACGGATATCGGGAATTATTTCTTTAGGACATTCGAAGATATCCTCGGACAAGCATGCAAAATCAGCTTTTTTACCTGCGATCAATTGACCTTTGTTTTCGTGACCCCCACCTTTGAAACTTGCTTTTTCGGTATAAAAGCCAACGGCTTTCTCAACGTCCACCTTATGTTGTTCTCCTAATGCATTGCCCTTTTGATTGATCCTTGTGGCCATATTATAGATTGCAGTGAAAGGATTAAAAGGATTTTGGGCTTTGTTCCGATCATGCTTGATCATATGATCCGATCCCGCTGCACACATAATACCGGAGTTATAGATGGTTTTATAAGGTAAGAATGTATCGAAGTCCTCCGAATCCAAGAATGTGATCACCGCATGAGAGTCTTTGTAATGCCAAGCCGGTTGGAACAACAAAGCCACCTGAAGATCCTTTATGCGTTTTAACATATCTTGATCGGTGAAGTTTCCATGCAACAAAGCATGACCATGGGATAACTTGCCGTTTTTGGTCTTGTATGCTTCCAAGACATCTAAAAACAAATCGGCAGACAGATTACCGGTTGCGTGTGCACAGAATTTCAAGCTGTTCTCTTCACATACTTCCAATGAACGAAGGAGCCGATCAAAATCTGCACTCAATGTTCCGTGATAATCCTCAAAATCATATCCAAACAATTCCTCAACACCTTTATAGGGTTTTCTCATATAGGAAGTTCCGGTTAAAATACCGCCGTCAATCAATTGCTTTCCGTAGATCATCCGGATAAAGTCTTCCGGATATTCAGAAGCAGCTCTTTTCATTTCCAATAAAGCATCCGGTCGATCCGGATTCATTACACAAGTCAACACTGTTCTAACAAAGGGTTTTCCTTTGGATAGAGCTCTGCCTAAACCTTGTAATCCCGATAAGGAGGACATGGCTTCGGTGATGGATGTAATGCCGCAACGTAAGTACTCCACATTTAAATCTTCATAAGCCTTATCTTCTTGCTCACGAGAGTACTGTGCCACAGGAATGGCTTTTTGAAATTCATTCCTCATCCCTAAAACCCTTCCGGTAGGGTTCCCGTGCTGATCTCGTATAACCCCTAATTGATCCGACTCATAAAGTCCCGTCTTTTTTAAGGCAAGTGTGTTGGCTGCTCCCGCATAAAAACCATCTGCAAAAACCGGATGATCCGGTGCTACACGGTCCAATTCAAATAGATACGGAAAACGCAAATCCTTTATACGAGTAGGATAAATATTCGGCAAGTAAATCCATTGGCCGTGTTCTAGCTCCTGAGTTTTGCTTTTTACATAGTCCAAGATATCCTGAACCGTTTCCGGAACAAATTTTACCGTGTCACCTGCTTCGCTTAATGCAGCGCTTGTAAAGTGGCTATGGGTATCGATCAATCCCGGAATAACCCTCTTCCCTTTCAGATTGATTTTTTCACTTCCGAGCTTTGCGCCGTTTTCCACATCGGACAGTTTTCCTACAAACCGGATCACACCCTCTTCCACATACATTGCTTCCGCTACAGTATAATTCTTATCCATACAGCTGATCTTACCGTTATAAAAGATTTTTTCCTTCAAATCATTCACTCCTTTTTTCATTCACTTTCGAGCGTTAATGAGAAACAATCCGCTTCATTCGAACAAAGTTCTATGAAGGCTTGCTTGGATGTTAACATAAAGACATATTTTCTTTTGTTCGTATCAAACACCGTGATCTTACGAACCAAATCCTCAGGTTTTCCGATTGTTTCATAAATCGGCTTACATTTGTTCCAATACTTCTCGGTTTGGTCTTTGTTCACTCCTGAGAGCACAATTGCACCGTCATCCAATATGATTTCCCCGTCCTTGTAATCTTTAACCTCTCGATCAAGCCGGGTGCAAAACTCTTCACAGTACAAAAAGCCGTTTGAATACATGCTGTCATGAATACCCACCTGCCTTTTGGCCGGACGAAATATTTTCACGTTTTCATTCATGGAAACAAAAGAAACCTTCCCGTCTATACTCACAAAGGGGCTGCCCGTATTGAAAATCGTATCTTCGGATCTGTTTTCCCTTTTCAATGTAAAGCGTTTGTTTGCGGTCTCACATACACGGATGTTGTCATTAAACAGGTCATTGGGGATTTTCAGCAATCCGCCTTTGACACTCTTTACATATTTTCGATGACTTGATACGGCCAGTTGAACCATGACACAGGTTACACCGTCCGGCAAGGCGGCAAAGAAATTATATACTTTTGCTACTTCCTCCTTGGGAGGACTTCCCTCCGGCAAATCTTTGGAAATGACCATGGAACAACCGTACGTAACAAATCCATTCTCAAACAATCGAGTTTGATGACTGATCACTTCCCGAAGGTTTCTTAAGCCTAATCCTATAATCTCACCGCAACAATTTTCTTTCCATTCCGCCATATCACTTGCATCCAAAGGTAAAAACATTCCTTGAGGCCTCTCCCCGGAAACCCAGGTAAAGGATGCGAAGTTTTGTTCTCCTTTTATCAATGTGGAACCATGGAACGGGTCATGCCAACGGAAAACATCCTTTGGAACACATGGGATGTCTTCAATGGAGTCTAACATGGATGCTTGTTGTAATACCATGGATAACGCCACGGCCCTGTCGGACTCAAGCCTTGTATAGTACAACAAGGACATTGTTTTCAAGTCCTTTCCGCGGTCGGACAAAAAACATCTGTCACCATTTTGGTCAAACTCTTTTTTTACCTGCAACACCCACTCCTTAAGCAGCTTTTTGGCTACAGGATCCTTTTTCATGTCACAAATCATCAGCAACACGGGAACAAGATAATCCTGGCAATAACAATACCGGACTCTTGTGTCTCCACCGATGCGATTTAATCTTCCGTCCGGAAATAGGAAATGCCTCACCAAATTCCAAAGATCCTCTGCATGGTGTGTGACAAACTCCGGAACCGGTTTTCCTTGGGATTTTAATAGATATCGGATCATAGCGATCTGGGACAAGCAAATCACCATATATCCCACATTCATATACCCATGGTGGTTCAATGCATAGGTATTGAAAAAGTTGGAACCTACATGTCTTTGTGCTACGGTTTTTCCTAGAAATACAGTTTGATTTTCTTGATCTGCATCAACGGATATCCCGTTAACAAAAAAGTCTGCAGCTTTATCCATATACAGGGTTCTTTTATCACCTTTTGCAAACATAGCGGCTGTGGTTAAAAGCTGCGCTCCATTCCACAGGTTGCTCTCCGGCATATTCATCCTACTGTGTGCAGTTTTCCCGGCTTTGATGACATATTCCGTCAATAAATAGTCGCTCTCGGAATACATCATTTTTTGAAAAAGCAGCTTGTCCTCTTCGGACATTCTGTCCCATAACAAGATCACACCATGCATCATTCTGCTGATTCCCAGTGCACTGATCCAAGTATGGCCCCATTTTGTCCCGTCCAGGCATGCTCTGTCTCCGGTTAGGTGACTTTGTAAATTAAACCGTAACATTTGGAGGGCGCGACGTATCAATGTTTCATTCTCGGTTGCCGTACCGGTGACTGCAAAGGCAGCCAGTGCCTTCTGTACTGTTTGTACACCCCAGCTGTTGTACCCGGTTCCGTACACTGCCATGTCTTCCATAGGAAGAACATATAAATATTGTTCCGCCCCTTGGCACCATTGAACAAGCATTTCACCGCACAATCCGGCAAACGAGTCCATCACGACACCTCCTATAAACCCACTTACTTATGCACGCCAAATATCCGATTGATCCTTACACTCTTGAATGATTCTCATCACTTCGCGCGTTTCTGATACATCCACAAAAGGTTTTTGGTCTAATGCAAAATATTCGTAACATTTTTCATAGTAGTCCACCTCTTTGCATCCGGCAAGAGGGATCTCTTCTTCCTCCCAAGGAGGCTCTCCGATAAAGTCATATTTTCTACCGGCAGCGGCCAAGGACTCATCAATGGTAAAACCTTGTGTTTTTGTAGGATCAAAGTGTTTCACATTTAGAACTCTGGAGCCTTTATCCAGCCACAAGGTTCCATAGTTTCCGTAAACAATGAGTTGTTTGTTGCTGGTGGCTGCGGCACAATTGATGTCCAAGTCCAGTATGGTGTTATTGTCTGAAAGCATCACCAGTTTTACCACATCGTCAGCGTCCCCTACGGAAGCAATGCGCCTTAAGTGACAATTAATATCAACGGCTTTTGTGCTGTTGCTTAAGTACAATAATAAGTCAATAAAGTGAGCTCCGTAGTTATTGACCATACCGCCACCATATTTTTTCAAGGATTGCCAGTCACTGCGGAATCTGAACAAGGATGTTTCATGCTTAATCATATAGATATCGCCTAATATGCCGGAATCAATGATTTCCTTAGCTTTTACCGTATGGGCGAATTTTCTGTGCGGTTGGTATACCATCAACTTGCGTCCATATTGATTCTTTAACGCAATCATTTTGTCGGCTTCAGCCAAATCCATAGCCATAGGTTTTTCCAAGAATACATCCACACCGGATTCAAAGGCTTTTTTCAATTGCTCATAATGAAAACCTGTCGGTGATGCAATGACCACCAAATCCAAATCTTCCTCTTCAATCATCTTGTTAAAGTCTTTGTAGCAATGAATGTCCGGTGCCTTTTCTTTTGCTTCAGCTAGTCGGTCATCCTGCATGTCAACAACAGCCTTGAGTTCAAAACCCTCTTTCTTCACCAGCTGTGGGAAATGAAAAGGCCATCCCACTCTTCCTAGTCCGGACAATCCGGTCTTTAATTTTTTCATAGTCATTCTCCCCTTCTAATTATCTTAAAATGTTGGTATCATCATTCCGTTATTTTTAATGCGGTATAACATGAAAGGCTCTCCACCTCTATTGTACCGTCAGGAAACACGCGACAAAAAGCACTTTGCACATAAAACCTGATTTGAAAGTTCTCGGTTTTGTCTTCATAAATCATATCCGATGCAGGTAGCATCAAATTGTAGGGATCTTTGGAGGAATCATGATTTGATTGTGATTTCTCTTGATAGGTCAAAATAACATATTCACCCAAATCTTTTCGATAAAGCTCTTCTTCTCCTAAATATATAACAAACTCAGTCTTTTCCATCATGATTCTGTATTCAGCACCCGACTTGGATTTTACGGTAAAATCATTGGCATACATCCCTAAAAGATAGTCATATCCTCTAATATCCATAGAGTGAGCATCTTTTGAGTTTATATTGACATAACGATATGGTTCTGCGGGATAAAAATTAAAATCAAACATGGTTCTTAATTGTTTTCGGTCGATGTTCTCCGGAAGCTTTAAATCATCCAATGTGTGATTGTTGTCAAAATATCGCAATATGCTCACAGCACGTTCCCGATCTTGGTCATCCATATTTTCCGATTTGAATGTCTCCGGCTGGGATAAGAACCCGTATTTTTCTTCAATCAATGAAAATTGCCTGTTCTGGCTTGCGATCGAAGTGGAATATGCAGAAAAAGGACCGATGAGAGAAACGACGCAAATAACGATCAAGCTGATCAAAACCCATCGATTGATGTTTTTAAACCGGTTTTTGAACAAGTAAAGGCAAACGGACAAAAGAATCCAAAGACCGATGATCCCCACTGTGTACCTTGGTTCGGTAAACCCGTAGGCTTTGATTCGTATACCTAAGGATGTGAACATCATCAACAAAGGGATGATGTTCACATATGGGAAATATCGATAAAACAAATCCGTAATTTTTTTGTCTTTTGCGAAAGGACGCACAAAGTACAATACGGCGGTGCTGACAAGGCCGTACCAAAACACCAGATGCCCCAGCATACCCTCCGGCCATTGGAATGTCACCAGCAATCTTATGAAGTAAAGATACAAAACTGCTGTGTAGGCCAGAATCACCGGAATGAGAATATATGAAATCATCGTGGTGACAAAAGGTGAAATATCCTGCTCCTCTTGTGTTCTTTCCCTTGGAAATCCGTAAAAGAAGTAGGCAGGTATTAAGAATCCTAAAGTGACGAACAAAAAATCAATATATGCTTCATTCCAAAGCTTGATATCCATCAGTTCACTGAATGCAAAAAAAGTAAAGGATATACCGCCCCAGATCACCAATGTATAAACCCCGGTGAACAAAAGTCTCTTAAGAACATACAATGTGAATTTTTCATATGAGAGCTTATTGACTTCACTGTAATACAATACATATGAAACGATAAAAACAAATGTCAATCCCAACGTGCGGGTGATGGTTTTCATCCCGAAGGAAGGAACACCAATGAAATAATACAAAACTAGAAATGCGATGATTGCAATCCATACGGCAACTTTTAATAAAGTGTTTCGGATGCGGCTTGCCATTTGCTCCATTAAAAGAGAAAAAGGAATACCCAAAACACAAACAAATGCGGCTCTTTCCACTCGTGTGGCTGACTCTTGTGACAAGTTGCCATGTTGGTGGATTAATGCCAAACAACCAATCAATGCACAAAAAAACATAGCAAAGGGTGCATTGAAGAAAGCATCTTTGTATCCGGTCACGGTGCCTAATAATTTTTGTTTCAAATTGATTTTCACGTAGTCCTCCGTTAAACCTTGGCTTTTTCATCTACATCGGATTATATCATACCATAAGGCATTGAAACTATTTGCACAAATTTTTACACATGTTTTTATTCGAAAAAGTTAACAAATTGTCAACTTTTTCGATCATTCCTCTTATTATTCGGTTGAAATATTTCTTTTTTCTTTTCGCAATCCGATATAAAACAGGATACATGCCGCCATAGCCAAAGCGAGGTTGAGTAGGAAGACTTGACTTGTGCCATAACGAGCATCCAAAAAGCCTCCGATTCCACTGCCTATAATGCTTGAAATACCAAAGACCAGTAATGCGTTCAATGTCTGCCCTGTGGCTTTTAGCTCTGCAGGAACCCGGAGACTGATAATCACTGACAATGTGTAGCTGAAAACGATGAATGTCATTCCGTGTAACACTTGCAATATTGCCAATGCCCAAGGAGCTTTGACAACGGCAAATAAAAGCCATCTTAATCCTGTGATTATACCGGCCCACAAAAGCGTGTTTTCGGGACCGAATTTGTCGATGATCTTCTTGGCAAACCACAAAAAAGGTATACCGCTTAAGGAGGCGATCATGGTTGCCACACCGATCAATGCGTTGTTACCTCCGAGATTGCGAATATGGATATAAGCAAAGCTGTAATAGTAGCCCATGGTGATTTGAATGATAAAAGCAAACAAAATCATTTTCATCAGCCTTTTGTATTTAAACAAAACGGTAATGGGTTGCTTTTTATCCTTTTTCATGTGCCCTTCCACTTTGGGTATCAAGAACATATTAAAAAAAGCCAATCCGGAGACAATGGAATACAAAATAAAAATACCGGATGTATTTCCTTTGGACAAAACACCTGCCAATATGGCCATAGTGGAATAACCTATGGATCCTGCAATTCTGACCGGTCCGAAGGATAAATTCCTTTCGTTTAGATACTCCAATGTAACGGCATCGGTGATTACCGGTGCGGATGTACGGAAGAACATAAACACAACGAAGCAGCCGATTAAATAAATGAACCGGTTTGATATAGGGAAAAGAAGGACGGTTATAGCGCTGAAGACAAACATAATCATCACCGCTGTGTTCTTGTATTTTGCCCGATCACTGACAAGGCCCCAGAAAGGTTGTGCAAATATACCCACAAAAGGTCCGATGGATAGCAATACACCGATTTGCTCCGAAGGAATTTTCAATTCATCCAGATAAACCGGGAAAAAGGTCGAGTATATGACATTGAGCATATACACAAAAAAATATAACGTAAAAAATTGAAAGGGATACTTCTTCATATAACCACCAAAATAGAATAACACGAAAGGACATATTGTCCTTTCGTGTTGAAAAAATACTTAATTCATTAATCATCACTCATCTTGTCTAAAGTGATCGCCTATAACCCGAGAAATCTCTCGGCATTCCCACTATAGATCTTTTGCTTGATGTCTTCGTCCAATTGAGCTTCTTCCACCAGCATCAAAATGCTTTTCAAGCAAAACAAGGGATACAAGGAACCGAATGCCAACTTGTCAGGTCCGATGACATTCACCACTGTTTCCACTGAAAACAAACCGTCTTTCAAACCGGATGTGTCAAATAACACATTATCCGATTCTTTAACCATAGGTGCCAAAGCATTAATTTCATTTAACCTTGGGGTCAATAAGACAATTTTGTTGTCAGGATACTTATTGAGCAGTGTTTGGAGATCCTTTACACCCAATTGCTTTTGTAACATGACGTAATCCGCTCTGTAGTCTTCCATCCTCAATTGAACAAACAAAGGAATGTTTTGTTCTTTTAAATATTCACATACCGGTTCCAATTCCGGTGCGTCAAAGCCGTATTGATGGTAGCAAGGATAAATCTTGACACCTTTTGTACCAAGCAACTCCACACCCCGTTTTATATCATCCGTCGTGAATGACAAGATTGGGTTTACCGACTGGATGTGGATATAGCCCATCTCTTTGGCACCTTGCACCAAATCTTCGTCCCCTTCATAAGGATCGTTGTACAAGATGCTGTCCAAAGAAGATACACATCCTCCGGTAATACCGTTTTGCTTGTGTGTTTTTAAGATGTCTTCCGGCTTGTTATGTCGTAGTTTTCGAAACGGCCAATGGCCTACCATACAATTCAAATCAAATCGGCTCATCAGACCACCTCCATATTAAAGAGCTTCGCAGTGTTTTTCCACATGATCATTTCCTTTTCTTCCTCTGTGATGTCAGCTTCTAAAACCTGACCTTCATTCACCAAAAAAGAACCCGGCATATCCGTTCCAAAAACAACCCTGTCCGCACCAACCCATTTAACAGTGTACTCAATATCATCAGCACGGAAAACAGAACCGCAAAAGTCTATGGTGACATTTTTGCAATCCAACACCGGTTTTACTCCGGCATAGCAATTTCCTCCAATGTGCGCCATAATGAATTTAGCTTCCGGATATCGTTTGGCTATGTTAGCCACATGCTCCGGAGTAGATTCGCATTTCATCTGCCCGACGGTTTTCCGCCAAGCGTGCAACAGAATAGGAATATCATAATCGATACATTTCTCAATGTACTTGTTATTCAAAGGATCGTCACACAATGTGGCAATCCATAATTTCATGCCGATCATTCCGCCGTCCTCGACACATCTTTTCAACGTATCCATACATGCATCATGACGTGGGTTGACGTAGCAATAGCCCTCTACCAATTCGGGATATTGCTTCATATATTTCAACGTGTAATCGTTGATTTCATTGATGGCATCAATTTCAGGAAACTCTCCGCACAAACCGGATATGAATATTTTGTCAACGTGATACAATTCACAAGCTTTCGCCATGATCTCCATATCCCGTTCTTCCCTGCCCTGCCATACGTGAACGTGCATATCATACTTTTTCATTTTGGCACCCTTTAATCCTTTTACAATGAAGCGGCCACTTCTGCAATGGCTTTATCCAAGCGTGCAATGGTCTCTTCAATGTCAGCGTCCTTATGAGAATAATTAACATATGATGTGGAGTACAAAGAAACACCATATTTAAATCCTGCTCTGAGAATACGTGCATTTAAGTCTTTAGGAGCTCCCGCCTGGTTGACAAATGTAGGACACGGCCAGAAACCCTTTACCTCGGAAGGTACATTATGCTTTTTGAATAATCCATTGACCGATGTCCATAACTTTTCACCGGTTTTCCATAAATACTTCGAGACATCTTCTGTGCGATACAGATTGATGGCAGCTTTACATGCAGCCAAAGACAATGTTTCTCCTCCATTGGTCGAGGACACCACAGCACCTTTTGACACATAATCCATAATTTCAGCTTTTCCACAGAAAACTGAAATGGGCATTCCATTGGCAATTCCTTTTGCAAAAACGGAAAGATCAGGAGCTACATTGAAATATTCTTGAACACCACCGGTTGCAATTCTGAATCCAGTGACAATTTCATCATAGATCAGCACTGTGTCATTCTTCTTTGTGATTTCACGTAAAAACGGATAGAATGTTGCACCAATTTCCATATTGGCATATCCTGCTGCTACGATCACAGCGGCGACTTTTCCTTCATATACCTCAAAAAGTTTTTCCACAGTGGCTTTGTCTCCCCAGCCCGCTGCATGGAATTGTTCGCTGACAGCTACGGGAACTCCCATGGGAGCACCTTTAGCTTCTTCCCTGGGATTCAATCTTGCACCGCTTGCCACAGTGTTCAACCAGCCGTTGTATCCGATTTGAATGATATGATCCTTCCCGGTATAGGCTCTTGCAAGTTTGATACAAGCTGCACAAGCTTCTCCGCCGGTTTTCAAGAAACGTACCTTTTCGGCACTGGGAATCACATCACAAATCAGTTCGGCAACTTCTGCTTCAAGATAATGCGGTTGACCGTAAACAATACCGTTTTTCAGTTGCTCCATAACGGCATTATCGATTACCGGATGACAGTACCCTAGTGTAACCGGGCCTAACCCATTCTTGTAATCGATGTATTCTTTACCGTCAGCGTCCCAAATTCTACAACCCTTACCTCTTACTGCAACAGTGGGTTCTTCCGGAAGTAAGTACGCCCTTTTTGAACCGGTACTAGATCCGCCGGCGACGTATTTTTCCAATTTTTCAAACCATTGCGCATTATTCAGATTTGTCATCTTATATTTCCTCCGTCAAATTTTATTCACAACAGATATATTTTAAAAGCATATCAGTTACAATTTTAATTCTCTTCTGAGTATTCATACTGTCGAACAAATTAAATTCCAACAGTTTGGATAGTGTATAACGATTAGAGAAATATGAAAAAGTGAATGTTAACAAGGATAATATCACTTGTTGTGTGTCGATTTCCTTTTTAAATTCACCTGTTTTTTTACCTCGATCCATGATATCAGTAAAAGTATGGAAAACAGAAGATTTTGTATTGGTAAAATCTATTTGTTCTATGTACTTGCCTTTATTTAAGTTTTCACATAAAATCAATTTCACATAAGATGGATTTTTTTCTAGAAACTCGAAGTACAAGCGAATGATCTTTTGTATGGAGATCTTCGCCGGCATGATTTCCCATTCGATTTGCAGTTCTTCCGCGGTAAGACGACCATAAGTGATTTCCAGAATGTTGACATAAAGTTGTTCCTTATTGCCAAAATACTGATAAATCATTCTCTTGTTTGTTTGGGCTTTTTCAGCAATGGAATCTATTCTCGCACCGTAAAGACCTTTATCTGCAAACTCGGCTTCAGCAGCCATTAAAATCCTATTTTTCGTTGCCTCCGAATCCCTTTTTTGTTTCATGAATATCGCTGTTATTCCTTTCATTACGGCTTGTTCTCATTATAGCACACAAAATAAGAACTACAAGTCAAACTTGATATGCATCCTCCGGTGATATCGTTTTTCATGTGTGTTTTCAACCTATCTTCCGGTTTATTATAGCGTAGTTTTCGAAACGGCCAGTGCCCCACCATGCAGTTTATATCAAATCGACTCATCAATCCGTCCTCCTAAAATGCTTTTTTTAAGAGCAATAACATCATATCACGAAAATGTTGGATTAGAAAATATAAAATGTTTTTTGTAAACCAAGGCAAGATATAGATTGGAAAAGTTAAAAAGAAAATTAAAAAACCGGATCAAGATCTTGATCCGGTTTTCTATACGCTAAGTATTTCATACGAGTCTAATGTACACTTTCATATCAAAGTCACTACTTTTCATTTTCTTTGCCTTTTCATATGTGAACATGCATATCGTACTTTATTAATATATTAACGATAACTCCTAGGGTCGGGACAAGTTTTTGCTTCCCTTTTAAAAACCAAGTCCGGTGTATTGCTTGGACTATTGAGGACTTTATTAACCGTTAATTTATAAGTTTTGAGTCGTCTCCTTACGAAATGACCATAGGATGCCACCTGGGCATAAGCCGGTTTTCTCAAATCATAGTTGTTAATAATCGCCGAAGGGCTTAAATCAAACAAAGCGTTCACCGCTCAGCTATTTTCATCGTCCGCAACCCCGGTGCCGAATGTATCCACATAGGCAATTCCGAATACCAGACTACATCTTTATGTCGAAAATGAAATCGAACAGCTGGTTTACCGGTTTATTGATACCATTTTGCCTGCGCCCTATACATCTTCGCATATACACCATTCTTTGCCATAAGTTCATTGTGGTTTCCATCCTCCACGATTTTCCCCTTGTCAAAGACTAAAATCCTGTCAACAATGCTCGTTACGCCTAATCGATGGGATATAAGAATCGTCGTTTTATCGCCTGTAAGCGAAGCGAAATTGCGGTAAATATTGGCT
>CALCRE010000144.1 GCA_937894465.1 uncultured Clostridia bacterium
AGCTCTTTTTACATCATAAAGCCATGTATACCCCGGAGGGTAGCGGAGAGGACTTGACCAATCTCCGGTGACGGTTAGAGGATCCGGTCCGGATTGCACATCAACTCCTGCATAGGTTCCGCCAATTTGTGGAATGAAGGGTACATCTTCTATCGTGACATCATTGGACTGGGCATGAAAGCTGTATATGTGATCATGACCTCCTTTTACACGAAAAAAATCCACTGCATAAGAACTGTCGTCATCCACATCAATCGAAACTACGGTTCTTCGAAATATTTCAGCAGCATCATAAACTTCCGGTGCCTGGACATCCATCACCTTTACCTGTCCTGCATCGTCAAAATGAAGGGGAGTGGAAATGGCGCTTGGGTTTTGTGATTTGTCGTTGGTAATATGGCCCGGGTCTTTGATTCCCTCATTTACTACCACTGTGTTATGGGCAAGTGGTTGGATATCCCATTGAAGGCGCTTGGCATTTATTGTTTTACTTGTCGGGTTTCCAAGGTCCGGTATAATATCCAGCCCGTAGGCATACCCTCCAAGATTCAGTTTATCTTTGTGTCCATGTCCGGTATTTCTTCCATAATAAATCCAAAAACCTCTTTGTGTATCTGTGGACCTATCAGTATTGTCACTTTGTTTATATATACCGGCTCGAAGCATCATTAATCCGAAACCGGAAAAGTTCTTACTTAAAATTTTATGATCGGGCTTATCTGAAAGCATTGTTAAAATATCATCCCTTATTTTTTCGGGGTGTTTCGTAAAAATATCTGCTCGTAGTCCGTCTACAGTTCTTCCGTTAACGTTATAAAGGGTATGAGCAATGTTCACATCCCAAATCCCTGCACGCCATGCTTCAATGAGTGCACTTTTCGCAGAGGGCATAATATAAAAGGACAGGGCTGTTGTGGTGTCGCCGATATTAGGGACTGTGCGTCCTATGTTGATGTAGTCGCTTGCGCTAAGAAACATGCGTTTAATCTTAGGGTGATGGTACAAATTTTCTTTTTCATATCCGTCATAATCACGGAAGATTTTTGCTATTTCCAAAAGAGTACTGATCCAAGTGTTGTTATAGCTAAAAGATGCCTCGTTACCTAGGCCGTCTCGATCGATCACTTCCAGTAATTGCGCATTGATGTTACCACCGGTGACTTCATAGACACTTGATGTACCGGTTTGGAACAGCCAATCAATCCATATTCCGGTTTCCGGCATATGATCCAAGACAACGGCTGCCGTTGCCAAGGAAAGGTGGTAATAACCCCAATTGCCGTTAACACGACCATCTAACACCGCCTTGTATATCTCACGTAGAATATGATTGTCTACATTCATACGAATGGCATTTCCATCGGTTTTAGGGTTCTTCATATGAAATTGTCTGGCTTTTGTGCTTAAAAATTCAATCACTTTAGGATCATCATAGGCAGGCCAAAGCTGATCGTAGCTTTGAGCAAGAGTGCAAGCCAGTCGATAATCTGCAATCCGTCCTAATGCTTTGCCGCGTTTAGCATGACCATCCGAGCCGGGCAAATAAGCATAGGGTGTTAAATCCATATCAATGTACACATCAGCCATACGATCAAGGAGTATGGCACCGGTGTATCCGTATTTTGATTCTCCTGCAAATAGATAGGCATTTCCTAATGCTATCAGGGCATCTACCAGTATTCCGTTACCACCGCTGCTACCCCACAAGCCAAAATAATTATAATATGCAATAAAAGGCTTTATCTCTTGGGTTCCATCCGGAAGCGTCACACCGGTTAGATACCCATATCCGTCGTCCACATAGGCGTTCTCGTCCAAGTCCGGATACAGTTCGTTTTTTAAATATTGTTGACCGAGTTTTTTGGCCAGCTCATAATGAAAAAAGCCGTCTTCTCCTATGCCTGCTTGATAGAATTTTGAAAAATCATTTGAAGGGAAGCGGCTGTGACAGCCTGGACATTGAATTTTCCAAGGATCCTTTAACGGATTGATAACCCAGGGCTGATTTCCGTATAAAGTCATGATATCCACGCCACATCTTGGGCAAAAACGTCGCGTATTCGTATCTTCTCTGCTTGATAAGGCAGAAGCTCGAGGCAATTCTTGAGAGGTTACCATTTCCCATAACAATTCAGTGTTGTCCACGTAGATGTCGGCTAATTTGATTGTTTGATCATATTCTGTTTTTGCCCAGTTGTATTTCTTTATATTTTTTTTCGCATTTTTTATATGTTCATCTTTGAACAGAGTTCTCCTTTGTTTCGGAGTTCCTGAGATCATGGTACATTTACCGGCTAAATGATTTTCCCCCAAAAATGCACTTACGGAAAGAACAACAACCCCTGTTTTATGTGCCGTTACTTGTCCGGTTGAACTGACGGACATCACTGTAGGGTCACTGCTTAAATAGGATGTGTTTACCTTGATCGTTTCTGTCGGGTTTTCTTGGGTTGTAATAAATAGTTGCACGTTCTGGCCTATTTCGACTATATTTGAGTTGTTTTGTGCGAATATAATTAGATTGTCGAAATTCTCTTCCTGTTTACCTGATTTCAAAAATTTCTACCCCCTTTTTCTCTTGATCTTGCTGTTATGAAAGAAAGGCGTCATATGCTGTGATATTTTTGCAGAAGACGCCTTCTTGTCATTACAATACGAATTTTAATATTGCATAACAGTAGAAATTATTCTCTTATGGTGAATTTCAAACCGGGGTCATAGTTCTTGAAATCCGGATTGTTGTAATACTTATCAATCATGTCTTGTAATCCGTTTGCATATAGCTGGTCAATATATTGAGTCCATTCAGTATTAAAGTCAGCAATTTCACCTTTTAGAGCTCTACTTTTGAAATCATTTATAATAGGATTCAATTGCTCGTTAGCTGCAGTATTATCTTTTTCATATTCTCTGAACAATTCTATACCCATGTAAGCTTCCGAAGTATACTTGATAGGGTTCAAGGCATATTTTTCGAATAAGCCGTTTGCGTGCATGAACGGCATGTATGCCCAATAACCATAATTTTTTGCGTTGTCAATTTGTTGCTGAATGGCGGATGGTGCATAAAACATAACAAACACATTGATTCTTCCCCTGTATTCTTCCGGTAAATCTGCCGCCGCTGTATTTAGCATTGTGCTTTTATAGGGTTCGCCTGCCCATTTGTAATGAACTCCTTCGATACCATACACATATTTCTGTAAGTTTTCTTTACTGCTATATGTGGTGTGTTGTAATATGGCGCAAAGTCTTTCAAGCTTACCGTCATCAACCTGTGCCCCTACCATTTGAACTCTGGATTTACCTGTTCCGTATGGATCAATGCCATAAGTAGCATCAACCAAGATCCCTTCAGGCCCTCTGAACATTGGCCCAATAACAAAACGTGCAGAATCATCAACGGATAATAATATATTCTGAGGGGGATATACCCTGTATGTATCGCTGTTCAATGACAGATATCCACCACCGTTTGCTCCGTATATGCCATATTTGTTCGTTCCGGACATTTCCTGATATTGAGCAGCCCATCCTCCGGATTTAGGTTGCGGCACCATGTATCCTTTGTTGAGGTTATCTGATACCCATTTGAGATAGTCCTTATATGGCGTGTATGCATATTTGGGGACGATATTACCTGTAACCGGATCTTCATACTTATAGTTCAAATCATGGACAAAACCGAACAATCCTTCTTGGGTCATATTGGTCCATGCCGACTCAGGCAAATACAACATTCCGTAGGTATCATCTATTCCGTTACCATCCGGATCGTCTTCCGTGAAAGCTCTTAGAATCTCGTTCATGTCATCAAATGATAAATTTCCTTCCGTAAAGAAGATATTGTCATTGTATTGTTCGTATCCTTCCACAGTCATCTTAACGGGTACCAATTCGCTATCGTCAAAATCGTATCCGACAGCTTCCAACCAGTCCAGGTTAATGCATGTGGCATCATAAAAGTATTGGCAACCAGGCAAGCTGTTATAGGTGAATCCGACATACTCATCGGTTTTGCCGGGCACTAAGTTGTAGGTAAACCCGATGGGGATCTTCTCCATTGCCTCTACATATCCCGGAATCCAATTTTTCATTTGTTGAAGTGTGATTGAGCGTGTGAGCTTTTCTTCATACATTCCGTATGGATCTCTAGGAAGGCCGGGTGCATAAGTGAAATCCGCTATATCGCCTGCTGCCACTAACATGGACATTTTTTCGGCGATTCTTCCGTCTTCCGCCCAAACTTGAAGATCCACATTAAACAGCTCTTCTAATTCAACTTCATCCCATCTTCCTTCCCTATAGTCGGCATTTAACTGGGTCAACCAAGTGATTTCATAAAATTCTTTAAAGGGATTCTCTTCTTCGGTCACACTAGTGGTTTCTTCTTTTGTTGTTACAGTTGTTGTTTGAGTACTCTTTTGTGTGGTAGTAGTATCGTCTGTCACCGAAGTACCGTTAATAGAAGTGTTTTTTTCGGTGCTTTGTGAACAAGCAATCAATGCTGAAAACATCACTACTGTCAATAAAATACATAATAATTTCTTCATTTCACCATTCTCCTTATATCATGTTATTAACATTATTTTATTAATTCCTAAAAAACATCTCTATAACAAATGAACTTAAAACTTTCAACCGGCTATTTTAAAACTAACCAAAGAGAGCAGACCGTATTTGCCTTTTGTGATTTTGATACAAAGTACTATTTATACATGCCGATAAATTGCTTCATAACGTCAAC
This sequence comes from uncultured Clostridia bacterium, assembly GCA_937894465.1. Taxonomy (GTDB): domain Bacteria; phylum Bacillota; class Clostridia; order JAAYHZ01; family JAAYHZ01; genus JAAYHZ01. The sequence continues at coordinate 4,748 of CALCRE010000144.1, forward strand.
AGCTTACAAAGTGCATGAGAACTTATTGAAAAAATTCATATTTTATTTTTTAGTAAAATTGATAATTGATATCAGTTTTGAAGAGCGAGCGTGAAATATAGAGCAAATCGGCGTTTTCAAGCGT
>CALCRE010000145.1 GCA_937894465.1 uncultured Clostridia bacterium
CGGTTTCGTCCAATATGCGAAGAACGGCGTCACAGCCTTTGATCATGGCTTGAACCGTACAGTTCATCAAATGATGAATAAAAGACGGATCATCATACAAATCATAAAAATATGCATCTCCATATACCAGATGGGCAGTATCCACAGCCCCTTGTAAATCCAAAGGATACACCAAACACCCGGTGCCTTTTAAATGATCGGCTAAATAGGACATTGTTTCCAAACCCTTTTTGAATTGGTCACCGAATTCGATATGATCCGGTTCCATTGCAGTAATTTGCGCTTTGGTCAAGTGTTCTTGTACCCAAGGCATTTTGTCCGGAAAATAGGTGGATTTTACACCTAACATGTTCGGATATATGCCGCATCCTTTGTTGGCTCTGATAGAGGGCACCGAATCACCTGTTGACAACAATGCGCTTGTTAATCCGGCGTACAGCATTTTTCGATCATCAAACTGTATTTCGGCATAATCGAATGATTTCGGCGAAAATCCTAAATCAGGCGGATCCTTTCGATGTAACAACAAAGGTGGAACATCCGTTGATTTTTCCTCCCAAAATTGAACCTGATTTTTAACAGCAGTGCGATATTGATCAGAATTGTCTTTCAAATACTGGATCATGAGTTTTATTTGTTTTTCCATATGACACCTTTAAAGCAGTTTTTATTTCATTATACCCGTTCAGGTAAAAAGTCGCAATCTAGGTGACAAATATGTTTTGTTTGGATGATGCATCCACTGCAAAGATATGGTACAATAATATTAACTAATCACAGACAAGTTTGAGGTAACCGAATGAAAAAAATCATTGACATCACCGGTCCTATATATGACGGTATGTGGAATTATGATCCTCCTTTTCCGAAATTTCAAATGAAACCGTTACCGGAAGTGCCTTGGGTAAAGGACAGAGTTTATTGTGAAATTTTCAATGGTCTGCATTCTCAAACCGGAACATATCTTGAAACACCTGCTCATTTTTTCGGAAATGACAAGTCGTATTTGATTACGGATATCGAACCGGAAAGTCTATATGAAATGGATTGCTTTATTATACATTTGGAAAAATGCTTTGAAGGTACCGAACAAAAAAGCATCACATACAAAATGCTAAAAGATGTATTGGAAAAGTACCCTGTTCCGGTAGGCTCCGGGATTTTGTTGAGTACCGGATGGGGAGAAGCTTGGCGCGAGAGAACCTTTTTGGATCAATCTCCGTACATAAAAAAAGATGCTATGGATTACTTGATTTCAAAAAAACCATATTTGTTAGGAAGCGATTTCCCGCGTTGGGATAATATAAACAAGTCGGAAGGATTCTTTCGGGATTTTTATGAAGCTGATATATTAATGTTGGCTCCTTGCATCAATTTACATAAAATAGATCATTATTTTTGTAAATTAACGGTTTTACCTTTAAAGATACCCGGAACTTGTTGTACGCCTTGTAGAGCGGTAGTTGTTATAGAGGAGAAGAGTTGAAATGGAGTCTGTTGTGAAGTATGAGGATATTGTGACCAATATGAGCATTCTTGGCATTAAAAAAGGAGACACTTTATTGATGCACAGCGCATTATCCTCAATGGGAAGAGTAGAAGGCGGTGCACAAACGGTTATTAAGGCTTTTTGTGATTTGTTGGGGGAAGAGGGCACATTGGTGATGTCAACATTGACAATGTGGGATCAACCTTTTGATGTAGACAGTACACCATCGGCTGTTGGTGTCTTATCGGAGGAATTTCGGAAGATGCCGGGCGTGAAAAGAAGCTTACATCCGGTTCATTCGGTTGCGGCATATGGTAAAAATGCTGCAATCATAACTGCGGATCACGACAAATGTGAAACAGGATGTGGAGTGGGGACTCCGTATGTAAAGCTGTGTGATTTCGATGCTAAAGTGATATTGTTAGGAGTGGACATGGACAGGAATACGGTGATGCATTCGCTTGAGGAAGCGATCAATGCTAAATACTTGAGAACGCTGGACATCCCTGCACCAACCTATATTGACGGTTACCGGGACAAGGTTTTCACACTGAAGAAATTTCCACCGGGTCACAGAGACTTTCTATGTTTTACACCCGAATTAAGGAAAAGAGGTAAATTGATCCAGGGAAATATCGGATCAGCGTCAGTAAAAATTATGAAAATAAATGATTTGTTTGAAGTAGGGTTAGAACTTTTGGAAAAGGATCCATTGTTGTTTATATGTAGAAAGGAGGAATGCAATTCGTGCAATTGGTCAAGAAAACTCTATGGTCAGGGAGAAATCGATTTGAGTTTATACAAACATAACGGTTGTGTAGACGATCAGTGTGAAATATGCGTCATTTAGGGGGGGATAACGTGTTTAAGTACAGCACATATGACAGGGCATTGAGTTTAAGTGATTTAGCGACGTATGCAGACCGAATTAAAACTAACTGTTTGGAGACGGGAAACATTCTAAAACAGGATGGAGATACGGGGGATTTTATTACATGGGAACAAGTGGAGGATATAAGAAAGTTTCTTATAGATCGTCAGAAAACAATTATTAATATGAACACTGAAGTTCCGTATTATAATTTGGAATTCCATAAGGAGCTGCTCAAAAGAGCGGTTCTGATCGGAATAAAATATATTCAACCGATGATGGATAATAGTATTGCGACAGATTCATTTCGGCAAGAAGCTTTTTTTGCGTTATGTTCGGTGGCAAGAGCTTACAACATAGGGGTATTGGTGGAAAACAAAGAGAATGAGTGCGCAGTGGATCATTATTTTGAAGAGCTATTTAAGAAGGAATTACAAGTTAAGCCGAAGTTTATCTTTAATCCGGCGGAGTTTGTCAAAGTAGATGCACATCCTTTCTTTCACCGGTTTTATCGTAGCAGATTAAAAAATGACATCATTATATTAAGAATAAATGATTGTCTTTTTAAAACGAAAAAACAAGTTTTGCCTGGAAAGGGAAATAGCGAGATCAAGGAAATGGCCTCCATTTTATTAGCACGAAGCTTTGACGGTTGGTTTTCTATAGGATCTTACGGACAAGGCATTGATCCGGAAGATGTCCTCAGCCATTTTAAAGAGTCGCTAAAACATATGTAATAAAAATGGTTAATAAATTTAATTGTTATTTGTAAAATTATATTGACAAGAACACGACTATGTGTTAAATTAATACCGAATTAAGTAGAAGATCCACTTCTCACCGTACGAAAAATGCTTTTGTACCGGTTAATAATGTCAGATGTGTTTTTCATAGAAGTGGACTAAAATTGTCCGCTTTTTTAATTTCATGGAGGTGTTATTATTAGTAAAGTAGACGGTAAAAACTTTGATTATTTAGTCAATGATCAAATAAGGGCAAATGAAGTGAGGGTAGTTACAGACGACGGAAAACCGTTGGGGATCATGTCAATTGTCGAGGCTCAGGCAAAGGCCGATGAATATGGTATGGATTTGGTTTTAATAGTACCTAATGCCACACCGCCGGTATGTAAAATCATAGACTATGGCAAGTTCCTTTTTGAACAAACCAAGAAAATCAAAGATGCCAAGAAAAAACAAAAAGTTGTGACGGTTAAGGAAATTTGGTTGAAACCCAAAATTGAAGAACACGATTTTAATTTCAAATTAAAGAATGCCTCAAAATTCTTACAAGACGGAGACAAAGTCAAAGTGACAGTGAGATTTCGGGGCAGGGAAATGAATTATGCCGATACCGGCAAGGATGTGCTTCTGAAATTTGCGCAAGCCCTAAAGGAGTTCGGTGAATTCGAAAAGAACCCGAAAATGGAAGGAAGAAATATGGGTATCGTTATCAATCCGAAAGCGTGAGGATGAAGCATCGCAAGTGCATTTTTACGCTAAACGAAATGGGCATGTGGATCTTTCTTAGGTTCCATGCCGTTTATTGTGTTTGATTTTCGGATTGCTTTATATATCAGTCATTAGTTAGGTAATTGCTAAACCCTAGAAAACTAGAGAACCATATATACCAGATTATAGA
>CALCRE010000146.1 GCA_937894465.1 uncultured Clostridia bacterium
ATTTGCTCACACCGCTCTAGACGAAATTGTTGCACCGCTGAGCCGAAATGTGCACAAATGGGCTTTGTTGCTACTGTTGAGCGAGATGATGATGCCGTATTCTATTTGGACAGGACGTCTGTTTCATATCAACTGCCCGAAGGATTTTACATCACCTCCATGAAGGAAACTTATGATTTATATGAATACGGACGTGTTTTATGGAGAGGTTTCAATCATGAGCTAAAAGGTGAAGGGGCTCTTGTAGTTACAAAAGAAAAGGAGCAAGCTGCAAGTGAAGCAATGATGCGTCCTTATGTGAACTTGAACTTAAAAGTAGCAGTGGTAGCTCCGGACGGACATTTTGTTTCCTATTGCGGTATGTGGTATGAGCCGAAGGCAGGCTTTGCTGTGATCGAACCTGTTGCCACAGACCCGGACTACAGGAGGATGGGATTAGGAAAAGCGGCTGTTTTAGAAGGAATCAAACGTACGGGAGATCTTGGTGCAAAAGTTGCGTATGTGGGCTCTTCACAACAGTTTTATTACAGTATAGGACTGAGGCCATACAGTTCGACCACCATTTGGGAAAAAAGAATAGAGTGATGATTGAATGAGATTAAAGAATTGTATCAAGGAATCCGGGCACTTCTTTTATTTTCCTATTCGTTTTTCAATTCGTTGACATATTGCCGAATGACCTCCAAAAAGGCTTTTTGTAGATCCGGGTCTAGGAAATCTTCTATGAATACCTCATAGGGTAGCCCTTCTGAGAAAGTAGTTGTAAAGTTTCGTAAATCATTGATCAGAAATTGTGCTCTTTGAGCGAAGGCCTCTTTTGCAACCGGGTCATTATTGACCGCTTCAAGCGTACCCAACATAAATAAATTGCTGACACCCGGAATGACTTGTTTAGGATAACGGTAAAGGTCGGCAACATATGCTTCTGCACCTTCCGGTTCATGTGCTTTGGAATAGCTGTGTTTATCGTTTATTAAGGAAGACCACCAGTTGTTTATGTTACGGTTTTGCGAATCGGTGATCAGCTCCACACGGTTGTTTGTGAGTTTATGGTGTTTGTCCAAAATCCCGTATTGAATCAAACGATTCAATTGTTCATCTTCATATAGGAGACGTAATGCCATCATGGATCGATCAACATTTTCATTGTTATAAATCAAAGCCATGGGTCGTAAATTTTTCTGCGAATAAGGCTCATAGTCATTGACAAACATAACATGATACACTTGATTTAAGTATTCCGGCCAATTCCAGCCCCGGAATGAGTCATAGTATGTCAGTCCCATGGCCATATTTTGTTCTTTGTACAACGTGATTGGATTATTGTGATTAACGGCATTTTTATCACATAATTCTTTTGTGATGTCATACCATTCTTGAAACAAATGTGTATCTTCTAAAAGGGATATGGTTCCGTCTTTAAAAGCCAGCAATCGGTTGGACAATTGATAACCGTTCTCTTGGCATAAAAGCTGTAATAAAGTGTGGAACTCGAATGCAAAAACCTGACCTCGAGACCCGTCTATAAATTTTTTGCCCCTGCTGTTTTCATTTTCCAATCCGAATTCATATAATTTTACAATATCATCTACTGTCTCAACTTTAGGGTTTCCTGCTCTTTCAAACATTTCACGGTTTACGATGAAGCACACCCGGTCTTGGTAAGCCTCAAGGGTAATTTTTGGCATAACATAAATACGATCATTAATATATAGGTTTGAAAAGTCAATATAATCGGAAAAGATTTCCGGATAATAGGTAGGTAATCGATCCGTTAAGTCTGCAATGATGGATTCTTCTGCGTACTTTTGCAGTTCGCTTTGCACGGGTATGGTATCGATGATATCCACATTGTCACCGGAAAAAAGCCTTTCATAGGTTTCTGTGACCTGCTTTTGGTAAATTACATACTCGATTTTAATCTCGGTATTTATATATGACAAAAGAATTTTATTGATTTCACTGATGATTTGTTCTTGTAGCTCAATATTTTTTGGTCTAATGCTGAAAGTAGGTCTTAAAACAACAAGTTCCCTGAATTCATGCCAACCTTCCCTCACGCTTTCATAATCAAAAGTCGACTCATTAATGTAATCGGACTCTTGTGGTTTGTTTGAATCGATTAAATCACAACCACAAAGATATGAAATAAAAAGTAACAACAACAAATAGGGGATACGATGAAACAAGATTTTATTTATTTTCATTCTTTCTCCTTTTTTAAAAGATCAAGTGGGATCCTTTTTATTGGAATTGATACCTATAGTGTACCATATTATGGCTGAATTAAATAGGTTTGAATTGGTTTGTTTCAAAAATTTTGCCATGAATACTGGATTCATGATATAATCATAACACTTCCAAAAGGCGGTGGGTTGTTGAGAGAAATAAGCGTACTTTGTTACGATGCAGAGTATAGAAAATATTGTTCAGAGCTATTAACTATTTTTTATTTGGTGACGAATATAGAGTTTGTCGAAGCTTCTACGGAGTTTGCTGACAAAGACTTTTTGCATGTAACAAAAGGCACTGATCTTGTGGAAATGAGATATACCAAAGATGGCCAAACCCACATTTTTTTATTTAAAGACAAGGATATAGAAAAAGATCGGATTAAAACGATTAAAAAAATCATTTTCCAGTTTTTAAACAGTATTCAACAGTTGGACTTACCCTGGGGCTTTTTATCCGGTGTCAGACCGGTAAAAATGGCGGTGAATTTATTTCTAAAAGGCTGTACCAGGCAAGAAGCTTACCGGGTTTTTGTGAATGATTATCTGGTGTCACCGAAAAAAGCCGATTTGCTCTTGGATTTAGCACAAATGGATTTGCAGTTAACCGGAAAATCCCGGGTGATTTCTGATTCTGTTTCATTGTATATATCCATTCCTTTTTGCCCGAATCGTTGTACTTATTGTTCCTTTACATCATACCCATTTGATAAAAACAAAGACTTGATTCCGGTATATATTGATTGCCTGATCAAGGAATTGGCGCACATACAACGATCAATACAAGAAAAAAACCAAACCGTCCAATCCGTATATATCGGGGGAGGAACGCCGGGGGTATTGCCTTTGTCTTTATTGGACAAGCTTTTAAGTGCAGTGGATCACTTATGTACCGATCAAACAAGGGAAGTTACATTTGAAGCCGGTCGACCTGAAGTGTTTGATGATGACAAACAAAAGTGTGTTAAAAATCATTACGTAACAAGAATATGTATTAACCCTCAAAGCATGGATGATGAAATATTGCGAAACATCGGAAGAAGACATACCGTGAAAGATATTGTTCAATGTTTCGATAATGCCGTGAAAAATGGTTTTGATAACATCAACACCGATATGATTGTGGGATTGCCGGGAGAAACACCTGATCAATTTAAAAAAAATCTTGGTTTGTTGCTGGATTTAGGCCAACAATCGGTAACGGTTCATACATTGGCAATGAAAAAGAAAGCAGTTTTAATGCAAAATCATAATGCGCAAGATATCGTGAATAATAAAGATATTGAAAACAGTAAGTAATTTTACAATTAACATTTAAACCCTACTATTTATACAGACAGAAAATGTCCGTAGGGAATCGTGAAAACACCGGATACAGTAAGAAAGGCTATGAATGTATCTACAATATCCAAATGATCGGTGAGCGTCAGTCGGTCATAGGCGCAGGAGCCGGTGCAACCGGAAGGTTTGTGTCGGAGGATTCCGATGTGACTAGAAAATGTAATAAGAGACTAGTGGATCAATATATCCGGGACATTGAAAGCGGGATATACAGATACTAGGGCGAGAACATATAAAAGAAGACAAATATACAACAGCAGGAGTACTATATGAGTAAGTATAAGATAAGAAAAAGAAAGTTGCTGGAATTTTTAAATGATAAAAAAACACCGCCCCTAAAATTCGGTGATATTGTTGTCATGCTGGATGTGCAACCTAATGAAAAAGATCAGTTGCAGGGCATGCTCAATGAAGCCGTAAGGGAAGGTTCGTTGGAGGTCAGTAAAAGAGGACTGTACCGTCCTTCCCAAAAACCTGTTGAGTTAAAAGGAACTTATATGGCTACAAAAGGAGAGTTTGGCTTTATACGACCGGAGGAAGAAGGCACGGACGACTTTTTTGTGCCCCCCGGTAAAAACTTAGGAGCGATGAATGGTGATACGGTAATCTATAAGAGGGATACCGGAGACACGGCTATCGTTGTAAAAATCGTCAACCATGCCATTGTATCTTTTACCGGAGTGGTGACAAGCCTTTACGGACAAAAATATGTGGATCCCTTGGTGACCAAAACAAAAGGCGTTTTTGTCGTCACGGAGGAAGATGCACCAAAAGTTAACAAGAACGATTTGGTACGGGTGGAGATTATTAAATATACTGTGGATTACACCGAAGTACGTGTTTTGGAAAGGGTTGGGAATGTCGGTGATCCGAAAGCAGTTGTGGATTCCATCATCAGTGACTTCGGTATAAAGCGGGAGTTCCCCAATCAGGTGCATGCACAGATCAAGACAATGCTAAGTCAAACGGACGGTTTTGAAGATGAAGGTCGAACCGATTTTCGATCTTTGCATACCGTTACCATTGACGGAAGTGACGCAAAGGATTTGGATGACGCCATTTCATTGGAGATGTCCGAGGGCGGAAATTACAAACTGTATGTTCACATAGCCGATGTCAGTGATTATGTTACAAAAGGAACACCCTTGGACAAGGAAGCATTGCGAAGAGGAACCAGTATCTATTTTCCGGATGACGTTATTCCCATGTTACCCAAAGAATTGTCCAATGGTATTTGCAGCTTGAATCCCGATGAGGATCGCCTCACATTGACGGCAGTCATGGAGATTGATTCAAGTGGAAAGGTTGTGAATCATGATGTCACCGAATCCATCATCCGATCGGACAGAAGGTTGACCTATGATTATGTACAGGAATTGATTGACAATGAGTTTCCCAATCCGGAGCAGGATTCCATCGTAGATATGTTAAGAAATATGTATGGTTTATATCGGATTTTGAAAAAGAGAAGAAATGAAAAAGGAGCAATCAATTTTGATTTTGCAGAAACAAAGATCATACTGGATCAAAAGCAGCGTCCTGTTGATGTGTTACCCTATAGAACGGGAGAATCCAATGGATTGATCGAAGAATTTATGTTGATTAGCAATGAAACCATCGCAGAGCATTTCGGCATGATGGAAATTCCTTTTGTCTTCCGAATTCATGAATTTCCAGATCCTGTGGATATCAGGGCATTAGCCTCTTTCGTTTCGGTATTGGGATTTAAATTAAAGTATGTGAACAATATCCGACCTGCAGCTCTTGCTCAATTGGTGGATGAAGCCATCGGTACAGATTATGAGGAGATGGTTCATACTACCGTTTTGCGTTCTATGAAAAAAGCTATTTATTCGCCTGTGAATGTAGGTCACTTCGGCCTGGCATCGGACTATTATTGTCATTTCACATCACCCATTCGCCGATATCCTGATTTATTAATTCATCGGATCATCAAAAGTGTTTTAAGAGGTACCATGGATTACAAGAATACCGAACCTTTAAAGGATTATGTGAAAAAAGCCGCTTCACAAAGCAGTGAGACGGAACGGGTTGCGGATGATGTGGAACGTGAGATTGTTGACTATTACAAGTGCTTATATATGAAAGATAAAATCGGAGAAACATTCGATGGTATTATCAGTGATGTGAATAAGGCAGGGGTAAAAGTACGATTGAAAAACACCGTATCCGGTATAATATTCTACCGATCTTTGGTGGACTATTATGTAATCGACGAACAAACCATGGCCGCCACCGGGGAAGCGACAGGTACCAGGTTCAGGGTGGGTGATAAAATTCAAGTGACAGTCAGTAATGTGGATGTACAAACCCGGTTAATCGAATTCGAAACCGATGAACAACATGTAATGGATTATGACGAGGATGATTATGAGATTGATGAACAATGACCAAGTAAACGGAAACAAGAAAATATTGGTGGGGGCATGTCTTGCGGGGCGCCCTTGCCGCTATGATGGAAATATGAATTGCATGCTGTTTCAACCGGGGGATCCCACAGTGGTGTTAATTTGCCCTGAAGTGGAAGGCGGATTGCCTGTTCCAAGAGAACCGGCAGAGATCCTAGGCGGAGACGGATACGACGTTTTGGCGGGGTTTGCAAAAGTAGTTACAAGGCAAGGTAAAGAAGTGACCAAAGAATATGTAAAAGGTGCAGAAAAAGCATTGGATCTGTGTTTGAAACAAGGAGTGACTCATGCTGTTCTAAAATCCAAGAGTCCTTCCTGCGGATCCGGAAAAGTATATGACGGGACATTTTCAGGAACTTTAAAAGAAGGCTTTGGCGTTACGGCGGCTTTGTTAGCATATAACGGAATACGGGTGACGGATGAACATTCAACGGGGAATTTATCATGAAGGTTTGTGCATTGACTTTAGGCTGCAAGGTGAATCAATATGAGTCCGATGCCATACTGACAATGTTTACGGATCACGGATACCAAGTGACCGAAAATGTTGAAGATGCTGATGTTATCATTGTCAATTCCTGTACTGTGACATCGGTTTCTGCAGGAAAGTCCCGACAAACCGTTCGAAGAGCAAAAAAGAACAATCCTGACGCCATTGTAGTTTTAACAGGTTGTTATTCGGAAGTGGATTATGAACAGGCCCGACGTATCATGGAAGCCGATGTCGTGACCGGTGCTAACCACAAGGAAAAGATTCTGGAATATGTGGAGCAAAGATTAAAAAGCAAAGAACGGATATTGGCACACCAATCTCAAGAGGATCTTTCCATTGATGATTTGCCGACGCCTATTTCCGGATCCAGAACAAGGGCGGCTTTAAAAATACAAGACGGGTGTAACAATTATTGCAGCTATTGCATTATTCCTTATGCTAGAGGCCCCATAAGAAGCCGGGATTTTCATGATGTTTTAGAACGTTTGAAAGGTTTGCAAAGTTCCGGCTACAAGGAAACGGTTCTGACCGGAATCCATTTAGCGTCATACGGAAGAGGTACTGACAAGGACTTGACGGATTTGCTCGAGAGAATCGGAGAACAAGCACCTGATATGAAAATACGTTTAGGATCCATGGATCCTTCTTACTTAAATGAAGAAAGAATTCTGCGTTTATCTCGCATTCCTAACTTATGCGCTCATTACCACCTTTCTCTGCAAAGTGGATGCGATGCAACTCTAAAGAGAATGAACCGCAGATACACAACAGGTGAATACGCCCATATCGCAAAATTGTTACAAAAACATATTCCTGATGTTTCGTTGACCACCGACATCATTGTCGGTTTCCCCGGAGAAACCCAAGAGGAATTTGAGGAGACTCTTGCTTTTGTGCAAAGCATCGGTTTTTACCGCTTGCATATATTTCAATTTTCCCCTAGAGAGGGAACAAAAGCTGCAAAAATGCAAGGTAAGGTTCCTAATACGGTAAAAGAAGAGCGGAGTAAGATCTTAACCGATCTGAACAAGCATTTTATGGAAACGCATCACCTGAAGTTCATAGGTCGCTCCATGAAAGTTTTATTTGAAACCGAATTCCGACAGGCTCAACAGGTAAATACAAGCAAATGCTTTGAAGGCTTTACGGATAATTATATCAAGGTGGTGTCAGGCAATAAGGATATTGTACCGGGAGAGTTCTTGAATGTTCACCCGGTAAAATCCTTCGGTGATTATGTATGGGCGGATTAAACATCGATGAAACCAAGCATAAAAGCGCATAAGGCAGTTCAATTATGTAATTGATATGAAAGTGTAACAAATGAATGTTGATTATTATAACTGAAAACCGGTATAATATGTATAATTAGTATGTGTGCTTCATGCTAATCTGACAAGAGAAGAAAATTATCGCTTTATATGATTGGGGTTTTAGAAGAAAAATTCGGAGTGTGATAAAAATGAACGGAGAAACTACAAAATTTGATTTTTTAAGGGACAGAAAAGAAAAACCGAGAGACATTATCTTGTCGGTTTGTTCGGCCATGGAAGAGAAAGGTTATGATCCCATCGGTCAGATCGTCGGATATATTTTGTCAGGGGACCCTACTTATATCACGGGTTATAAAGGTGCTAGGAATTCGATACGAAAATTAGAGCGAGATGAGTTGTTGGAAGAGTTGGTAAAGTTCTATCTGGAGAAGAATGGACAATTATGATCAATCAAAACCGGGACCCCCCCGGTTTTATTTTAATAACGATAAAAGCGTAGGGAACGGAGAAAAAGAGATTTGAGAATTCTAGGAATTGACTATGGAGATGTAAGAACCGGTATTGCTGTCAGCGATCCCACCGGAATGATTGCAACCGGTTTGAAGACTATTGTAACTAAAGATATGAATGAACTGATCGATCAGATCAAAGGTGTAATACAAGAATACAAGCCGGAGAAAATCGTCGTGGGTTTTCCTAAGAACATGAACGGTACATTAGGCTTGAGAGCGGAAAAAACGCAAAAATTTATAGACTGTCTCATTGAACAAACCGGTCTGACTGTCATCAAGTGGGATGAACGGTTGTCTTCGGTTATGGCACATCGTACTCTCCATGACAAGGGGAAGTCTCCTTCTAGAAACAAGGAAGCGGTGGACCGCATCGCCGCTTGCTATATATTACAATCTTATCTTGACTAATTTGTTTTTTAGCGGTAAAATCACGCAGTAAATTATCATATTTTTAGTTGATTAAAATGAGTTTTCATATTTTAACATTGAATGTGATATGCTATAATGAAACCATCATATTTGAGGAGGATTTTCTTTATGGAAGAAAATAAAAAAGATTTTAATGATATCAATGAAGAATTCGATGACACCGAAGCGGATATTATCGTTGACGAAGAAACCGGTGCCGAATTTCAAGTGTTGGACAGTTTTGATATAGATGATAAAACATATGTTGTTATGACTATGATTAAAAACCCCGACGAAGCTTGTCATTGTGATGATTGCGGTTGCGATTGTGAAGAAGATGAGCATGATGAGGTATTTATTTATCGTTTGATCGAGGGCGAAGAATCAGATGAGTTTGTAGCCATAGAAGATGATGTGGAATTGGCTAATGCATTTGAAGAATTCAAATTCAGAAACAGTGAACTGTTTGATTTTGAAGACGAATTCGAAGATGAAGATGATGAGGAGTAAAAGGGAACGATAGGTTGAAAAAAGCATTTGCAGGTAAAACCTGCAAGTGCTTTTTTGCGAGTAGAATAATCAGGCTTTTTTTATAGAGGGAAAATCCAAAGGAAGGCTGAAACAACTGATATGAAGGACGGATTATAATGTCAAGAAGACTGAAAATAGTCGTATGTGGGGTGTTGATATTATCATTTTTCATGCTGACTGCATGTTCTGAAAGCGGAAGAACCAATGCAGAAGATACGGATGAGACGGTTTCAACAACTAAAATCACTATAACGACAAAACCTGTGACAACGGCACAAACAACCAAGGAAGAAACAACCGAAAAAGAAACAACCAAGGAAGAAACAACCGTAGAAGTTACAACAACAGAAGAAGAGAAACCTTTTTCCGATGATTTATTTGTATTGCCTGAAGACGGCCAAAGACCCATTGCTGTTGTCATAGACAACGAAGGATCCACAGTACTTCCCCAAGGTGGACCGGGGCTTGCTCAAATCGTATATGAATTCATCGTGGAAGGTGGAATATCCCGAATTATGCCCATTTATTGGGGATTGGACATAGAGTATTTAGGTCCTGTGAGAAGTGCAAGACATTATATGCTGGACTATATGAAAGAGTATGATGCATTTTTTGTTCATTTCGGATGGAGCCCGCAAGCAAAAAGCGATATTTCCGATTATGGTGTTCAAATTGCAAACGGTGTCAGCAACGCCTACGATATATTTTGGGATATCACGAAAAACAAGAACAATTGGCAAGATACATACACAAACAGTAGTAATATAAAGAAGATGATGAACCGTAACAAATATTCAACTGAAACAAAAGTGAATATGAGTGAACGGTATGTTGAGGAGTGGAGGATTCCCGAAGAGGGAGCGGTTTGCGAACAGATATCCATCCGTTACTCGTCCGGTTATCGTATAGGATACAGATACAACCCTCAAACGGGATTGTATGATAAAACCAGACAAGGACAGCCCCATATGGAAAGAAACAACGGAGAGCAAATCCAAGCCGGTAACATCATCATTATGAGAGTTAAAAATTATACCATCAAAGGAGACACGGAAGGACGGCAACACCTTGAAACAGCAGGTTCAGGAAAAGGATATTATGTAACTTCCGGTAAGGTGATTGAAATCAATTGGTCCAAAGAAACCAGGTTTGCCATGACACGATTCACCGACTCTAACGGTGATGAAATCCGGTTGAACCCGGCACGAACATGGATTCAAGTGGTTCCTTTGGATGCGACGATCGAATTAGGTTAATCCTTAATGTATTCCACCTTCACGTTTTTCGTCCATGAGATTTTTGAGATTCAGAAGTTCTTGCAAAGATAATGTGACCGTCTCTTCTGTCATCGTGTCTGCCAATACCAACTGCTCATTCGGATCTGTAGTGTAGGTAGGTTGCAGGAGTACATATCCCACTTCCTTTGCCAGATTAGAAACATCCTTTGTGGTAAACTGCTGTGTCATAAACATTTTCCTCCAAAAGTTCACAAGAGCTAAATCATATGGAGGTATTGTTGTAAATAATAATACCTCCATGCAAATTATTATCTTCCGGTTTTATGTGGATTATTCTATTTAAAACATCCTTAACATGAGCAAAGATGAACGAGGTTGTATTTTTATTTCACCTTTTATTGTTACTGCACATGGGATATAATGTTAGTGAAATTGACGAAAAAGGAGAATAAAATTGAAATTCTATAAATTTGAATTGGATGGAAAAACAGCTTGGGGTATTGGGGATAATCAAACTATAGACGAGATACAAGGTGATCTGTTTGGCTTTTTTCTCGTCGGTATATTG
>CALCRE010000147.1 GCA_937894465.1 uncultured Clostridia bacterium
CAAAGGAGTGCCGGCGAGGATATACATCCATATGTACAATTCACTGCTATTGGTATAAAATGCACAAAACATAACAATCAAAAAAAGCAGGACATAAAATATTTTTTTTAGCACGGCATTCAAATCCTTTCAAAAGGGTTAACGAGGAACCGGAACGGCCTCCAAGATGTTCCCCAATATTGCGTTTACCGTCAGACCTTTTAAGCTGCTTTGAGGTTTTACAATCATCCTGTGTGCCAAAACCGGTACAACCATTCTTTTTACATCATCCGGAATCACATAGTTTCTTCCGTCGTACAACGCTTTTGCTTTGGAGGCTTTTGCAAGACTGATGCCTCCCCTGGGGCTGACGCCTAACTGTATTTCCGAATTTGCACGGGTTTCCCTGACGATTTTTGCGATATATTCTTGTACTTCATCTTTTATGATGACATCATTCCATGTCTTTTGCAGTTCTAAAACTTCATCCTTTTCCATAACCGGTTCTAATGTAGACAAAGGATTGCCATCTTGATATCTTTTTATAATCTGTATTTCCTCATCCACACCGGGATAACCGATCTTTATTTTCATAAAAAAGCGGTCCAACTGAGCTTCCGGCAAAGGATATGTACCCAAGTAATCAATGGGGTTTTGAGTAGCCAAAACCATAAAAGGTGATTTCATTTTGTATGTTACCCCATCTACGGTGGCTTGCTTTTCTTCCATGATTTCCAGCAAGCTGGACTGGGTTTTAGGTGTCGTTCGATTGATCTCATCAGCTAGTAAAATATTTGCCATTGCAGCACCCGGATGAAAGTCAAATTCTCCGGTTTTCCGGTTGAATATATTCATTCCTGTAATATCCGAAGGAAGAATATCCGGTGTAAATTGTATGCGGCCGAATTCTAAGTTCAATGACTTGGCCAAGGCGGATACAAGTGACGTTTTTCCAACCCCGGGCACGTCCTCAATGAGCACATGGCCTTCACATAGTAAGGATATCAGCAATAATTCAATGACGTTTCTTTTGCCGATAATCACTTTTTCCACATTTTTGACGACTGACTCCATTTTTTCACGAATTTGCATATGCGACCTCCGTATAATAAGAACTAAAATAAATATATGATAAATAAATCATTAAAACCGCATTTTTACCGCAAAATTGTTGATATTTATATGTTATCACAGTGAGGTCCATAATTCCAATTTTTTTTTAGAAAGTAAAAAACAAAGCAACAATTTTTGCCGCTTTGTTTTTTGTCATATTATGAAAAAAAGCATCTTTTGCTTTTAAGAAGTAAATGAATTCTTAATGCGCTGTACTTCACTTTGGTTTGCCGGTCCGGCAGGCTGGTAATACCCTTTTTGCTCAGCTAAACTATATAAATCATAATGGAACTTTTCGCAGTTGTCTCTCATCGTCTTGATTTCTTGACGAAATTGTTGGTTGCATGCTTCGTTGATAATGTTCTGATATCCTGTAAGACTGCTTTTTAACTGTGTTAACGTATCATTGACCATATCTTTTTCATTCATACTTAATTACCCTTTCTTTAACCTAAAAATGACATAAGCTTTTGCTTTGCTTGTAAAGCATCCTGTGCGGATTTTGCAAACATAGCCTTTATCTGAGGATCTGTACATTGATTGGCATAGGCACTCATCTTTTGATAAGAAGTATCATGAGTACCGATAAGATGTCTTAAATTTTGCAATTCGAGTTCATTTAATTGTGTCATTAAAAGTAACTCCTTTCATAGTGTTTTCAACATATAGTATTTGCTCGATTCATCTATTTATTCTGTATCAATTATGAAAAAACCTTACCAACCACAAAATAAAGTGTGCCTATTCATTTTTACGATCAAATGTATAATAAGTATAATTCACATCCGCTTCCATTTTTTGCTCGTAGGTTTTTTGAAAAAGTACCGTGTCAAATTTTGGAAAAAACACATTACCTTCATACTCTTTATCAATCACGGTCAAGTAAATCCGATCGGCAAAAGGCAAGCTTTCTTGATATACTCTGCCTCCCCCTACAATGAAAACTTCCTCTTGGTCTTTTGCCAAAATCAATGCATCATACAAAGAATCAACCGTAACGCAATGATCATACTCATATTTTTTGCTTCTAGAGATCACAACGGTGTTTCTGCCGGGTAAAGGTTTACCAATGGATTCATAGGTCTTCCTGCCCATAATAATGGTTTTTCCCATGGTTAAATCCTTGAACCTTTTTTGTTCTCCCGGTATTCTCCAAGGTATTTTTTCATCCATTCCAATCACATAGTTAGAGGAAATCGCCGCAATTAATGAGATCTTTGCCTTGTAATCCGGCCCTATTTGATACAGCTTATCTGTTTTCGCTCCTTCCGGTAACGGAATACCTCCTTTTAACAAGGGATCCTCGGTTTGAACCATGAATCGTGTCAGCTTATCTTTCATGACATGAAGTTCCTCCCGGTAGTCAGGATGATCAATAAGGTTCACCCGTTCCACCGGATCTAAATACAGATCAAAGAGACCTTCTTTCAGATGATCTTCATTGAACCAATCTCCTTCATTTACCATAAAGCGCTTGGAATATCCGTTATCACAATTTGGTGCCACTGTTTTCTTATGGGTTCCGTAATATTTAATATATTTGAATCGATCGGTCCTTATACACCGTGTCGGTTCATAAGCCGCATGATAATTGATCTCAGCAAAAATTTCATCCCGTACCCGATCCGTTTGTTTTTTTAGCAAAGGCATCAAGGATGTTCCCATCAGCCACTCCGGTTTTGCAATATTTGCATAATCACAAACAGTAGGGTATATGTCTAAATGGGAGGTCAACGTATCAACCGCTTCCCCCTTCAATTTGTTATTAGGACACTGAATCATTAAAGATACATGGATGCCGGTATCATAAAGATTACACTTCATTCTCGGGAATGCTATGCCGTGATCCGTTGTAAAAAAGATAAAGGAGTCCTCTTGATAACCATTCTCCTTCAGAGCATCAAACACCAAACCTGCACAATAGTCCATCACATAAGCCGATGTCATAAACTGCGCAAAATCTTTTCTAGTTTCTTTCGTGTCATAAATAGGATGAGGAACAGATATATAATCCGGGTCAATCCCCATGTCAACCTCTATATATTTGCGATGGGTTCCGGACATACCGAATGCTAAAAACAAGGGCTTTTCTTTTTTTCGATTCGTTATATATTCCACAACCGCTTCTGCATTTTGAATATCTTTATTCATATACCCTTTAAAAGGCTTGGCATCTTCATTCCCATTCAAGTATTGATCATAACCTAATGTTCTCCACTCATCATACGGGTATACTTCATGTTGCACACCACATAAAACCGTTTCATATCCAAATCCCTTGAGAAAATTAGCCATATGCTTTTTAGGATTATTGAGAGAAAAGCCTCTGTGGGCCAAACCGGTCATACCGCACTGATGGGCAGTCTTTCCCGTCAACAAAGCCGCCCTGCTGGCAGAGCAAGTGGGATTCACGCAGTAATTTCTTCGAAACAATGTACCTTCTTTTGCAAAGTCCACTAAGTTAGGGGTGGGAACATTATAGCCGTAAGCCTGATTGTATATGCCCAAATCATGGATGTGGATGTATATGATATTCATGAACGAACCTCTCCTGGAAGTCTTTGTTCCAATTATAACATGTTAGACGTAGAGCGCATAGAACAAATCTATGCGCCTACCTTCTCTAACACCTACTTATTCGTCCATCACATACTCACTGGTGGAATATGGACCGAACTGTAACGCATACACCGCAGACAGTAACAAAGATATGGCAATACCTTTGTGAGCAGACAGATAAAAACGGTTGTCTTGTGTGACAAGAAGTTCTCGTGAAACCAGGTCAAAGAGAATAGAGGTCACTTTTTCATGATCATAGCCGGTTGATTGACAAACATCATCTCTTGTCAGTTTTTGCTCCGGTCTGAACAAGGTTATGATTTTAAAATATTCTTCATGGAGAAGTGTTTTTATCACCTCAACATATTCGGGTTGGAGATTTTCGAATTTGTCATACATATGAGACCTTATGTATGCAGCAAGACCATTGTCATCCCACATTCGAACACCAAAGTTGCTTAAAACCCGTCGGCCTTTTTTTTGCCTTTCGTCCGGTTGGCCATTTACAGCCGCCTCTTGCATAAAGACCGTTTTCCATAAACGCCAAATTTCTTCTCCGATGTCGTTCATCATTGTTGAACGGTTATTAAAAGACGGCATACAATTCATCATTTCTTCAATTCGATCCTCTATGACATCGATCTTTGCATAAAACGGAACATTTAATAGTGTGTCTAATGATATGCCATATAGTTCAGCAATTCCTTTTAATAAAGGTATATCCGGTGAGGACTCACCTTTTTCCCACTTGGATACTGCTTGGGTAGTGACTCCTAGTTTTTCGGCAACAACTTCCTGCGTCAAACCTAGCTCTTTTCTCAAATTAACAAGCTTCGCGCCTAACTCCATACGGTAATTATTTAGTTCCATATACATTTCCTCCTTTAAAATACCCTATTTGTGTGGTTGGCCATCTTGGTCATGGAAATCATGGATGCTAATAACATAGTAACCGGTGCATGACCGTATAAGCTATAACCTCCGTTGTAAACGTGAACAAATCCGTTTCCCATCAGCTCCATCAAAATCTCTTGTAACGATTCACGGGAAATATTTGTTTTATCCATTAGCTCGGAAAATGATACAGGCATTATGGATAGTTGTTTTAAGACTTCTAAGTTTCTTTCATTAAGAATGCTCAACAACGAAAGTACCTTCTTTATATCCATCTCGTTATTCAGATAAGAATTTTTCATAAAAAAGCACAGTCCATCTTCATCCCATCGCATAGTAGTGTCTTTTCGAAAGTCGTCGTTTATACAATAATGAGATTCCCCGAAACCAACATTGTTCAAATCATGGAAGCACGATTGAAACACCGCTCTAAACATGCCCCATGCAGTTTCGTAACGGTTACCGTTGTCCTTGATTGCCCGAAAAGCGATTTTAGCTTGTTTTTCAAATCGATCCAGGCTATCGATATAGGGGACATCCAACAATGTATCCAATGATACTCCAAATGCTTTTGATAGATCCGGTAATATAGAAATATCGGGCATGGATTCTCCATTTTCCCATTTGGATACCGCTTGGGCCGTGACACCAATTTCTCGTGCAAGCCCTTCTTGTGTAAGGGACCTGTCTTTCCTGTATTGTAGAATTTTTGCGCCGAAATGATTTCCGTCAAACATACATTACCAACTCCTCTTTTAAAATTGGTTGATCAACCTATGACTGTAATATATCAGCTGTAACCTTTAGATTCAATCAAGAGAACCGCCGGAGATATGAAGGTTTATCAACCGTCAGTTGATTTGATCATAAGAACAGAAAACCTTATTTTATCTCACAAAAAACCATAAGATATGCTATGCTACTAATATATAAGATTACTACAGAAAAATGTACTCATTTTGCTGTGGAGAAGTAGGTTTATAAAATTGCTACAGAAAAATGTACTCATTTTTTTGTGGGGAAGTCAGTATAAATACACAAACTGCTATCAACTATATAACTATATTAAGGAGGAAAACTGAAAATGGAAATATTTAAAGGTATACCAGAAATAAAATACGAAGGTTCACAGAGTAAAAAACCACTGGCTTTCAAGTATTATAATCCGGATAAAGTCGTCATGGGCAAACCCATGCGAGAACATTTGCCTTTCGCCATGGCTTGGTGGCACAACATCTGTGCAACCGGCGTTGACATGTTCGGCCCGGGAGTCGCAGACAAAAGTTTTGGTGCTGTCGAGGGTGCCATGGAGCATGCAAAAGCTAAGGTGGATGCAGGTTTCGAGTTCATGCAGAAATTAGGTATCGGGTATTTTTGCTTCCATGACGTTGATATTGTGCCGGAAGCTGACGATATTAAGGAGACCAACCGCAGACTTGATGAGATTTCCGATTACATCCTCGAGAAGATGAAACAAACCGGAATCAAGTGTTTGTGGGGAACCGCCAATATGTTCAGTAATCCTCGCTTTATGAACGGTGCAGGCAGTTCTAACAGTGCAGATGTGTTCTGCTTTGCAGCGGCCCAGGTGAAAAAGGCTCTGGACATTACTAAAAAGCTAGGCGGTAAAGCTTTTCTATTCTGGGGTGGTCGGGAAGGCTATGAAACCTTGCTCAACACCGATGTAAAGTTTGAACAGGAAAATATTGCTCGTCTGATGAAAATGGCTGTTACCTATGGTCGTAGCATCGGCTTTACCGGTGATTTCTATATTGAGCCCAAGCCCAAAGAACCCATGAAACACCAGTACGACTATGACGCCGCCACCTCCATCGGTTTCTTACGTCAATACGGTCTTGATCAAGACTTTAAGTTGAACATTGAAGCCAACCATGCTACTTTAGCAGGGCATACCTTTCAGCACGACCTGCGTATCTCAGCTATGAACGGTATGTTAGGCAGCATCGACGCCAACCAAGGTGATTATCTGTTAGGTTGGGACACCGACGAGTTCCCCTTTAATGTATACGAAACCACCATGTGTATGTATGAGGTATTAAAAGCAGGCGGTCTTACCGGAGGTTTCAACTTCGATGCCAAAACCCGTCGCCCCAGCTATACCCATGAAGATATGTTCCTTGCTTATATTCTGGGTATGGACAGCCTTGCACAAGGGCTCTTATATGCAGCGAAAATCATAGAGGACGGGAGAGTTGACAAGTTTTTAGCTGAACGTTACGCAAGTTACAACACCGGCATTGGAAAGAAGATCATTGACGGGAAGGCAACATTGGAGGAACTTGCAGCTTATGCCGATGAGCTTGGAAAACCGGAACTTCCGGGTAGTGGTCGTCAGGAGTATCTTGAAAGCATCGTCAATAGCCTCATGTTCGGATAAATAGGTTGATCAATAGAAAGTAACAATTAGCCGCTCGCTTTTTGAGCGGCTTTCATGTAGAAAAAGAAAATCCTCCAAAAAGATATTGACTTGTTCCCAATTCTCCTTTAGAATAGGACTTGTAAATTCCTTGGGGGTATAGCTCAGCTGGGAGCGCCAGCTATACAGTAAACCACCCCAAAAGGTAAGGGCGCTTGAATGGCATTAAAAATTGAATAGTTTCCACACAACATGGGGGTATAGCTCAGCTGGGAGCGCCAGCTATACAGTAAACCACCCCAAAAGGTAAGGGCGCTTGAATGGCATTAAAAATTGAATAGTTTCCACACAACATGGGGGTATAGCTCAGCTGGGAGAGCGCTTGAATGGCATTCAAGAGGTCAGCGGTTCGATCCCGCTTATCTCCACCATGAAAGCCTTGAAAACACTACGTTTTCAAGGCTTTTTCCTTGTCCGGAAATTCAGAACGAAACGACCTTTTGTTTGCTTTCAAGCAGTAAAATTGAGTCTTCTTGCTGCATTAACCCCAAGTGAGCTATACCCCCGATTTTTTCAAAATCAACAGTAAAATCAATCTCGATTTCATAGTCGCGCCTGACCCTGACAGACTTCATAATGCGCGCCAGAATCATTTTCTTGGTTTCCATGTCGCACTCGTCGTACATATCCGCCCATGTACGCAGATTGTCAAACTGCTGTGAAAGACTCTCTTTCATCTTTTCACCATCTTGGATTTGATCCTCCAGCTGCTTGACACCCTGCTCGGCATCGGCGGCTTTCACTTTTGCATCCTCGTACAGCTTGTTCAGCAGGTCAGGGTTTAGTTTGCTCTCACCGCGAATGATTTTTATGACTTCGGCCTCGTACTCCAAAACTTCGGCGGTACACGCCCGTAATGTGGCCCTGGCCGTGGTAAGCTGCATTTGGTACTCGGCTATCTTATTGGCGTAACGCTCCGCAATCACGGCGTCCTTTGGCACATCGTTCAGTTGCTCAAACAGATTATGGACAACGGTTTCAATGATTGCGTCCAGCTTTCGTACCGTATATCCGGTCTGCCCGTCACAGAGGTGGGCATGGCGTGTTCTATTGTAGCAGACATAGCGCGTCCGGGGCGTAACCGTTACTTCCCCGTCCTGCCGGTGATACTTTTTACCGTTGGTGGTAATAATCATCCTTGCCCCGCAATGGCCACAGAAGATGTTGCCGGAGAGCAAGGAGCTTCCCTTCGTGTTGAGGGGAACACACCGATCCTTGTATGCAGCCGACCGCTGAAGCCGGAGGTCTTGCACTGTATCAAATGTGTGCGGATCGATAATCTGCAAATGCGGGAAAATCTGAGATTCTGTTTCACCGCTTTTCAGGATACCGAGATAAGACCTGTTGGAGAGCATATTGTTGATTGTCGCGTTGGTAAAGTTGTTTCCCTTGCGGTTACGAAGACCCTGCTCATACAGGTAAGTAGCGATTCGCTGAGAGCCGTAGCCTTTCGTCATATAGAGATCAAAGATTAGCCGGACAACGGCCGCTTCCTGCTCGTCGATCAGGATTTCGTTGACTTCATTCTTTCCCTTGTTGACGCGCCCCTGCTTTTCCAGCCGATATCCAAAAGGAGGCG
>CALCRE010000148.1 GCA_937894465.1 uncultured Clostridia bacterium
GCCCAAACGGTGACCTTGTTCGGTGGAGCATTGATATTGGAAATACCGGAAGGTGCTTTTACGGAAGATATAAAACTAACAGTGAGAATGACACCGAAATCTTATGCACAGTCCGCATTTGTAGTCATGGAAGGATCCAAAATCATCGGTAATGTGTATGAAATTGATTTTGGCGGTCAGGTCGCCAAGCGGTACATTAAGATCATTGAGAATTTAAATGCAGGAGCATTAGGTAACACATTATTGGAAAAAGCCGGCTTCTTTGTTGAAACCAAACCCGGTGAATGGACTTATGTAGGATCCTCCATGAACACCAACACCGGAAAGGTGTGGGGATTTGTCAAGAACGGAGGAACCTACGGCCTTATGATCTATGACAGAACATTCGAGGATATAAAGAATCATTGGAGTCGTGAGGATGTGGAGATCATGTCGGCTAAACAAATCATAAGCGGATATGATGACAAGCGGTTTGCACCGGAACGCACTGTGTCCAGAGCGGAATTCGCAAAGATGGTTGTGCAATCGTTATTGACAAATCCGTATTACAAGATCAAAATGACTGACTTGGTAAGACCGTTGTTTGTGGATGTCCATGAAAAAGCCTGGTACCGCCCCTATGTCGATACTGCAGCCTATTACAATATCATTCAAGGCAGTGGTAACGCAATCTTCAGACCCAATGACCCGGTCACCAGGGAGGAAATGGCAGTGATACTCATTCGGGTAATGAACTCCGAGCAAGAAGTGCAGTGGATGAAGGAACAATATGAAAAAGGCAAGATAGCCGCTACATTCAAGGATATGGACGATGTATCGGTTTGGGCACTTGGTTCCGTACTATTGGCACAACAAAAAGGAATATTCAAGGGTGACCAAAATGGAAACTTGAGACCTAAGGATTATGTAACTCGTGCGGAAGCTGCAGTGGTCTTAAAGCGAGCCATGGCCTTACAGGGATTATTGTATACTCCTAAAACTATAAAGGGAACGTTGAGTATAAGTATGGTTGAGTCAGAGCATTTGGAATTGAAGACATCCGATGAAAAGAGTGAAATTTATGTAATTATACCCTCTGATGCAATCATGAAGAACAAGTTGATGGCGTATGTGAACAATGAAGTTGTTTTGACAGGCTTCGAGAATGATCAACCTTCCATCTATATTAAAAAGTTGTTCCAAGCATTGGCTATCGGTGAGAAAATAGAATTATACTGCTGGAGATGTGAACAAAAGAAACTGGCTATGAAGCAGTGATGACTATGTAATAAAACATCATATAAATTGTTTTTACAAGGGAACGGTCTAGTAGGCTGTTCCCTTTGC
>CALCRE010000149.1 GCA_937894465.1 uncultured Clostridia bacterium
CCGTAATCGTTTAGGATGCGTTTGTTGACTCGTTCCGGGTGGTACGGCTTTTCATTTGTTTAACCCATTCATCACTTTTACGAGGAACAACAGTAAACAGACGAAGATCCCAAGCCGGCTTTATGTAAATGCACCTGCCATAATCGGATTGTGAGCAATCCTGTTTACAACTACATGAGTCAATTTTACCCGTTGCGAGGGGACAGCGATACTTTACTCTGCATCGATCATGATTGAGACTCCAGTTGACCATGGTGTGACCGCCCATACAAATCGGAACTCCGTTTTCATTCACTGTAACATGCGGGGGATAGGTATAATGACCTTTGTTTTTTTCATTCAAGGGTATGAATGCATTTATTCCCCATTCATGCAACAACTCGTATGTAGCATAGTTGTCGCTAGCGGAATCGGCACAAAAACTGCCGAACTTGAAATCCGGATACAGTTTTCTCGCTTCTGCAAGTGCTACAACGGCAGAGACGCCATCGTGTCGGGGTGCCTGAACTATACGCAAATACAAAGGAAGATCGCATTTCAATTCGTCGTTATAGACAGAAAGAATATACTCCGTATAGCCGTAATACCATTGCTCATGATAGCTGTCCCAGCCCCACCTGGCATTAGGGTCGGAAAACTTGCGGGGACAATCGCAGTTGTAGTTACCATTTTTAACACAGTCACACACCTTGTTTCCGTAACTGCTTCCACCGGAGTTCACGCAGGTTCCGTCACCGGATATGCGTAGATTTTCCGTATCGCCAAAACGTCCTTCTTTTGCTGTCGGTTCTACACCTATTTTGGCGAAGATATGCTGCATCAACAGTTCCGGGCTAGATTCGAAGGTTTTACCCTCAAGTGCAAGACTGACAAGTTTGTTAACAATATCAGGATGTCTGGGTGGTTGTTTTTGATTTTTCCCCAATTTCTTTTTGGGTTTATTCCTGAAACTGTGAAGGGAATGTTCGTAATCGTGTTCTAATTCGGGATCGGCAAGCCACATGCGATTGATCAGATCATAATATGAGCTTACATTGTGAATTTCCGAAGGAGAAAGACCGATCATGACACAGAGAATTTTATTATGGGCTAGCGTGTTGACCCAGTTTGTTATGCTGTGCTCTCTTTGCTCGGACATTAAAAAGAACGAGCGAATGAGCTCCGGTTGATTTCTAGCAGGAGCACCTGTGTTTGAATAATGTTCAGCCAGAACCGGTTGTAGGGGATCCAAGTCAAGGATGTAGAGCTTGGATAATGCATCTTGATATTGGATCACGTTGTTTGGAACCTCCTTGTAAAAGTTCGCAATATTTTCTACTAAGTAGCTTTGATATTCCGAGTGAGAGCGCCAATGGCCTAACATGACTAATTACCTCAAAATCGTTAGTTAGTACGGACAAAAGGTCCATCCATGGCTGATTGTTGGGGTGATTTGAAAAAGTCAAGTGTTTTTGGTAAAAACATGAAGGAAAATAAATCTTTTTTGGGGGTGGAACATAAAATCTACTCTTGAAAACCAGCTAATGATAAAGGTTTCGAGTTTTCGAAATAAATAAACTAGTATTAAGGAGGTAAGGGTTCTCTCGTGAGAAAGTTGGTGATTTATGTGTTGTGGCATTGGTACTCATCAATAACGTAACCTTTGCATAAATAAGCTACAAGTTCTATATGTAGGGATTTTCTATGGCAACTGCACGAAATATGCAAAAAGGAATATTCATATTTAATAGGTGCTTAATATAACAAGTGAATAAAGCAAAATGAAATTTCTCAATAAAGTATGGAGGTAAAATAACATGAAAGTGAAGAGGCTCGTGTGTTCAATTCTAGTACTAGTCATAATGTGCACTAGTGTTAATGTGGTGTTTGCTGTTCTTTGTCCGGCCTGTGAAAATTATGATGCTTATTACAGTAGTGACGGTTGTGTGATGTGGTTACGATCACCTCATGATGATCAATGTGTTGGTAACGCAATTTACTGCGGAACAGAACTAAGATGTTATAGATGTGGATTCTTTTCTTCATTATGGGATCATTGGTGTTATTGTGATCTATGTCTTCTTTCTGGGTGTGTTAATAATTATTCGATCAAAATGTTGCCACTATGTAAATATTAATATTAAGAAAAAGAAATGAATAAAAAGAACCATACATATATATTATCAAAGTGTAGTGTAGTAACAAATGAATGAAGTTTTAATTTTCTAACATTATTATTATGATGAATGGATTGGAACGGGACGAATGGATATAGGACACTAACCAAGATAATGGCTGATTTCACGGTAGGGGGAAGAAATGGCAAGACATAAATATATAATAATAGTACTGTTATTCACCGTATTGATGACAGTGTCATGTGGTGATCAAAACGGTATACAAGAAGATCCGGAGAAACCCTATACTACAGTCGAAATACAGGATCACGAAGTCGTACGGTTTAATAACGAGGCTTTGGATATCTTGATTTTTGGTCAATACTATTGGGGTGGTATATTGCAACCTGGTCACAACATGTTTACAAACTTGGCGAAGCTTTCTCAAATGTGCGAAGACGAGTTGGGTTTTGGAGTTACGTTCACCAAGAGTCAGGATCCTGTGAGTCGGAATACTTATGCAACGGCCATAAAATCGGGGCAGAGCATTGACCTTGTATTTCCAAACAAATATGTAAATATTCAAATGAGATCTATGGCAAATGACTTTTGGGGCAGACAATATCTTGATGATGAAATATATATGGA
>CALCRE010000150.1 GCA_937894465.1 uncultured Clostridia bacterium
TCAATATCAGAGGTACATTTTTATATACCTACAGTACGCCAGAAATAGTTTTATCAAAAGCAAATTGGTATATTGTGGAAAATAATTATCTTCGTGAATGGGAACGCGACACACTGTGTCGCCATAATTCCGAGCGTAGCGAGGCAACTACAGTCAACGCAAAGGTTACAATTATTTTAATACCAAAAATTAGACTACACCTACTGGAACAGGAGAGCGCCTCCTGTTCCAGGGAATGAGGCGAGGAAAACGCATAAGGCAACAGCTGGCAAAAAAAATACACCAAGGCAACGTTTGGTGTATTTTTTTTGCCAGCTTAAGTAAATCTCTGGGAAAGAAGGGCAGACTTATCCTAGCAAAAGCTAGAAAGTCTGCACCATATCCTTTAAACACAGTTCCGAGGGTTACTCGGCTGAGGTATCCGCTAAATTACGATTCCAAGTCTACTCAGGGGCGCTAAGGCCTTGCTCGAAATGGAAACGCTCTCTTGATTGGTATTTCAACCAATCGTTATCTACATTGTCGGTTCACGGTCAACTACTCGACTCCAGACTCTCTCGTCTGGCATACACACCCTTTCGGTCACTACTGGCTGTCCTAGTGATGAGATTAATTTGCACTCTCTATGTGTATGTATCCTCCACCTTGATATTATCTCAGTGGACCATACCCTGTTAAGGTAGTCTATTATTAGACGCTTTATGATAGCATATCCAAATATAATTATATGTTTTTGTAGTTACCACGAAAACATTAAAACAAATATAAATCCAAGTTACCAAGTTCTATCACAATATAAATTATGAGTCACTGAACATTGATTAACAATAACTACAAAATAAATATAGAATACCGATATGACAGCCGTGCAAATGGCTGTGCCTTACTATCATCTTCCCCCGTGCTTTATTATTTGAGTTGGTACATAACACTAAAATCCAACTTACGGGCGGGTCTGTGAGTAGTGCCAGATTGTCCGTCCGAGGCTTTTTGTACTTGGAGCCTACCCTATTCGTTTTTTATTTTTTAATGGGAACGAATGTTATCGAAACCCTGTAATATTCAATTAGTATAAATATACACTTTTATATAGGGGAATATAAGAAATTCGTGTTCTACCCCTGCATAAAAGTGTCTTAAGGAATAAAAAAGCCTCCTGCACCCAATAAAAACAGGGCAGGAAGCCTTTTATATTCCAACCATTGAAATGTTGCTCCCTTCACGGGAGCGTTTATATATTATAGTACAAAATATCAAAATATATATTTTTATTTTACTCTAAACATAATATTAAAATATATAATTTTATTCTGGTATTAAATTGAGTTTGCGACAAATTTGCGACACGACAAAAAAATAAAGTCCCGAAACGCTGTGTTTTCGGGACTTTTGTAAACTTTGAAATTATCTCTTTGAGAATTGAGGAGCTCTTCTTGCTTTTTTGAGACCGTATTTCTTTCTTTCTTTCATTCTCGGGTCTCTGGTCAAGAAACCTGCTTTTTTCAAAGGCGATCTGTATTCGGCATCAGCTTGTAGCAATGCTCTTGATACACCATGACGAATTGCACCGGCTTGGCCTGTAAAGCCACCGCCTCTAACGTTAACCAAAATATCAAAGCGATCCAATGTATTGGTCAAAACCAAAGGCTGTCTCACGATAACCTTCAAAGTCTCCAATCCGAAAAAGTCATCTAACGTACGACCGTTAATAACAAAGTTTCCGTCTCCCGGGACTAACCTTACACGTGCCACCGATTTTTTTCTTCTTCCGGTTCCATAATATTGTACACTAGCCATTTATATTACTCCTCCTTTCTCATATTTCCAAAGGTTGGGGTGTTTGTGCTTGATGAGGATGCTCATTACCTGCATAAACCTTCAATTTCCTAAACATATCCCTACCGAGTGAATTCTTGGGTAACATACCTTTCACAGCAAGTTCCACCAATTTCCGAGGATTTTTCTTTACAAAATGCTTATAGGGTATTTCCTTTAAACCACCAATATATCCTGTATGGTAACGATACATTTTATCATCCCACTTGTTTCCGGTTAATACAACTTTTTCTGCATTGATTATAATCACATAATCACCTACATCAACATGAGGTGTATATTCCGCTTTATGTTTGCCTCTTAAAATTGTGGCCACTTCTGAAGCCAATCTTCCTAATACCTTACCTTCTGCATCAACGACAAACCATTTACGTTCTACGTTTTCTGCCTTTGCCATGTAAGACTTCATATATTTAACCTCCTTCGAAGTTCTAAACAAATTTTTGATTCCCCTTCCGGAGACACTCATGTATTTTAATATATGGTTCGACTGATGTCAAGGGTAATTTTTTAAATTTTTAATATACCTCATGTTATCTCTCGTTTTTGCCGGTTTTATCTCGTATTCTCTCGTATAATCACGCGCCATCCCAAAAAAACGTTTTTTTCATCATAACAATCGTTATTCATAAAAAACTTGCTTCAAGTACAATCCTTGAGGCGGTACCGTTCTTCCGGCTTTTCTCCTGTCTTTCCCCTTTAATATTTCCGGGATTGCATCTTTGGGCATTTTGCCTTGCCCGATTTCAATTAATGTTCCGATCATGATTCTAACCATATTATACAAAAATCCGTTTCCTTGTACGGTATAGATAATAAAGTCACCGTCTTTCTTCAACTCAGATCGATAAACAATGCGGGTGAAATCCTTTACCTTGCTCCCGGTTGCGCAAAATGCTGTAAAATCATGCATTCCCAAAAAGTCCTTACATGCATATGCCATATTGTCAAAAGCCAAGGGCATACCAATCCAATAAGCATAATTTTTCTGAAATACCGACCGAAGGGGCGAATTATGGATTTTGTAAACATACTCTTTTTTCAATGCACTGTATTGTGCATGAAAATCATCCGGAACTTCAGTAGAATTCAAAATATAGATATCTTTCGGAAGGAAGGGGTTGATTACATATTTAAATTTATCAGCAGGTATGTCGGAACAGGTGTGAAAATTCACAGTTTGACCCATAGCATGGACTCCGGCATCGGTACGTCCGCTACCAATAAATGTAGGGTTTTCACCGGTACCACGATAAATGGCAGAAGCCAAGGTGTCCTGCACTGTATTTGCATTCACCTGGCTCTGCCATCCGTGATAATTCGTCCCGTCATACTCTATAACGAGCTTTATATTGGTCATGACATTTTTTTAATCTTGCTTGCAACATCATTTACAAAACGGTTGATGTAACCTTGAACATATGTGAGAACATCCAATTGATCGTCTTGGATCAACGGTGTCAAATCCATTGCGAATATTAAACTTTCGGCTTCATCGGTTCCATGGGAAGCGGCATAAGTCGCATTTGCACGTCTTCTGCCCACTGTAGCCAAGTCATAACGTTTACCACCGCAAACTTGAGAATCGAATATTTCTACTAATGCCGACGCCATGTTAGGGTGTCCGCTGACGTCAAACATTGTCTTATCCTCATCCAGCATCCAGTCCAAGTTTCTCCACACTTCACAGCCATAAAGCTTTTCCGGTCTTTGCTCTTTGGGTAATTGGCGGATTGCCTTGATGACTTTCAAAGAGACTCCTACATGGGTATCATGCTTATCGGCTAAATTATGTGTGTAAATGGTCTTGGGAGCGTTCTTTTGAATCAATTCCCTCAACTCTTCCACAACTTGCTCGTTCTTAGGATCTTTAATCGCAGAGCTCGGATAATTCAACAATGCCAGCCCTGAATACTCGCCGATATAGGCGGCTTTCTTCTGTTCTACTTTTCTGACGGTGATCATTTCTTCATCAGTGTACTTTTCATACAGATCAGCTCTGGGGCTACCTGCACCATTTGTCACAACAACTGCATAAAACCAATTGTCATCTGAGCCGAAACACTTTAATATTCCGTCATACGCCATTAATTCAATATCATCTTGATGGGCGGAAATCGCCATACATGTAGTTCTTGCAAAAGACTCTTCCGTTGTTTTTCCGTCCGGTACAAAAAATTCCGCACCTTTATTAACCAATTTCATCGTATCATACACTTCCTTTTATAGATATATACCAATTGGCTTTACGCTTATCGGATTTCCGGTAAGCTTGCAGCCGCTATGGATTGTCCAACTCTTCTTGATTTTTCATCCGGTAAATGCAGTTCCACTTGACGTGCAAGCTCGGGGAATTCCATATCTAATACCTTTTTAGCATTATTGATCAACAAATCTCCACCTTTTCCGGATGTTACTCTACCCATCACCAACAAATGCTTGATCTTGTAGAACTCAGCGTAATATGCCAAAGCATAACCGAGATATACGCCGATGCTTTTGAAAATCTTCTCAGCTTCCTTGTTTCCGTTTTCCAATTCCGTTTGGACGATTTTCAGCTTTTCAGCGGGGCTCAGACTTTCATCCAGTTCGATTTTCGCAGCAGGAGCCAATTTAATGACACCGTCTTGTGAGAAGTACTTCACGCCGCACCCGAAATCTCCGGACCACTCATCTACCATTGATTCCAAAGAAAAATCCACGGGAACAAAAGCCAGTTCATTCAACCATCCGGTCAAGAAACCGTTTTCATTCACGTATCCTCCGGCTTCACTTGTGCCCATGGCAATACCCAGTACACCGTTATCTTCCAAGCTCATGGCACCGGCTAATGCAGTGACATCGCCGTCATTGGCAACCTCAATGGGTACATCCCCTATTTCCTTAGCAGCTCTTAAATAGATATCCTTGACTTTCTTTTCAAATAAATCATCCGGTACTTTAATAAACAAAGAAGCGATCATGGCTCTATTGTCTACATAGACACCTGCTGAGCTGACACCGATGGCATCTACTCTGGGCATATGTTCCGCAGCAGTTTTAAAAGCGCTTAGAATGTGTTCATAATGATAATCAGGGTCGGTCTGCAATTTAGGAAACCATACAACCTCTTCACTGTATACCGATTCGCCGTCGATCACAGCCGATACCTTACGGTCGCTTCCGCCGGCATCAAAACCAATACGGCAACCGTTTAAGTGTCTTCCTAAAGGAACAGCTTGTTCGTTTTCAGCAGGCATTCCTTTATCATCGGTAATCACAGTTTCAAAAGGTTTTTCAAAAATTCTGCTCATGGTCCTTACATCAAAATCTCTTAATCCGCCCGGAGAATAAGCCTTTTTTAAATATTGGCAAATATATTCCGGCCCGGACATGTAAATTTTCCGTCCGCCCATAACCCATAATAATGTTTTGACGTAACGTTCCGCATAAAAGCAAGAATAGTCTGCATATTGAGCATCATCAGCAAATACAGTAATTTGTTTTACAGAAACCAATCCACCGTTTCTTTCCACAGCTATTTTTAATGTGGCTTCTTTTCCGCTTTCTTTGACTAATTTCTCATAAGCGATTTTTTCTAATATCGCAGGCTTGAATGTCGGATCCAATGGTGGCAAAACCTTTGGATTTGAAAGTAATTTTAAAGTCATTATATACCTCCGTTTTGTTATACATATATTAAATATTGTTATATATACTCTTTTCTCCACAAAAAACTGAGTACATTTTTTTGTAGTAATCTTATATAGTAATATTGTTATGATGCTTACAGTCCAAGAAAAGCTGCACCGACAATACCGGCGTCATTACCCATCTTGGCATATTCGATCCTGCACTGCGGTACAGGGTCTTTACTATATATTTCACTATAAACAATTTTCTTCACATCGTCCATCAGATAATCCCCTTCTTTGGAAAGGCCGCCGCCTATCGCCAGGATTTCCGGTTGGAACAAATTAATCAAGTTTACAATACCGGTTGCCAGATGTTTTGTAAACCGTTGGATCACCAATGTCGCTGCAAAATCTCCCGCTCTCTTAGCTTGAAAAGCGGTTCTAGCATCAACATTACCCAGATCGTGATTGCATATCCGATGAATTTCGGAGCCCGGGAATCTTTGAGCGATATCCTTGGTCATACGAATCAATCCGGTAGCAGAAGCATATGCTTCCCAACATCCATACCGCCCGCATGTGCACAAATATCCGTCCTCAACAATAACCATGTGACCAATCTCAGGAGCAGCATAATTGAAACCGCCGTAGACCTTGCCGTCTATCACCAAGCCGCTTCCTACACCTGTACCCAAAGTGATGGTCATCGAAATCGAGGCATCTTTACAAACACCTGCAACCGCTTCAGCCAAAGCCGCCACATTTGCATCATTATCGATATATATCGGGCAATTGAAGTATTTCTTCAAATCTTCACGGAAGGGTACGTTTCGAAAACTCAAATTGTTTGCATAAATTAGAACACCATTTTTACAATCCGGTGTTCCGGGAATACCGATACCGACACTTTTGATGTTCTCTATACCTACACCGGACTTTTCGATCATATTGACAGAAAATTCACCGATATCACGTATAATCTCTTGATAGCTTCTTTCATTACCTGTATGAAACTTATCTTTGACCAAAATAGATCCGTTTTGATCCACAATACCGACCTTGATCGACATACCGCCTACATCAATACCTAAATAATACATATGATCACTCCTGTCATCCAATTAAAATCCGCTTGCTGTTATTGTACCATAATACCTGTAACAATAATAACATAAGGAACCTCTTTTGCGCTACAAATTAGTGTTTCGGCCGCTTTATTCGTTTTAATCCGACAATTCCCGCAACGATGCAGATAGAAAATAAAGCAATGGCTGTAATACCCCATAATAATGCGGTACTTTCGAAGAA
Organism: uncultured Clostridia bacterium; assembly: GCA_937894465.1. Classification (GTDB taxonomy): domain Bacteria; phylum Bacillota; class Clostridia; order JAAYHZ01; family JAAYHZ01; genus JAAYHZ01. The sequence goes on from CALCRE010000150.1 coordinate 6,759, forward strand.
GGGCTGTGGTAGCATCTGAATCAATATGTCCGTTCTCGGATCCAGCAACCATAAATCATTCGTAAAGAACAACTCATGGAATAATGTAAAAACTCTATGAAAATCAACGAGAACGGCGATTACCGGTACAACAACAAGCACCGGCGGTACAATCCCGATCAACAGGATCCCCATATTAAATGTTTTTTTACCGAATGTCTTGATCGATGCAAAAGCGCAAACAATGAAAAGAATCACGGAAACAGGTGTCAGCGAACGAACAAGGTCAAATATATTTCGTACATCCACCATATGATACTTTTCTTTATCATTAAACACTTCACGGGAATTGCCGTGCACATCGGCGGTGATATTGATGTCTTGCCTTTTTCCTTTCAAGTAGTCAGCAAGGGTATGACAAATTCTTTCAATATCGTCCCTATCGATTCCGGTGTATTCACTAATTTCATACTTGTCCATCCGGTTCATATACCAAGGGACATTGTAGGAATAAATTTGCAAGGACAATACAATGATCATGACGATACCGGATAAAACCATTATTGTTGAAAGCAAATATTTCATGAATTTCCTCATCATAGATCAGCACCACCCCATCGCTTTTGATACACCTTTTTTCCATCTAACATATTCCAAATCCGTTTCCAAACGAGATCTTTGCGGCATAAACACCGCATCCGCTTTCCAACTGTCGCATATTCTTTGTTTATCATAAACATAGGCACTTAATCCGGCAAGATATGCCGCACCGAGAGCTGTTATTTCCCGAATCAAAGGTCTTTCTACCGTAACATGAGCAACATCGGCTTGAAATTGCAAGAGAAAATCATTGGCACTTGCTCCGCCGTCGGTCTTTAATTTAGGTACCTTGACATTGGATTCTTTCTCCATCAGGCGGATGACATCCACAGACTGCCATGCAATGGATTCGAGGGCCGCCCTGACAATATGTTTGGCATTTACGCCTTCCGTGATGCCCAGTATGGTTCCCCTGGCATCCATATCCCAATAAGGTGCACCCAAACCCACAAAAGCAGGTACAAATACCACACCGTTTGTATCCGGTACATCCTTGGCAAATTGCTCGCTTTCTTCGGAAGATGAGATTAAATGCAATTTGTCCCGAAGCCATTTCACCACGGAACCTGCAGAAAAGATGCTACCTTCCAATGCGTATTGAATTTCCTTGTCGGTAGCACACAAAGTGGTGATCAATCCGTTTTGAGAAATAACCGGTGTTCTTCCGGTGTTCATCAGAATAAAGCAACCGGTTCCATATGTGTTTTTAATTTCGCCTTCCTTAAAACAGGTTTGACCGAATAACGCTGCTTGTTGATCTCCGGCGATCCCCCCAATGGGAATGGAAACACCAAAAAGATCAGAACGGGTAGCTCCATATATATGAGAAGAAGGATGAACGGAGGGAAGCATCTGAAGAGGTATGTCCAGCTCTTTTAAGATGTCTTTATCCCACCGGATATCTTTGATGTTAAACATCATGGTTCTAGATGCATTTGTGTAATCGGTCATATGACATTTACCACCGGTTAAGTTCCATAAAAGCCATGTATCCACCGGTCCAAACAACAATTTCCCCGATAAAGCCTTTTCTCTTGCCCCCGATACATTATCCAGAATCCATTTTAGTTTCGTAGCACTAAAATAGGCATCAATCACCAGTCCGGTGTTGTTTCTTATATACTCCTCCATACCGGAGGATTTCATATCACGACAAATGTCCGCCGTTCGTCGACATTGCCACACAATGGCGTTGTGTATAGGCTTTCCCGTGTCCTTATCCCATACTATAACGGTTTCCCTCTGATTGGTGATACCGATGGAAACAATTTCACTGTAATCAATACCGGCTTTCGCCACAGCTTCTTTTATGGTATTCAACTGGGATTCCAGAATCTCTAAAGGATCATGTTCCACCCAGCCGGGCTTCGGATATATTTGTCCGAATTCTTGTTTTGAAATGGAAATCATGTTGCCATCTTGATCGAATATCACTGATCGTGAACTGGTGGTTCCTTGATCTAATGCAAGTATATATTTTTTCATAACAACTCCTGATACAATATGCTTTACTGTTATTATACTTGAAAACCAAACCAACCGAAATGATTTCCTTCCTATGCAAGGTTATATTTTCTCTCGGTGATCCATATGTATTAATAGAATGAACCATAAAGAGGAAATGTTATGGACAAATTGAAAATTTCTATTATACCGATTCTAAAAGGGCTTCTAGCCGGTCTTATTGCCATTGTCATCCTGTATGTGCTCTTCTCCATACTGATGTCCACTTTTGATTCTCCTAGTAAAATGACATACCCCGCCACATTGATCGGATTAATCGTCAGCATTCCTTTCGCAGGCTATACTTGCGTTAGGGTCAGCGAAACGAAAAACTCCGGATTAGGAGGATTGTGCGGTTTGATTTACATCATCATCCTGTATTTCATCAGTTCCGTTATGAATAATGACTTTTCCATCGGCTTCAACACATTTATTCTTTTAGTGATCGGTGTATTGGCCGGTACAATCGGCGGCTTGGTGTATATGAACAGAGCAGGAGCGAGAAAAGCGAAAAGGAACCGAACATTCATTGGAAAAGCAAAATAAAGTGCATTTTAAACAAGTGTGTCATAAGAAATCCTTTTGTTATAGACGGCATAGCCTATTAAGGCGAAGCCGTCTGTCTACGAATTTCGATCTATTTCATTGAACAAAAACCGGCTTTACAGCCGGTTTTCAACTATTCTTCTTCTAATATACATCGATCTATGCTTGTTCGTATTGTTTTATATCTTTAATGGCATATTTGTTCATTTGCAATTTGGTTCTTTCGATGGATGTCTCGATGGTGACTTCATCATCTTTAATGCTAACGATCTTACCCATAATACCACCGATAGTTGTAATCTCATCACCAATTTTCATATTATTAATTTGATCTCTCAATGTTTTTTCCTTTTTTCTCTGAGGACGGATCAACATAAAATACATGACCAAAATAATCAGTGCAAAGGGTAATATGGACGAGAGCAACAAGCTTCCCATTCCTACATCTTCCATTGCCGGTGCTGTGCCTGCTGTCTCTGCATACACCTTGTTTATAAACCAATTCATAATCGTTTACCTCCGATTTTACTTTTCATAACCGTATGACTTAAAGAATTCATTTCTAAAATCACCTAATCTATCATCCATTATAGCTTGTCTGATTGATTTCATCAAGTCAAGAAGGAAATAAATGTTGTGATAAGTTGTAAGACGTAATCCTAAAATCTCCTTTGCCTTTAACAAGTGCCGAATATAGGCCCTTGAGTGTGTAGTACATACCTTACAACCGCAATTCGGATCCGGCGATGTAAAGTCTTCTGCATATTGGGAGTCTCGAATGATCATTCTACCCGAGGAAGTCATGATGGTACCGTTTCTACCGATCCGGGTAGGCAATACACAGTCAAACATATCCACTCCCCGAATGGCTCCTTCCACCAAACAATCCGGACTACCCACACCCATGAGATACCTGGGTTTTTCCACCGGCATAACCGGTGTCAGAAAATCCAATACACGGTACATTTCAGGTTTGGGTTCTCCTACACTCAAGCCACCGATGGCATAACCGGGAAAATCCATGTTAATCAGTTCCTTGGCGCTTTGCATGCGCAAATCTTCAAACATTCCTCCTTGGATAATACCGAACAACGCTTGTGTATCAGTGTTCTTATGAGCGTTGATGCACCTTTTGGCCCATTGGGCGGTTCTCTCAGTGGCTTTTTTTGCATATTCATATTCCACAGGATATTCGATACACTCGTCAAACGCCATCATAATATCCGAACCAAGTGCATTTTGTATCTCCATGGATAATTCAGGAGATATGAAGTGCTTGGATCCGTCTATATGAGATCGAAAAACCACACCTTCGTCGTTAATATCCGATCTTTTCGCAAGAGAAAATACTTGAAATCCGCCGCTATCCGTTAATATGGGGCGATCCCAGGCCATAAATTCATGAAGCCCTCCGGCTGCTTTGACTATAGAATGTCCTGGACGCATATATAAATGATAGGTATTGCTTAATATGATGCCTGCACCGACTTCCTTCAACTCATCGGGAGACATTCCTTTCACCGTTCCTTGGGTACCTACCGGCATAAAAGCCGGGGTTTCAAAGCTGCCATGGGGTGTATGAACAATTCCCAGCCTTGCACCTGTTTGTTTGCATGTTTTTATCAATTCATAAGTAACCGTCATATCAATTCGTTTTTCCTTTACTAAAACCTGATTTAAAAACTCGGTCTCTATTCTATCCTACAAGTCAAGGGAATACAATCTTTTGAAGAAAGGGTATACCTAAATAATCAGCATTGCATCCCCGAAGCTGAAAAACCGGTATTTGTTTTCAATCGCTTCTTTGTAACAAGATAACATTCTTTCCCTTCCGGCAAAAGCACTGACCAACATTAATAATGTAGATTCCGGCAGATGGAAGTTTGTGATCAGTCGATCCACCGTCTTAAATGTGTAACCGGGATAAATGAATATATCGGTTTCACCTGTCGAGGCATGAACATATCCGGAATCGTCTGAGACGGATTCTAAAACCCTGCAACTGGTGGTTCCCACGCATATGACACGTTTTCCGGCATTTTTGGTCCGATTAATGATTTCGCATGCCTGCTCGCTGATGGTAAACCGTTCAGAATGCATTCTATGGTCTTCTATTTTCTCAACCTTCACCGGTCGGAATGTGCCCAAACCCACATGTAGTGTAAGGGTGGCAATATCGATTCCTTTTTGTGAGATCTTCTCCAATAATTCCGGCGTAAAATGTAGCCCGGCCGTCGGTGCTGCTGCTGACCCTTTGTATTGCGCATAGACCGTCTGGTATCTGTTGTCATCCTCCGGTTGCTCCTTTATATAGGGAGGCAAGGGTAATCGTCCGATTCGATCCAATACATTTTCCAACAGTCCTTCACATTCAAACTCCACAATGCGATTACCACCTTCGATGATATCAAGGATGGAAGCTTGCAACAGACCGTCTCCAAAAACAAATCTGCTTCCGATTTGAGCCTTTCTACCGGGTCGCAGCATCACTTCCCATTTCTTCTTTTCCACTTCTTTGAGAAGAACAAACTCAATTTTCGCTCCAGTGTCCTTTTTCACACCAAATAATCTGGCCGGTATTACTTTTGTATCATATAAAACCAAGCAATCACCTTGCTCCAGGTAATCCGGCACTTCATAAAACAGCTTATGCTGAATTTGATTGTTTCTTCTGTCAAAAACCATTAATTTAGAATGGTCTCTTGGTGTAACCGGTTTTTGCGCAATGTACTCTTCCGGTAAATCATAATAAAAATCACTTTTTTTCATAGGTTCCTTTTACGACAGGGTTGAAATTTCGGTGCCTTGATAATAATGGGTCAGGATCTGTCTATAGTTATAACCGTTTTCAGCCATACCTTTCGCACCTGTTTGACTCATACCGATACCATGTCCTTTTCCTTTTCCAATAAATACATATGTAGAGGGGTTATCATTAAAATGGACATATTTTATAGCCATGTTTGTATCTGCTACAGTCAACCCGTTCATTTTCGCATTAACATAAGTATTGGTATCCAAAGACGTTTGTATTCTTACAGATCCGGGATCAATGGATAATATTTGGTGATCACCGTTTTGAACAGTCAAAACAGAATCGTTTGTTATGTAAAACTTTTGACTGGGTAATGAAGGTGAAATCACCTGCTTTGTTTTCTCCTTCGTGAAAACAGCCCGCCCTTTTGTTCCTGTGACCACTAATTCGATAGCCCGACCGGAAGCACTTACCTCCGATATCTCAATATTAACAATATCTCCGATATCATAATCCCTGTCTTCCAACATCTTTTTCATCTCTTGCGGTGTATACTCATAAGACCAGTTTGAATATCGATAGCTTGAAGACTCATAAGGATCTTCCACCGCTGTCAAGTAAGGCACTTTGGAGAACCACACATTTTCAGAATTCTCGGTCATCCCGCCACTGGATGCAAAATAGTAAATGGATGCAAGTTCACCCATGTATGTAACAACCTGTCCCCTTGTTTGATCAACTGCCATGGAAGTAGTTGGATACTCACTGTCATACCCTCTATATACTTGACAACATTCGGTGTTGCATAAGTCAAATCCATATTTCATATGTTTCCCCAATTGGGACAATGTATATGTTCTAGCAGCCACAGCTTGGGCCTTAAGAGCTTCCGGATGAGACTTCCCTTCAATCTCATTAGGGACGACACCATACAAGTAATCTTCGAATTTTACAACGTTTACCACTGTAATATTGGAGTCGGAATAACGACTGCAATCCAAATGTCCTCTATAGCCTTTTCCGTTTATATAAACCACGCTGTCGGTCAGAAGAGGATATACTCGGAAGTTTCCGGTGCAGTTAAGCAATACACCCACCACACTTCCATCGGATTTAATCACCCGAAGATTTCTAACCGGAGATGTTACTACAGTCACCCCTTGACCACCGGTTTTGGCTGCATACGTGCCGTTTGCAGCATTCGCCGCCGAAGCCGAGTCATTAAAGCATCCTGCCCACACCTGCCAATTGTTGTCATACACTAGATATGCAGACAATCCATTGGATTTATATGTATTCAAATAGGACAGAGCCGTATTTCGATCTGAGTATATACCCCCGATCCGTACAAAATATTTGCTTCCAGGGGAATCCATGAAGACACTCAGGTTGTCACTTCCTTGATGCTCATAAAAAGGAAAGTAGTCACCATTGAGAGAAAACCCCACACTGACGCCGTTTGGCGAAGAAGTTGTAAAACTTGTAACGGTCGTATTCTGATATGCATTGACAAAGTAGATGCCCACTCTGATATTGCCTGGTATATTTACGAGTGCGTGCACTGATGCAGGCTCTATGAAAGTCATAGAAACCATAAGCATGGCTATAAGTATGTATAGTATCCCCTTTTTTACCCGATTCATTTTTCCCTCCATATAAAAATAAATAAAAAATTTCGGAAGCAAATTCACTCTTTAACTCTTTGAATGTTTGCTCCGATCCTGCGGGTAATATGACGATCCGAAATAGAACCCCGGTTTTAACCCCCCTTAACGTATATAACATACTACAGTTCTATCGTTTCGCATATCTGCTATTACCTATTTTACCCACGTTACGATTATTATACATGATACGATTCATCGGGACAAGGCATGTATTTTTACAAATATATTAAGAAAGCTTTACCAATGGAATTTTTTAAATGATACTAAGGACAATATCACGGATTCTATCTTCTGTTAAATAATCCGGATCTTCCTTCAATACTTCCAATAACGTTTTCTCAGCCATTATTTCTGTTTGTGTTCTTACACCTTCTCCCCGAATACAAGATAACAAAGGAGACCAACCGTACAATGCATGCTTTAACAAAAATGCTCCGCCGATCCCTGACAGCAATGCCCATGACTTGTTCTTAGTCAACCATGTGAGCAATGCGCCAAGTATCACAATCGCCCCTGTTCCGGTCTCTATCACTCTATCAATATCCCATTCTTCATCCAAAATCAATTGTCTTTGGATAATCTCATCTCTGCTTTTTTTCGCATAATAGCGAATATTACTGATAATGGTCTCGAATACGACATCATTCACTTCCTGATCGGTATTCAGCCAGACTTTGATACTTGTAGCGGGTAAACAAAAACGCATTTTATTTTCTCCATTTCAAAAGTTTTTCGTATGTATTTTTTGCAATCAGTCTGAATTTATGCATATTCGGTTCAATCTGAACATGCAAAGTTATAAAATAAAGATTTGAATATCACCATTTCGCTATTGACTGACTATCCGGTCTAATTTAGTATAGCTTCTAATAATCAAAATTTTGGAGGAATCATGAAAGCACATCAAAGAATTATACCTATAGCGGCATCCATTGCTATACAGCTATGTCTTGGCGTGGCATATATTTGGAGCGTCTTTCAGACTGGAATTTCAAACAGTATTTTTAGCGGTGACAATGCAGCTGCCAGCCTAACCTTTTCACTTTTACTAGCCACACTCACCATCGGTAGTGTCATTGGCGGAAAGCTTGCTGCAAGATTTTCAATCAGAAATATTGTAATCACAGGCGGCATCATTTTAAGTGCAGGATTTTTGTTGGCATCCTTTGCCACTCCGGAAACCTATTGGCTTCTATGGCTGGGTTACGGCCTCATGGGAGGCGTTGGAATGGGCTTTACATACTCTACAACCATTGCTTGTGCACAAAAATGGTATCCGGAAAAGAAAGGTCTTGTCACCGGATTGATTGTATCTGCATTAGGGTTTGGTGGAGTGGTTTTTACACCTATTGTCGAAAGATTGATCATCCGTTTCGGCGGCCAGCAATTCGGCGAGCTTAAAACTTTTATGGTCTTAAGCGGTATCTTTTTTATAGTATGCACAATAGGTGGCTTTGTATTGAAAAACCCTCCGGAAAATTCCGAGTCGGGCAATACGGCTTCAACTACGATCACCGATGTCAGCCTGTCACCGGGTCAAGTACTCAAAGACCCCCGTTTTTATCTAGTCACACCTTTTCGGTTTTTTAGGTATGTTGTTCGATCTCCACTGCCAAGCTCGTA
>CALCRE010000151.1 GCA_937894465.1 uncultured Clostridia bacterium
TTAAAAAAAGTATAGAACAAAAGGAAGGCGGACCGACATTTACATTTTATGACGGCCCACCGACAGCTAATGGAAAACCACATATAGGGCACATCTTGACAAGGGTGATCAAGGACATCATACCCCGATACAAAACCATGAAAGGATATTATGTGTTGCGTAAAGCGGGATGGGACACTCATGGTTTGCCGGTGGAGCTTGAAGTTGAAAAACAATTGGGTATCGACGGCAAACAAGATATTGAAAAATACGGTGTTGAACCGTTTATAAAAAAATGCAAAGAAAGTGTATGGAAATATCGTGGCGAGTGGGAAAGGATGAGTGACCGTGTCGGCTTTTGGGCGGACATGGAGCATCCTTATGTCACCTATGAAAATAACTATATCGAATCGGTATGGTGGTCTTTGAAAACCATTTGGGAAAAAGACCTTTTGTACAAGGGGCATAAAATCATTCCTTATTGCCCTCGTTGCGGAACTTCTTTGTCCAGTCATGAAGTTGCTCAAGGTTATAAGGATGTAAAAGAAAAATCCGTTATCGTCAAGTTCAAGATCAAAGGAGAAGACAACGGATATATATTAGCTTGGACTACTACACCTTGGACATTACCCTCCAACGTAGCATTAACGGTGAACCCGGATGAAAACTACGTAAGGGTTAGGTTTGGTGATGAAGAATATATTTTAGCCCAAGCATTGGCAAAAAACGTGTTAAAGCATGATTATACCGTTTTGGAAATCAAAAAGGGAGAAGAATACGTAGGCCTGGAGTATGAACCTTTGTTCGATTATGCAAAGCCTGATAAGAAAGCTTATTATGTCGTTTCTGACCGTTATGTTCAGCTGGACGAGGGTACCGGAATTGTTCACTGTGCTCCGGCATTTGGAGAAGACGACTCTAGAGTAGGTAAAAAATATGATTTGCCCTTTGTTCAATTAGTGAATGATCGAGGCAGGTTTGTTGATTCTGTCACCGATTGGGCCGGTTTTTTTGTCAAGGATGCCGATCCTAGAATCATCAAGAACCTGGAAGAACGCGGATTGTTGTTTGAAGCATTAGATTATGAACACTCTTATCCGTTTTGCTGGCGTTGCGATACTTCCTTGATTTATTATGCTCAGGACACTTGGTTTATCCGAATGACCGCATTAAAAGACCGTTTGGTGGAGAACAACCGAAAGATCAATTGGTATCCTCCCGCAATCGGTGAGAACCGCTTCGGTAATTTCCTTGAAAACGTTGTAGACTGGGGATTAAGCCGGTCGAGATATTGGGGTACACCTCTGCCTATTTGGGAATGTTCCTGTGGACATAGGGAATGTATCGGCAGTATCAAAGAGTTAAAGCAAAAAGGAATCGACGTACCGGATGATATTGAATTACACAAACCCTATATTGACAATGTCTTCTTAAAGTGTGAAAAATGCGGCGGCAAAATGAAACGTGTATCCGAAGTCATCGACTGTTGGTATGACTCCGGCTCCATGCCCTTTGCCCAATGGCATTATCCATTTGAAAACCAGGATGTATTCAAGGATAACTTTCCCGCGGATTTCATCAGCGAGGCGTTGGACCAGACAAGGGGTTGGTTCTACACATTGCATGCCATTTCAAACTTGTTGTTTGATCAACCTGCCTATAAAAACTGTATCGTATTAGGATTGGTACAAGATAAAGACGGTCAAAAAATGAGCAAGCACAAAGGGAATGTAGTAGATCCTTGGACTGTTTTGGATAAACAAGGAGCCGATGCGGTCAGATGGTATTTTTATTCTGCCAGTGCACCTTGGTTGCCCAGTCGTTTTCATGAGCAAGCGGTGAATGAAGGTCAACGGAAGTTTATGGGTACATTGTGGAATACTTATGCTTTCTACATCATGTATGCCGAAATCGACAACTTCAATCCTATTGACCATACTCTTGAATACGATAAATTGTCCTCGTTGGATCGTTGGTTGTTATCCAAATGCAACTCCTTGATTCAATATGTGGACAAATGTTTGGATTCATACAAGATCACAGAATCTGCACGTGCCATGCAAAATTTGGTAGATGAAATGAGCAATTGGTATGTAAGAAGAAGCAGGGAAATTTTTTGGCAGGAAGGAATGCCCCAAGATAAGATCAACGCTTATATGACTTTGTATACCGTTTTGGAAGCATTGATCAAGCTGGCTGCTCCGTTTACACCCTTTATTTCTGAAGAAATCTATCAAAACCTAGTTCGTTCGGTCAACCCGAATGCTCCGGAATCGGTTCATTTATGTTCTTATCCCACAGTTGATTCTTCCATGATTGACAAGTCCTTAGAGGATAAGATGGAGGCTGTACTGAATATCGTAACATTAGGAAGATCCTGCAGAAACACGGCAAACATTAAGAACAGACAGCCCCTTAGCAGGCTATATATAAAGAGCGAGCAAGCATTGGAACCGGAATATGTTGAAATCATAAAGAATGAGTTGAACATAAAAAATGTTTCCGTCATTGAAGACGAAGAGGAATTTTCCACATACAGCTTCAAGCCTCAGCTCAAGACAGTAGGTCCTAAGTATGGTAAATTGCTGCCCGCCATCAACGAGTATTTGAAATCTGCAGACGGTAGTTTGCTGATGAAAGAATTAAGAAGCAACGGAAACATATCTTTTGATGCTAATGGGCAGACCGTAGTGTTGAATGAAGAGGATGTTCTCTACGAAACGGCAAAAAAAGAAGGCTATGTGACGGATCGGAATGAAAACACCGTTGTGGTCATCAGCACGGAATTAACCCGTGAATTGATTGATGAAGGCTACTTGAGGGAAATCTTGAGTAAAATTCAAACCATGCGAAAAGAAGCGGACTTTGAAATATTGGATAACATCAACGTGTATTACATGGGAAGCGAACTGATTACAGAATTATTCAACCGCTTCGATGAGATCATAAAAAAAGAAGTTTTAGCTAAAGAAATCATCACCGGAAGAGCCGAAGGCTATATTAAAGAATGGAACATCAATGGCGAGGATGTAACGTTAGGGGTACAGAAGATATAAAGCAAAATAGACTCAAATTTATAGACTGCACCGAAGGATAAAACTTTTAGTGCAGTCTTTTATTATTGAAAAGTACTACGCAAACTTTAGTCACTTTTCTCATCAAACTTTTCGAAAAGCTCGTCAAACCATTGACCGGCTTGCGGCATCTTCTCCGCTATATCATCAAGAGAACCTATTTGCGTGAAGTATTCAAGTCGATTTCGTTCGGAGACCGGGATGTGCTGCGAAATGTGAATTAGGTAGTAGTTAGCATACGCCGGTGTATAAATTAATCTGAGCAGAACAATTAGCGGCTCTAACACATACCGATTGTAATAAGCATATGCTTCCAGATACTGCCCGCGATGAACGTATTTCTCAACACGAATATGCTGCATCCTGCAGTATTTTGCTTCTTCAAAACGGGATTGATTCCATTTTTCAAACTCAGAAAGGTCAAGAGGTTTGTGGCTAATGATATTGTCTTTGTCAAATACCACCTTCACTGCTTCGATGCTGTCGTTTTCGTAATAGACGTATTCTTCCTTCGGGCGGCTGTGGAGTTGCCAGCAGAAGTCAATCATAAGGTATTTACTCGTTCCGGCAAGATGGTATATTCGCTGACGGATTTTAGGATGGTCGTGACGCATAACGTATTTATAGTCAATAGCAGAAAGTTCGGTCAAGACGTTTTCAACCGCTTCATATGCCTTTTCCTCATATTCATCCTCAAAATCAACCCAAATATCAATGTCACTATATTCGTCTGCAGTACCTACTGCGTCTGCACCCTCAAGCCAAAGAGCGTAGATATAGGGCAAGGGCTCTAACGCTTCATGCAGTTTATTGATAATGATGTTTTTATTAAGCATATTGAACACTCCTTAACACGTTGGTAAACATTCCAACCCATCAAACTTACCCTTATATGCGCATACCCACGCAGGAAAATAACCTGCTCTGTGCGCGACACGCTGTGAAGCAATGTTTGAGGATGCGGTACCATAATAGGGAACATATCCCCGTTCTAAAACTTCAAGAGTCAAACGATTAACAAGATACGCAGCCAATCCATAGTTTCGGTATTCGGGAAGCACATCAATACCGACCTGCCACATCATAGCACAATCACTGCTTGCTCCTGCCATACCTACAATTCTGCCATCCTTTTTCGCTAGCATCACCAAAATGTCGGGCCTCGGGTGACTAGCATCATATTGAATAGCGTTGCGAAATCCCTCGTATCTGTATAGCAGTGGTATATTACTCTGCTCGACAATTTCATAAGCAAACCCGTCAGGCGAAGTCAGCTGCTTTATTTGTGGTAAGTCGGGTAAGTAATACAGGCTGTGTCCATACACAAAGGACATGGAGAACGCCTCGTCGCGAACTTTGCCTTCAAGTAGAGGTTTCACAATTTCAAGTATCTTCGGCGATGCAGAAACGACAATGGACTGACCCATAGACAGCATTTCAAAGTGTTGTTCACTTCGGGGGAATGGTCTACGACCTGGGTTGTCCTTAACCTCAGTGAAAATGAAACTGTCCTTGTTACCATTTAAATCGTTAATCGTACAGTTCATATCTGTTGCAAGCTGTGATTGTACGAGATGTAGCATTTTATGAGATGTCATGTGAAAATCTCCTCGTTATAGATTCAAATACCATATAAGCTGTACTTCATGCCGATATTCCGGTTCATTGTAATAGGCGTATTCGTCTACCGCGGACAGGACAGCTCCCTGTTTATGATAGAACTTTACAGCCGGAATATTATTGTTTTGACATTCTATTTTCATCTGTACAAGCCCCTGCTCACGGGACCAATCCACAGCCATATCAAATAATGCCTGTCCTACACCTTGATGCTTATATGTATCAGCCACCCGAATATCCCAAAGCACGGCGAGGTCGTTTCTCCCTGAGAGCATATTGATTTCTTTGGTACGGGTCGCTACTGTTGCACCACCGATAGGCCGTTCTCCGACAAATGCCATAAAGAATGCCCAATTGGAAATGTTCCACCGTTTTTCCCATCTCGTTATGCTCTCGTCATCACTGGTGCAGAAGTTTTTAATATATGGTTCTACGGGAGTTTCTACAAGTGTAAATCCACCCAAACCCCGATTGTCCTTTTCAATTCGGTAATAAGCGGATACGTGGACAATCATTGGGATTTGGTCGTATTGGGGAAAGTAGGTTGTATCAACCTTTTTGTATGTAATCATTCAATTCTCCTTAATAAATTCATATGGTTCAATATAAAAGCGAAGGGCAGTGAGATCATCAAACGCACCAGGTACAGCCTTTGGTTTGATTTGGATTCTTTTTTGATCGTTCATACAACGCAATATTTCGTAAACAAGCATGGCACTTTGGTCAGGTGCATCTTTCATAAATAAGGGTTCGCACAAAGAACACATTGCGCCTATGGACAATGGCTTTTCATCGGACAGTTTTTCTTCTATAAAACTGTATGCACATTTCCATATATAAGGTGTGATTGCCTCCACTTTAGCTTTTGGATGTGTGAAAGGTATGCATGAAAAGCCGTTATGAGTTATGATGGAGGTGGCATTTTCAGGTAGAAGTGTAACATGACCTACATAGTTTGGGAAAGCAATGGCAGCAGTTGATATATATGCTCCATCCTCGGAAAAGCCAAGTGTCATAGGCATATTTACCCGCGCTACGGTAATCTGTTCAGGTTCCGCAATACTTAACAAAACACCTACAATTTCAGCCGGCATTTCTTCGAAAGCTCTTGTCATAGCCTCGGCTCCGCTCATACCTGATTGAATATGCCATGTGATCCGCTGACACATAATATCGCTCATATGAACGCATGATCCGTCCGGTAGCCGGGGATAACTGCCTATACGCTTTTCAGCCCTTGATGTAAATTTATAACCTGCTTGAATCAATTGGGCGGCAATTTCACCGGTTGCCGGAGAATCTTTAAATATTCCCGGTGCACCGTTGGCGACATATGCCGCGCTTCCATCTCTGCCGATAAACGGGTGTGCCCATTCATCGCCGCCTCCTGATTTCGAGCGGCTGTGAATAATTCCGATATTGCCCGGAAGCGATGCCGCATCAGTCAAAGACAAGAGTCTATTCATGCCTCCGGTAAGTTTTGCATAATGGATTTTGCCTTCATGAAGGGTGGCCAGGCCGCTGTAATAGCCACCTCCGAAACCTTCCTCACGTAGCATCATATCAATTAGTACAGGAGCGGCACGCTTTGTTCCGTTATATCCTGCAATATTACACATAGATTCACCACCTTGTCTTGTTATAATAGCATTATAGCAGTATGGACATTGGCATGATATGTTTTATAATAAAAGATTCCACCATGAGGGACATTACCCAAACGAATAACCGGACGGACCTTGATTCACAAATTACATGGAAGCGTTGCAATCTCCTGAAAGGGCCTATTGTGATTGCCGATGTATCAGATAACACGGTGCAGGTACTCCAGGAGACGGTACTCATGTTCTTAGAAAAATGATGGAGATGAATGTGAAAAATGCAGCAGGGGCTTTGATTAACGATTCCCAAACAATAGAAAAAGCAAAGCATGCCGGTTCGAGCTATCTTTTTCAACAAAGGGCCTATGGTGGTGATCGATTTTAACGAGGCCAGAGTGCCGGTTTCAGGCAGAAGAGCACAACCTTATGATTCGGAGATGTTCATAAGGATGGATATTGAACCGTTGGATTTTGATGAAATCGTTTAAATTATATATTAACATTCTTTTCTTTTGCACCATTTGTGATATAATCAAGAAAACCATCAGAAAAGCGTGGTAAAATGTGTAATTGTTATTTAGAAACTAATTTAGATAGACTTGAACAAAATATTAAAAACATAAAGAAACAATATCAAACACCGGTAAAGGTGATGTGTGTGCTCAAAGCAAATGCATACGGACACGGAATATCGGAAATTGCAAAATTTTTAGATCATTCGCAAGAGGCTGATATGTTTGCTGTCGCCAATGCTTATGAAGCTATGGAGCTTAGGGAAGCAGGCATAAGAAAACATATTTTGGTGCTATCAGGTGTATCACAAGAGAGTTTAGAGCACTTGATTCCGGAAAGTGTTCGGCTAACGGTGTCTGATATGAAAGAAGCAAAACGTATTCAAGAAACGGCTGACAGGCTTAACCGTACGGCATTCGTACATATTAAAATTGACACCGGTATGCATCGGATCGGTTTTATTCCTGATGTTGATTTTGTACAAAATCAATTAAAGACTATTGCCTCCATGGATCATGTCAAAATGGAAGGAATCATGTCTCACTTTGCTAATTCAGATGAACCGGATAGTGCTTACCAAAAGAAACAATATGATCTGTTTATCCATATTTTAAATCAATGCAAGGATTGTGGAATCCATTATGATATAACGCACATATCAAACAGTGCCGCTTCCTTGACTTCACCTTCTTATCAAACGGATATGATTCGATTGGGGATTGCCATGTACGGATACAACCCCTTCGGGAAAGGTTTACCAAATACATTGAATATTAAACCTTGCGCTAGCATGTATGCAAGGATCAACCACATCAAAACCCTTCCGAAAGGCTCCTATATCAGTTACGGATTGAAATATAAAACATCTGAAGAATCGGTGATTGCAACGGTATCGGCGGGATATGCCGACGGATTTCCACGTTTTCTAACCAATAACTATGAAGTGAAAATAAAGGATCGGTATGCTCCGGTTTGCGGTACGGTTTGCATGGATCAATTCATGATTGACATTACCGGGATTGACAATGTCAAAGTAGGGGATTATGTCATGTTGTTCGGAGATGATCCTTCGGGCAAGTGTACTGTTGATACCATCGCAGAAAAAGGAAACACCATCATTTATGAAATTTTGTGCAATATCAATGACAGGGTTAAAAGAATCTATAAATGATTGTTATCACTAGGAGGTTTTATGAATAAATGGGAAGCAAAATTCGGTTTTTTTTGGTACAATGACGATGAATTGTTTAAGTTCTCTCAAGAAGACTTTGATGAGAAAGCAAAAAAAATTGCCGACTCGGGAATCAATATTGTCATGACTTTCAGCTGCACCCACTTCAGGTGGACATTTCACCGTTATTGGGACAGAATACTCCGTTGTCTGGAAATGACCGTCAAAGCATGCCATAAGCATGGAATAAAGGTTGTAGAGCATCATAGCTCCCATTTGACGTTTAATCCCCAAAATCAAGAACATTGGGACTATACCGAGCGAATTCTTCACGCAAGGGGAAGTTCTCTTGCTTCTTGGGAGGGTCTTGCCGAAACCATCAATGATGAAATAGTTGAGAATGGAAAGCCTGCTTCTTCATTCCGCCAAGTAGACGGTAGAACGGGCGAATATGCATGGAGCAACTACAATGGTTATTGCATGTGTTTTAATAATCCCGATTACCGGGAGGCCTACTTCAAGTACCTGGAAAGAGTTTATCAAACCGGTGTGGATGGGATCATGACTGATGACGTACAGTACTTCGCACAAGGCCATGCCTGCGCATGCAAACATTGCCAAAGACTGTTCAAAGAAGATACGGGTTATGAACTTCCCGGTCCCGGAAAAGAGTGGGAAGCTTTTTACGGGGATTATAACAACCCGGTCTATATTGCATGGGAGAGATTTCGACGTAAATCCACAGAACGTTTTCAACGGGGGGTCAACAAACATTTTAAATCACTGGGTTTGGATTTATTAAGACCCAACTATGTTTCGGCTGCTCTTAACCATAATCCAACCGGATATTGCTTTGATATGGCAGCAGATTTGTGGGATTGGATCTTCCAGGAAAATTGTTTTTCCACTATAATCCGAGTTTCGTGGCCTTCTTGGTATGTGGAAAGCCTACACCGTTATGCGTTGGCTCAAAGAAATCATGTTCCTTCCATGTCCTTGTTTTATCCTGACAGGGAGGACTCCTACTATTTCGTTTGGGCTTTGGCCGGTTCATGGGGACAAATGTTAACAGTCACTCCGGAGGGGTACGACCTGTCTTCCATCGAGAAAAAATATCGCACTTTTGAGAAAAAATATAATCATGTATACACAGATCAGCAAAAAATAGCACCTGTTGCTATTATGTTTTCGTTGGATAATGCCTACTATGTAAAAGCACAAAAGCATACCGGCGAAATTTATACTTGGGCGCAGGGCATGTATTTATCAAACATTCCGGTAGACATGGTATTTGATCAAGATCCGGTAGAAAAGCTGAATGAGTACTCCATGATCATATTACCAAGTCTTGTCATGTTGGATGAAAACCAAATTACTCGTTTGAGAACCTATGTAGAACAAGGTGGACGTCTGTTCATCACGGGACTTCCGGGAATCAAATCATCAGACGGCAGATCTCGTAGTATTGATGTTGCAGCCGGATTATTCGGTATCAAACATATCCCCGAGAAGATTTCATTGATTGATTCGGAATTTGAGTTTGATTACAGTTTAGGAAATTCCGGTAAGATCACCGGACAACTAACGGAATATTGTTTTAAAAATGCAACTGATGTTGGTTTTGTAAAAGCAGATAATCATATAACAGGAATTTGTGAACATGTTGGTAAAGGTTGTATTTATTGGATACCAAGCGGATTACGCTTGGTATCGCAAAGTGCCATGAATGCCGACCGTTTTCAAAAAACGGAAGTACGGAAAAAAAGTCCTGATTACAAATTCGATGAAATGAAGCGTGTCATGAATATTGTCATGGAACCTATTGATAAGGATTTACCCGTTACATTGGAAAAAGGACCGGACGATTGGGTGATAACGGCATTTCAATCGAGTAACCGTAAGCAACTCATCATCCATATAGTGAATACTGATAATGTATATCCTAAAGATCCTGTGGACATCGGGCACAGTGATCTGATTCCGTCATTTGTTTCCGGTTACAAGGCGGACGATTATGATAAAGCCGTTTTAAAGCTTCACAATGGCCTAAACATCAGTAAAGCGGTCTTGATTTCACCTGAAAACCAAAATGAAATTGAAATACCTATGGTTATACAAGATGGTTCTAGTGCATTGAACATACCCTCGGGTAGCTTCAATTCCTATGCCGCCATTGTATGTGATATAAAAAATGAAAGTAAGGAGTAATTAGGATATGAAAGTGTACATTATGACCGACTTGGAAGGGTGTGCCGGTGTTATTAACCGGGAAGATTGGGTGTTGAGAGATTCCAGATACTATGAAGATGCCAAGATTTTATTGACAGAAGAGGTCAATGCCGCCATAGAAGGCTTATTCCAAGCCGGTGCGGATGAGATATTAGTAGCTGACGGACATGGCCCGGGAGCCATCAATTTTATGAAGCTGGATCCACGGGTACGCTTGATCAGAGGTTTCCCGGATCCATATCCTTTCGGACTGGATGCGTCTTTCGATTGCATGTGTCACATCGGGCAACATGCCAAAGCATCCACTGAAAAAGCCCATATTTGTCATACCGGAAATCAATATTCCATTGATGTAACCATTAACGATGTCTCAGTGGGAGAATTCGGGAAAATGACATATTGTGCAGAGGAATTGAATGTTGCATCCATTTTCGGCAGCGGAGATTTGGCATTTACCAAAGAGGCGCAAGATCTTGTTGAAGGAATCGTGACTGTTTCTGTAAAAGAAGGTTTGGTACCGGGAAAGGGATTGGATAAAACCTTTGAAGAAACCATCAACAGGAACCACGCAGCCATTCATATTCATCCTTTAAAAGCCCGTGAACTTATTCGAAACGGTGCATACATTGCTCTAAGAAAATTCATTGAAAAAACGGAAACATTCAAAATCAAAAAGCCGATCCAAGCACCCTATGAATGCATCGGCCGTTACCGCGCATCCAAAGACCGTCCCGCATTTACACTGACTTATCGACATGAAAACAGTGTCATCGGACTATTAAACTCAAAGCCTGAAAGAAAAGACGGGGTGGATGTAAGCGATTTATTGTAATATAGTATTATAACGAAAATTGGAAAGAACCGGGTCAATTTGTGATCCGGTTCTTTCTATGGGTTTTTCTACTTGTTTTCACAATGTCTAGCGATTTTCAGTTTTGAAGAGCGAGCGTGAAATATAGAGCAAATCGGCGT